>NZ_NHML01000008.1:0-350750 GCF_002165735.1 Rhodococcus sp. NCIMB 12038
CGCCAGCTCTCTGCACCACACTCTCGCCGTCATACCCCACATCATACCATCCACCCCGCAACTCCCCTCACAACTATCTCTTAACTAGAAAGACTCTAAATCTGTTGCTTTGCAATAATTTACAGAAATCAATCTGATCTAGATGTGCATTAACTTTGAAAAAAGTATCACTGCAACTGATTACCGAAACATGTTGTCACTCAACACTATTCAAAACATGATTGGAAACGGGCTCACGCAGCCCCGTGAACCTCGCGCCGGCCCCACCCGCACAGGTCGTCGGCACCCACTGCCGGCGGATCACAGCCCCACAACATGACAGAACACCACGTCACAGCCCCATCACAGCCGAACGGCCCGCACCCCGGGGATCGGGTGCGGGCCGTGATCTGGCGGGTGGGATCAGGCCGTGAGGACCTTCCGAGGGTGCTCACCACGGCGGCGTCGAGCTTGTCAAAACGCCCCGAGATCGCCCCCCCCTCCTGATTCCGCTCAGCGCGCGGGGCACCCTTCACCGACTGCATGTGATGCGCCCACGTATTCACCGCCTGCACCACCCCGAACACCGTCCCCCGCCACAGGCCGGCGCGGGCATCGCTGCGGTACATCTCCACCAGCTCCTCCCGCACCCTGGTAGCGATGGTCCGCGCCCGCCCAGCCTGCTCGGGCATCGGGTGCCAGGCGTCCAGGAACTCACACCACTGCCGATCCCTCACCATCACCGAAAACAGGTGCCGCAGCGTCTCCGTGAACTCGTCAGCGGTCTCCTCCACCAAGCTCAGCGCCTGCCGCGCCTGCTCGATCCGCAAACCCGAATACCTGCTGTACCGACTTCACCTGTTGCCCCCGCGCCTGCCCCAGTGCGATCGCCATCGTGTTATCGCACACCGTCGCCGTCACCGTCCGCCCATACGTGGTCGCCAAACTCCCGTCCAACGACGTCGCCGCCAATAAATTCGGGCGATAGCAGAACCCCGTACGCCCGTCGTGCAGGGTCTCCGGAACCGACACCTCCACCCACGCCTGCCCACCCTGCCGCAACAACCCGGCCGAGGCGATCACCAGAGTGTCACCGAGAAGGTTCGACACCGCACCCAACAACCACTCCCGGTACTGATGCGGCTCATACCCCTCGGAAAACACCTTGAACACCCGCCGGGTGTCTCTACACGACACCGGACCCCCCGCGCCACCCGAAACGAATTGGAATACAACAAGATCGAGCTACTTCCTTCCAGCGAACGGGCAGCCGTTCGCTGTGATGTCTGCAATCAAATACCGGTCGCAGCCATGCCTCCATCTCTAGCTCCGCTGTACCGCGCTCTGGTCGACTCGAGTGGAGTGTGCAAAGTTGCCGACAACTGGGGTAGTCAACTACTCCTTCCCAGTCGCCCGCACAGCCCGATGCTTGTCCTGTTCACCCTTCCACCCAACGATCGTCGCCATGGCGGGCGGGCGCGACGCAGGGCCACACAGGGCGACACCAGCACTTCAATTCGAAAGCAGATGGTTGATATGAACACAACACCGAACTCCCACGCGGTGGTGATCGGCGCCGGCATCGGCGGACTCCTCGCCGCGCGGGTGCTCAGCGAAGGCTTCGGCCGGGTGACCGTTGTGGAACGCGACGGGTTGCCCGAGATCCCCGTCACGAGGCGCTGTGCGCCGCAGGCCCGTCACGCCCACGCGTTGACCGCACGAGGCCGAGTGGCCATGGAGGAGCTGTTCCCCGGATTCACCGCCAGCCTCCTAGAACTCGGGGCCCCGACTGGCGACGGCCAATCAGAGTTCCGGTGGGTCTTCGACGGACACCGCTGGGCCAAAAGCAAATCGGGAGTCCACCTGCTGCTCGCCAGCCGACCCCTGATCGAATGGCACCTCCGCAACCTCGTGCGCGCGCTACCCAACGTGAAATTCATCGACCACTGCGCCGCCACCGGCATCATCACCGACCCCCGACGTCATGCCGTCACCGGACTCGCCCTGAACGGCAAATCACACCAAACCGAAGACGCCACGATCGACGCCGATCTGATCGTCGACGCATCGGGTCGAAGCTCCAGCGGTCAGGGCTGGCTCGAACCCCTCGGTTATCCCCGGCCGGAGGAAGAGAAACTATCCATCCACCTCGCCTACGCCACCCGCCACTACCGGCGCGAACCAACCCACATCGACGGCGACCTCGGCATCGGTATCGGCGCCACCCCCACCCTCCCTCGCGGAGGACTCGCACTCGCGCAGGAAAACGGCACCTGGATCATCACCCTCGCCGGATACGGTGACGACGAACCGCCCTTGGATGCAGCGGGATTCGCCGCTTTTGCCGCATCCCTTCACACGCCCGACCTCGGTGACCTGATCTCGACAGCTGAACCGATTGACGACGGTGTCCGCTACCGCGTGCCCAGCACGGTACGCCGACATTTCAACCCCACCCAACTACCCACCGGATACATCCCCTTCGGCGACACCATCTGCAGCTTCAACCCCATCTACGGACAAGGAATGAGCGTCGCAGCCCTCGAAGCACTCACCCTGCGGCAATGCCTGCTTCCAGACCGCAACCGCGTGACCGACCGGTTCCTACGCGCCACCAGACCAACCCTCGACCACGCCTGGGACATGACCTGTAACAGCGACCTCCGCATGCCCTTCATCGAAGGCAAACGCACCGCACGAGCCAGGGCCGCCAATGCCTATGTCGCCCGCATCCACCGTGCCGCTATGACCGACCCCCGAGTCGGAACCGCATTCCTGCGTGTCATCAGCCTTCTCGACACCCCAACCTCGCTCATGACCCCGGCAATACTCAGCCGGGTGCTGTGGGCCAACCGGAAGTCCGACACCGGGCCGAACAAACCCATGCCTCGACCTACCGACGTCCGTCTGGACTGATGCCGAACCGGGAACCTATCACTGAGCGCTCCGATCGACGGAACGTTGCGCTGACCGCGTCGACGGGATTGGTCGCGGTCAGCGATCGGCGAATATCGCAGAGGGGCCGGCTGACCACACACGCGCCCAGCCGGCACGTCGCCGACGGGAACCTCGGTGATCATTATCAGACCAAGTGGTCGATTTTCCCGCCGGTTGGTGCATACGATGAGGTCATGGCGAGAGTCTGGCCATTGGTCAGGTGCGAGGAGGTACTGCGCCTGATCAATACCGCCGTGACCGGAGCCGGCGGTGACGGCGGAGTCGTGATCGCCGGACCTCCAGGGGTGGGCAAGAGCCGACTCGCCGACGACGCAATTGCCAACATCCGTCCCGGACGGTGGGTGCCACGATGGGCACGCGCCACCGCATCCGCACGAGCGCTCCCACAGATCGCCGAGAAACTGACCGTATCGGTCCGCGCCGTCGAGGGGCACCTCTACCGAGCCTCCCGCAAAACCGGTCTCACCGGTCGCGACGACCTCGGCGGCACCCTCACCGGAGACTGAACCGGCATGGGCGCGGGACATCCATCAACACCGGCTGACCGGTCCGTCACAGGGATCTGGCCACTGATTGGACGTACAGAGGAATTACGCCTGATCAACGCCGCTGTGACCGGAGCCAACGGTTACGGCGGAATCGTGATCGCGGGGAGTGCGGGCGTGGGTAAGAGTCGGCTCGCCCAAGAATCGATCCACCTGATCCGCTCGGGGCGATGGGTGTCGCGATGGGTAAGAGCGACGGCATCCGCACGGGCTCTGCCCCTTGGGGCCTTCGCCGAATGGACCGGCGACATCGCCGGCGCCCCGATGCTCGTCGTCCGCAACGTCATCAGTCACCTCACTGCGGCTGCACCTGGAACGAAGGTCGTGATTGGGGTCGACGACGCACATCTACTCGACGACCTGTCCGCATTTGTGGTCCTCCAGTTGGTCCAGCGACGGCTCGCCAAGGTCGTGGTGACAATCCGTACCGGCGAGCCTTGCCCGGATGCGGTCAATGCCCTGTGGAAAGAGAGGTACCTGCAGCGTCTGGAATTACAGCCGCTGTCACTGGTCGAAACCGAGACGCTACTACGCGAAGTCCTCGGCGGGTCTGTCGAATCCGAACTGGCAGCGCGTATGTGGAAGCTGACACGAGGCAATGTCTTGTACTTACGGCACGTGCTAGAACGGGAACTGACGGACGGGCGGATACGCGAGCGTTCCGGGCTGTGGAGATGGGCCGGTCACCCAGTGGTATCGGAAACCCTGGCCGAACTGATCGAACAACAGATCGGCCGCCTCCCGGCTCCCATCGGCGATGTGGTCGACGTCGTCTCACTCTCCGAGCCTCTTGAAACAACCACGCTGTGCCGGGTCACCGATCGAGAGGCAGCAGAGGAGGCTGAAAAGCGGGGGCTCATTGTCATTAGCGACAGCGAGGGAACCCTGAGCGCTCGCCTCGCCCACCCGTTATACGGAGAGGTTCGCCGTGCCCGGTGGGGACCGCTCCGATTGCAGCGACTGAGCGGCGAGATCGCGGTCGCGTTGACCGCTACCCCGGAAGTTGATTCCAGGGACACCGTCCGACGAGCGGCTCTCTGGCTGAATTCCGATCTAGTCGCGAATCCTGATCTGTACAGCCGGGCGGCGGCCGCCGCGATGACACTGTCCGACTTTCCGCTGGCCGAACGATTGGCGAACGAGAGCATCGCCGCCGGTGCTGGCATTGAACTGATCATGATCCGAGCGCATGCGTTGGCCGTGCTCAACCGCGCAGAGGAAGCAGAAGAAGTTCTGGCAGCCGCACCATCCACGCCGGCACTACCGAACGCAGACCTATCCCGCTTGGTGACGCTTCGGGCGATCATTCTGCTCTTTCCGCTGGGACGCCCCCAGGAATCGGCCAACGTTGTTACGACAGCACTGCACGACCTCGAGCCGTCAAAGCTGCAAAACCTTGCCCCGATCCGGTGTCTTCACCTTGCCATGTCGGCACAGCCAGGGCCCGCGATCACCACGATGGCGTCTGTCGACCGCACGATCCTGCCCGGTCTCCCCGCCATGATGGCCACGTGGGGTTTGATCATCGCGCTCGGAGACTGCGGCAGGGTGGCGGAGGCGGTACGTATTGCTGAAGCCGGATACAAACTCGCCGCACACGCTCCGGAAGTCACCTACCAGACAATCGCTCTCGCCGAATTTCACGTCGTCACGCTTCTCTTGGCCGGATACGTACATGAAGCGATGGGCGCGGCCGAGCGGACATTTCGAGAATGCAGCGACCTGCATGGTCGAATGCATTCGATGAGTACCGCGATCATGGGGATGGCGGTTTTGGGGACGGGTCGCGCAGCGCGCGCCACCAAATACCTCCGTGAAGGACTAGCTGATGAATACGAGGAGAGCGATTCGACCGGCTACTGGTACCGCTATTCGCTCGTCCTCATCCACGCACTCGCGCTGAGCGGCAACGGTCCGGCAGCCACGGAAGTACTCCAGGCCGCGACCTCCCGACGCCATCCGTCCTTCACGTTTGTCGAGTCCGAGCGCCTCCTCGCGGCGGCGTGGGTAGCTGCCGCCGAGGGCGCAATATCAACTGCAATCGATACGGCACGACAAGCCGCTGACTTTGCCGCACAACATGATCAGTTTCAGCGGGAGGTGGTCTGCCTGGATACCGCCACCCGCTTCGGAGACCCGACAACGGCCGAGCGGCTCCAAGTCCTCGCCGACTGGGTCGAAGGGCCACGAGCCACAGCCGCAGCCCGGCACGCCTCAGCGTTGGCCACTCGCGACCCGGTCGGTCTCAGTGACGCCTCTGACCGATTTGAGGAAATGGGCGACCTGCTGGCCGCCATGGACGCCGCCGCGCACGCCGCCACCGTTTACCGCCGCAGAGGCTGCAACGGATCCGCCCTGACCGCCACAGCCCGCGCCCAACGTCTCGCCGAAGCTTGCGGCGGCGCCGATACACCTGCCCTCCGCGAGGCCCAACAGCCATCGCCGCTGACCGGCCGGCAACGTGAGGTCATCACCCTCGCCGCCCAGGGACTGTCGAACAAGCAGATCGCCGAGAAAATGACCCTCTCCGTCCGCACCGTGGAAGGACACCTCCACCGTGCCGCCCAGAGAACCGGTGTCTCCGGCCGCGGAGACCTCGGCGCGATCATCACCGGCGATCAGCCCCCTCCCGATCGTGGTCACGAACTGGAGTAGCCAACTACGCCACCCCACCCTGCCCGGCGAACACATCCTGAATCCATGACTCCTCCACTCACGCCCCGCGAGCAGGCGCTACGGCGCCTGCCCCAGCCCTACTCCCTCGCGCTACGGCTACGCGACGCGGGCGTCGACGACGACCAGATGTGCACCTACCTCGACATCGACACCCACGCGCTCCCACCGCTCCTCGAGCTCGCCGACGCCAAACTCACCGCCGCACTCCGCACCACCCACCCCGTAACCGAACCGGAGGCACAACCATGAACAGCATCAAGACCGGACTGATGGAACCCGGCGTCCACCCCCGCTTCACCCCGGACCTGTTGTTGCGCAACACCCGCGCACACGCGATCGCCGGCGGCGCCGATTCGATGTGGATACCCGACCACCTCAACAGCCTCATACCCGCCTCGATCTGGAAACCCACATACACCGGCGTAGCCAAAATCATCCCGAGAGCAGACGCGTTCTACGAGCCCTGGACCACTCTCGGCTACCTCGCCGCCCACAACCGCCTCGCCCGCCTCCGGCTCGGTATCGGCGTCACCGACGCCGGCCGGCGCAACCCCGCCGTCACCGCCCAAGCCGCCGCCACCCTCCACCTACTCAGCCGCGGCCGCGCCATCCTCGGATTCGGGCCCGGCGAGCGCGAAGGCAACGAGCCCTACGGCGTCGACTGGTCCCAGCCGGTCGGACGGTTCGCCGAAGCCCTCGCCACCATCCGCGCCCTGTGGAACTCCGGCGGCACACCCGTCACCCGGGACTCGGAATTCTTCCCGCTCCGCGACGCCGTCTTCGACATCCCACCCCACAAAGGGACCCGGCCCCCGATCTGGGTCGCCGCACACGGACCGCGGATGCTCCGCATCACCGGCCGCCACGCCGACGCCTGGCTCCCCAGCTACGCCCAAACACCGAAGGAGTACGCCGAGAAACTCGACACCATCCGGGCCGCCGCGGACAACGCCGACCGCGACCCGAATGCCGTCCTCCCGGCCGCGTTCTTCTTCATCCTCACCGCCCGCACCAACGCCCAGGTCGACGAGATGATCAACTCCGTCCCCGCCCGGGTCTTCGCCCTGTGCGCTCCCGCCCACGTCTGGGCCCGCCACGGCGTCGAACACCCCCTCGGTCCCGACTTCACCGGCGCCCAGGACCTGCTCCCCCACACCATCGACGAGAGAACCGCCCTCGACTACGCACGGCGCGTCCCGCCGTCCCTCGTCAGCGAAGCCCTCCTCACCGGCACCCCCACCGACATCCTCGACAAACTCGCCCAATGGCGGGACAACGGCGCCCGCTACATCGTCCTCGGCAACATCAGCGTCTTCCACCCCCGCCTCAGCGTCGGCCTGACAGGATCATCGCTACCACTCGTCCAAATACTCCGCGGTACGAAACGGCTCTGACGGATCCGCGATGCCAGACGTACCACCGGACGAGCACCCTGGATGCGGTATTGGCGGGAAGACTACGAACCCATGGTGGCTCGAGCGTGCGACGGAGGTCAGCGCCGCCACCGCCGTCGATCCGCTGATTCAGGAGTACTGCGCCTGAGCCGGTCAGCAATTGACCGGGATGCTCGGTCGCCCCATCAGAGCTCATTCCGCGGATCTGATGTACCGGACACGCGAAAAACGAATTCCCCTCGGAACGACAACCCCCGACATCATCACCGTCGCCGAAACACTCGACGTCAACCTTGCGCAGATCACCGCAGCCGTTCGTCAATGGAGCTGACCGTTCCCGCGAAGGGTGCCAAGCCGATCTTCTTGTAGCGCACGCAATACTGCCGGATTCGCCCAGGGTCAGTTTCATCTTCCGGAGGGCCTCCGCCAGCTCAGGCGCCACCACGCCGTTATTATATTGGATGCCGTCTAATGCCGAATGGCTCAGTGCCGGTTAAGTGCACGGGCTCGGCTAGCTTCGGATTGAATGTGTGCAAGACCGGGAGAATCCCGAATCTCCGCGACGCGCAGATCTTGCGACTCAAGGTCGACAACCTCGCACTCAGCAGCGACTCACCCAGATCACCGGCACGATCGACGAACTCACCGACAACCGCGCACAAGCCATCGCCTGACTGACCGCCCAGCATAAGGAAATCACGCACCTACGTCAGTCGGCTGACGACGACACCAGAACGTCGGCCGCACACCCCCGCGGTGCGGGTCCTTTCACCGCCGCGAGACAAGGGAGTCGGAACCGAAACCATTTCTACGACCGTCAGATCCACACCACACAGTAGCCCGAAGAACTCGACCGGTGTCGCCGCCGCACGACAGCGCCGGGAATCGCGGACCCGCGTGGCGTTCCCTGGAAGACGGTCGACAACTCACGCACAACGAAGCCGAGCTCGGCGTACAGGGAGAAAGACCGGTAGTTGTACGCCGTCTGCACCAACCGAATGCCAGCGACGTCACGCCCCTCCGATCGCTGAAGCAGTGCATTCATCAATGCACGACCCGCCCCCACGTCCGGCACCGCCGGATCAACGGCGACGGGACCTATGCCGACGATCTTGTCACTATCGCGAAGCCACCATGAGCAGAACGGTTTCCCGCTCGACTGTTCCTCTTCGCCGCCGTGACCAGGTGCTCCGTTTCCAGCTCCTGCCACCCGTCAATCCGTGCATGCGGCTTTTCCCGCACACGGCGTACCGACGTCGTTCACCGCCGGCATGCGGCCTCTCTCCCGCCAAGCCTTGAAAGGCCTGGGAACGAAGACAGTTCACGTACCCTGCGACATCCGAAGCAGGCCCACAACCTGGCCCGAGCCACGGCCCCACCTCTGGATGCGGACAGACCTCCCATCCTTGTGGTCGGTGGCCTGCTCGACACCCGCTGGCGGCTCGAGCCCCTCTCGGACTGGTTCGACCTACTCCACTCTCGCCCCACCGTTGCAGTCGTTGATACCGATTCACCGTCGATGACTTGCGCACGGGGTACGACCTCGAGAGGGACGGCCCTCGACGAGAATCCCAAGCTCGCCCCACGGAACGCCTCGAACACACGGAACCCTCTGTCGCCCGCCGAAACAAGTTTCGCAGGAGACGAACCAACGGTCTAACCCATCAGCGCCTTCATCACTGAAAAGCGCTCGTACGCAACAATATGCGGTTTCCATGAGCACAACACCCACCCCTACGAGCAACGACCGGGCCACCCTTGCATATCCGTGTGTTCGTATATGCGGATACACGAATCTACGGATCGCAACACGCGGCCCTGCTCACGCGCGGCTTCGCAGATGGGGGGCCGCTACCACCACGTGCCGTCACTGCCACAGATGTAGCCGCTGTCGACGTCACCCGGAGCCGTGTATTCCTCGCCGATGACGTAGCCGTCCTCGTCGACGTATGTGGTGGTGCATGCCGAGGCGGCCTGGTCGGTGTGGGCGACGGGAGCAGCCTGGGCGCCCTGAGCAGCGCCGAACGCACCCAGAATCGGCACCGTGAGGACGGCGACACACATGAGGGACTTGCGAATGGCGATCATGAGGGCGGACTCTCCAGAGCGGGAAGCGGGAAGTTGCGATGACACGTACTACCCTGCCCACCTGCACCCCGGCTTTGAAGCAACCCCAGGGGTGACATTCGATCACCCCGTCCGCCGCCCTGTATGGCGTGGGGCAGCATAGCCAGTATTCGGGGGCATCCGCGCAGTTCGGCTCCTCGATCACTGGACCGGGTCGGAAGATCCGCGGCTACCCGGCTGGAGTAGAGCTGCGTTGCCGATCACCGATCCGCCGGTCACCGTGGAGATTCGTGCTTACTCCACGGCGCCTCTGCCCGGTGGAGACCATCGAGCAGATCCGCTCGTGGGCGACATCGCAGGCACATCGCACCTCCGGCGACAGCACAATGACGGGCGAACCCCACCAAGACGTCTGAGGCCTAGCTCGCCAGCCGATTTGGCTGTCAACGCTCCAGCTCACTCAACGGGCATCACTGCCCGGCGAAGAAAAGGTGTCGATACAGCGCGGCTCGGTCGACCCCAGCGGAATAAAGGCAAGAACGTGGGCACCTCAGACCCCCACTCGGATAGATCTGCACCACAACAGAATCACTCCGAATCACGTCACAAGAAGCAGCCCGAAGTCACGAGTTGAGCACAACGCCGCCGACCGATCCTGCGCCGAGGCACGGGATGGATCGGTCACTCGTGTCGTTACTCCTGTCTGGGTGAGGAACCGGAAATTCGTGCGCGAACAGCCGAAGGTCATGGGCAGCATGACCAGCCGTCTCCGACGGAGCGGGCAGCTCAAGCTGGGACAGCAACCGCCCCCGGGGCGGACATGAAGATGTCAGGGATATCGACCTCCCCGGCGGTGCCGTCGGCGAACTCCACAGGATGAGCCGGAGGCGTTCATCCCTTCTCGGGGTTGGTGCCTTCGGTTTTCTGTTTCGCGTGCCGCTCGTCGGTCATTCGCTTCTTCAGCTCCGGCGGGCGCGTTGCTTCGGTGCCTCTTCGACTTCACTCACGGATTGCTCATCAGCGGGGCGGTAATGGGCTCCTTGCACCAGAATCGCGGGATTCGCGACCAGCTCCGGCCGGCCCTTGCCGTCGGTGAAAAGCCCCATTACGCCCTCATTCCTTGGTGACATCTCGCCGCTGCACGATCATCCGCCGGGCGATGCTTCCGTCCGGGCGACGGTAGCGCCCCTCATCGGCCGAGACCACCTCAAAGCGCATCCCTCGCGGTAGCAGGTGGGGGTGTTCTGACGCAGGTAGGCACACGACGTGTCGACGATCGTCTCGCATTCGGCACTGGGATTCGATGCCGAATTGTCGGCGTCTGTGCGCCGACGATGGTGACGGGGCCAGTCGTCGGCCAGTCCGACGAAGGAAGAGACACCGGCAACCCGAATCGCGAAGTGCGTCTTGTCTGCGAGTGCCTTGCTGCGGTGCCGAATCTGTTCCAGAGTTCCTTCTCTGTATCCTCGAGACGAGCTTTTTCTCGGTCGTTGACTCTGGGCGATGGCCAATCGGGCAGCTCCAGCGGAGGCGATCGCGGCCGCGACGACAACTCCCAGCGGAGCCATGACACCGCTGAAACGTTGCGCTACCCACTCCTTGGCCATGCCGGTGCCCACAAGCACGAACAGCGCAATGCCCGCGGCAACTACCGCAACGAAGCGTGTCGCGACCTCAAGGCCGACAAGCCTGCGAGGGTTGTCCACAGGGGTGGGAGACTGCTCCGCGTGCATGCATTCATCGTCGAATCCAAACGCGGCGAGTACGCCCTATGCGCCGTGACCGTCGCCCCCGCGACCTCACGAGCCGCCGCAAGGAGATGAACGCACCCCGGCCGCCCGGGCATACGCGGATCCACATGTCGTCAGACGTCTCCGGAAGCTTGGGTGAGTCCTTGTCGGACTTTGAACCAATGAAGAACCTGTGATCGAATCATGCCGAATCCCGCGCCCTTCTCAGTTGGAAGATGCGCGGGATTCGACCTGTTCAGGACAACGGCGTGGAACAACTACCCTACTTTTTGTCTTCCTATCCGGGCATACGTCTCCGGACGACGCACTCGGTACACCGCGGCCAGAACTATTCCGGCCGCAAGAGTTGCCCACAGCGCGAACTGCAGCGCGATCGCTTCGGATATCGAACCGCCTGTCATCGACGTGAAGTGCGTGATCGCGAGATACAACACTATTCCCATGCTGATGGCGCTCAGACATGGTGCGATGAACATGCGGAACACGTGGCGTTCGGCAATGTCGGATCGGCCGAAGAATACGAAGGCACTGACGCCGGTGAGAAACATCAGTACGAGCACGGCGAAGCCGCCTGTGCCAGCAAGGCTTCCGTACACGTGTCCAGGCGGGGATCCTGCGAGCGCGAAACTGCCGAGTACCAGTAACAGAACCACCGTGACCGTGACCGAGCTGATGTACGGGGAGCCGTGCTTCGGGTGAATACTCCCGAGCCGAGAGGGCAAGACGTGGTCGACCCCCAACGAGTACGTGTAGCGCGAAAGGATGTTCTGCACCGACAGCAAGCAGGCGAAGATCGAGGTGCACAGCAGTACGCGGACAACATCTGTCGCTGTGTCACCCAAGTACGAGGTCACTGCGTTGGGGAACATCCCCGCGTAGTCCGCGATGGCGACGTCTCGAGCCTTGCTGGGTCCGTATGCCACGATCAGCAACCAGATACTGGCGAGGTAGAAGACACCGATGAACAACACGGCCCCGTAGGTCGCGCGGGGTACCGTTTTGTCGGGATTCTTGGTTTCTTCGCGGAAGATCGCGGTTGCTTCGAACCCGAGGAAGCACGTGGCTGCGAACAGGACTGCGATACCGATGTCGCCTGCAGCGAACCCGCTCAGCGAGAATGGCTCCAGTGAGATACCCTCCGGACCGCCATCTTTCAGCACTGCAGCATTGAAGACGAGAACAATCAGGATCTCCAGACCCATAACCACCGACAGAACCTTGGCGGACAGATCGATCCGAAAGTATCCGAGCACTCCGACCACCGCGACACACAGCAGCGAGTAGACATACCACGGAACCGTTGGACCGTGGAAGGTGTCGCCGACAAGGCTGGAGGCGACGGTGCCGAAGAACGCGACGGTACCCACCCCCATCGCGACGTACCCGAACATTGCCAGGAAGCTGGACCCGAGTCCGAGGTGTCGACCCAAGCCCGCGGTGATGTAGGCGTAGAAGGCACCGGGATTGGGCAGGTACTTTGTCATCGTTGTGTAGCCGACCGCAAAAAGCATCAACAAAACGACTGCGACCGCGAATGCGATCGGTGCGCTGCTGTTGTAGCTCAGTACGAACACCGCGAACGCAGCGACCACAGTGAGCGGCGCCGAGAATGCAAGCACCGTGAGCATCAACTCTACGACGCCAATCCGGCCTTGCAGCGTACGCGGAGGGTCGGTCGGTGCCGGTGCGGCGGCGGGCGGAATCAAGGGCGGAATGCTCGCCTGATCGGTCATTCGAGGTCCTTCATCTCGGCGCGACGGTAGCGCGCGAATGGGACAGAGGGAAGTTGCTTCGACTCTGACTGACAGCCCGCCGGCGTTTCAGCCGCCGAAGAGGCTTCTGATTAACTCCTGCTTAATCCAGCTGTCGGATGGATAGCTCGCATCCAAGCAGGCAAGAGGTCGAATCTCGCTAAGAAGACTTCTCACCTGCAGTAAACGACGCATAAGTGATGCGAGTCACCCAGTTCTGTACTGTAGATCACAATTAATCAACCTTCAATAGCCAACCGGGTTAATTTACGACAAGTTAATTTGCCTACTCTTTACGTTGTCGGTTCATCCAGGAACGCCCCTAGCGAGCCCGGGTCGGGCCCATCCGCCGATGAACACCCTCGCTCACAGCCCCCTCGTTGCGATCTCCAGTCGACGGGCTGCCGCCGGCACGGCGAGGGGTGAGTATTGCCCGCCGGAGCCGGCTGCTCCTACTTAACGTGTGTGAAATAAGTGAGTGTCAGGTTGGACATGCACGATTCGACGTTGCTCGACGTCGCCACCTAACGCCACCTGGGTCCTGTTTCCGGATAGCTGTTGCCTTGCCGTGTGAGCTGGGTTAAATTAATGATCATTAGAGACGAGGCCCGTGTGGCATCGGGAGGCCAACCAGATCGGCACTGCTATCGGAGATACATGCGGGCGACCGCCGGGTTGCCAACACGTCCGGTTCCCCCGTTTGGAGTCGACGCGGCACTGACTGCGCACCCCGGTCCCCCGCTTCGCGATGCCTCGATGGCAGCCGCCCCTGATACGGGTCGTCATGTCGTCAGCTCGCAGTCGGAACGAGGTTTTCAGATGTCGGTTACACAACGTGATCAGCAGCAGGACGCCAGCCTTTACCGCGATTCGGAAGGAATGAGGATGACCGAACTGGATCGGGCAGGCGAGACCACGCCCGCCGAAAAGCACGAGCGTGACGCGATGATTCGCAAAGCACTCGAGGGTGAGATCGTCGGGTGCGCCATGTATCGCGAGATGATCGTCCACACCCAGGGGGTGAACAAGGCCCCGCTCGAGCTGCTCTTCGAACTCGAGCGGGTCACCGCCGCGGCCCTCGAGCCGGTAGCGGCCCGATACGGGGTCGCTGTCGATCGTGATGCCGCCACCGCCGAAGGACTTCAACTCGCGTCGGAGCTCCTCGAGCAACCGTGGGAGACGATGTGGTCCAACATAACCGGACTCGCAGAGGACTATCTCGGCTATTTTCAGCGCCTGGCCACAGCGCTCGAAGGAACCGACAGCGCCGCGGCGGGGCGCCAAGCAGTCGAGCACGAGGAAGCGTTGATCGAGTTCGCCCGACGTGAGGTCGGCAAGGCGTCGGATCCGCACGGGCCGCTGCTCGATTACCTCTCGCGATACGCCGGCTAGTTTGCACCCACCGAGACAGACCGTTCCTAATCGGTTCGCGGGGAACTCGCAGCAGCACTACGACAAGGAAGAAGCAGTCAATGTCGGACAATAACTCACTGAACAGGCTTTCCGGCAAGACCGCGATCGTCACGGGAGCCGGACGTGGTATCGGCGCAGCGATCGCTCAGCGCCTCGCCAACGATGGCGCTCAGGTTCTCCTGACGGGACGTCAACGCGGACCACTGGAGGAGATCGAGAAGAAGATCAGCCACGCCGGCGGGAAAGCGAGAGTTGTCACCGGGGACATCTCCGTTCCGGCGGACGTCGACGCCATCGTCAGCGACGCGGTGCGGGCATGGGGGCGCGTCGATATTCTCGTCAACAACGCTGCGGTCTTCGATGAACCTCCCTTCATGGAGGTGTCGCCGGAGGCATTCCGGACGACATTCGACATCAACGTCCTTGGCACATTCCTGATGTCACAACGCGTCGCGAAGGAGATGATCGGCGCTCACAGCGGGTCGATCGTGCACATATCGTCGATCGACATCTTCGGCGCCGACGGGCCGGTAACGGCGTACACAGCAACGAAGGCGGCGGTCTCGAGCATGGCACGCACCATGACGATGGAACTTGCCCCACTCGGGATCCGGGTCAACACGGTAGCTCCCGGGTTCATCAACGCCGACATGCTCGTCAAGACTTCTACGCCCGCGGTGCTCGATCACATGATGAATGACTTCCAACGCGTCCCGCTCCGACGCCTGGTAGAACCCGAGGAGGTTGCCGCAGCCGTTGCGTTTCTGGCATCCGGTGATGCCTCGGCCATCACCGGTATCGATCTGGTCGTCGATGGCGGACTCACGGCCAATCTCTACGCGGTCGAGACACTACCGGAGCCGATGATTCCTCTCGGCGCGGGGGAATAGTTGCCCGAAACGATGCAGGCCAGACCGGAGACCGGGCCTGACCTGCAACTTGGACATCTTGAAAGGTCCCAGACGACGATGAACACCATCCACACCGTTGTCCCAGAGTCGATTTCCCCAACCGACTCGTCCGGGCGGCATTATTTTCCGTGGGACGAACCCGGCTTCGCACTCGACCCCTATCCCTGGTACGCGCGTGCACTCGCCCACGCCCCATTGATCTATGACGACTTGGGCTTCTACGTACTGTCTCGTTACCACGACGTCATGGCGTACGGGAAACACCCGGCGATGTCAGTCGAACCGGGCTGGGAACAAGCAGGGCCCTGGTCGGTCGCCAGAGACACCGTCATCGGGCGCGATCTGCCCGATCACACCCGGCTGCGCCGCCAGACCAACAAGTGGTTCGGACCCAAGATCGTCGATCGATGGACCGAGACGACCGCAACGGTGGTCTCCAGCATTCTCGACTCCTCCCCCGATGGGATCCTCGACGGCTGGCACGACTTGTCGGTCATCCCCACCCACCGAACCATGTGCCGTGTGCTGGGGGTACCCGACGACGATCACGCCGACGTCCAGGAGGCTATGTCCGAAACAATGCCCATGATGGCGGCAAAGCCGGCGACTGGAGCAGTCGACCGCGCTGCTGCCGGTTTCGACGAACTGGGCATTCGGGTCAACGCGCTCATCGCTGACAAGCAGGCGAATCCAGGAGACGGGCTTCTGGATTCATTGCTCACTGCGGTCGACCGCGACGAAATCACGATCGACGAGGCACGGGCTACGGCATTGATGCTCTACGGTCTCGGGCACATGGACGTGGGCTATCTGATCGCAGCAGGATTGAACATCTTCGCGGCCAGGCCCGACGTCTACGATCGTTACCGAGAATCCGTCGATCTGCGGGACTCGATCATCAACGAGATCGTTCGGTTCGATCCACCCGAACTGTGCTTCTATCGGGTTACTACATCACCTGTCACCATTCGATCCGTCGATATACCTACCGGCTCGAAGGTCAGGTTCATGATCGCTGCCGCGAATCGCGATCCCGAAGTGTTCGACAATCCCGATACCTTCGAAGTGAGTCGCCCTCCACGAGAAAGCCGTAACCTCTCGTTCGGTATGGGCCCCCACACGTGCGCCGGCCAGTACATCTCACGGGCTCAAGCGCGCGCGGTCTTCGATCAGCTGGCGCACCGATTCCGGCGCATCGAACACGTCGACGAACCGCAGATGGACAACACCGACTTCTCGCGGCACTTCACGTCTTTGACGCTACGCCTCGTCGAGTAGGCCCCGCGGTTCTCTCCGAGACAACCGACGTCGTCGATAGCGGTGTCACACAACGCGACGAAGCCGGTTGTGCACCGGCATCCGGTCGAGGCCGAGACAGCCTTGGACCGGATGCCGTCGACCCGAGGATCATCGACGTTCCTTCGCCCTGCCGGCGTGGTCGAGCGGGATAGCGGGGCCAACGATCTCCATCACCTGCCAGGCGTGTGATGTGGCACTTGACCGTGTTGAAAGCATCAGGTGGAGCACCCCGATCCATCGGTGGCGTGCATCGCCACCTTCGTGTAGATCAGGAACGTCAATGCTCCGAGCGACCGTGCCTTCTCTGCGCAACCGCCCCCTGCCGCGGATATCCCCGGCCAATGACGTGCGCTGGGGGGGACCTCGATCAAACGCAGAGATGGCCGGCAGCCCGGATGGATTGTTCGTTCGAAGAGATGAGGCCTCGCCGAAGTCGGGCCCACTGGAACCCCGCACACCTCGGAACCGGTGCCCGTACTTCCTGCTATCGATCGAGACGACCCCGACAACGTTCCGACGCCGGCTCTCCACGCCGCTCCCCGGAAGTCCACATTCGAGAGCGTCTTCCTCGTGGTGGTTGTTCCACTCCGATCCCGTCCACAAGGTGTCGGGGTCTGTCGGACCGCCTGGGCCGTCGGTTCAGCGGTGGCGCGGGTATGCGCTCGCCAAGATACGAATCTCGTCTGGGACACAGTTCGATTCGGGGATGACCTGACCCAATCGCTCGATGAACCGGCGCGTTGTCGTTCCGAAGTGCACAAGCATGTCCTCCTCGGTCGCACCCCCAGATGGCACCCACCTGACGCATCGGGACTGCGGAAAACGCAGAAATTCGAGAGACGTCGCCGCAGCGAGAGCAATACCCTGTGCGATCACACATTCAAGAGATCCGGGTCGAGGGCCACCACGACCGAGGCCCAGGGGCCGATCTCGTAGGAGCGACAAGGATCCCGGTCTGTCCAGGTCTACTCCACGAATGCGTGTGCGGTGCCGCGCCCAGTCCTGGGAAGCTGGGCGCGGCACCGCTTTTGCTCAGAATTCCTCGTGATGTTTTCAGAACACGGCGAATACTTTACGAACGGTCTCGTGAAGCTCCCAGGTTCCGGACCATCCGCGTGGGAAGAGTGCCACATCGCCGGTCTTCAGGGTGAATTGCGTTCCGTCGTCTGGAGTGATGGTCAAGTGCCCGGCAATGATGTGGACGAGCTCATGTGTATCGAGCTTCCAATAGGACGGCCCTGCCGCACATTCCCAGATCCCCACCGAGGCATCACCCTCTTCCCACAGCGTGCTGCCGGCAGTAGCCATGACCGGTCCCGTTGCCTCCGGCAGCGGCCCCCACTCCTCCAACTCGGCATCGAGTGCGGAGGAAAGGTACGGGGCGAGAGTGGGAACTGACATGTGGTACTTCCTTTCTGTTGTGTGTCCAGCGTTTTCCGCGTGGCACCTTTTACGCGGTCACACTCGGGCGACGTGGGCCGGCGCGCCGACGATGTCGTCGATTCGAGCCTTGGCGTCGCCGACAAGCATCTGAGTGTTGTCGCGGAAGAAGAGGGGGTTCTGTACAGCGGCGTAGCCCGATGCCATGGACCGTTTGAAGACGACGACGCCGGCGGCTTCCCCTACCTTCAGAACCGGCATACCCGAGATGGGCTACCGGGGTCCTCGGCGGCCAGCACGACCGTGGTGGCGGCGAAGTCATCGTTGATCTCGTCCATCTCGAGGACGATGTCGTATGGGACCTTCGCCTCGGCGACCAGCACGGTCATATGGCCGGGGAGGCGACGGTGTCGACGTTCATCTCCTTGCACATGATGTAGGACAGGTAACGTCTCGCGTCATGCCGGCGACGGCAACGATTGTCCTCGATTGTTGCTCACGCGGGGTCGAGGTCGACGCCGAGCAGGGCTCGGCTGATGGCGGTGGCCTGGTCGACGCAGTGGTTCAACCCCCGCGCGGTGCCATCCCATCGGCACCATTCGGATGCGGTGTCGAGTACCTTCACCACGACCTTGACGAACTTCGCTACGTCGTCGAATTTGTAGCCCAGCTCGATCGCGGCTGCCTCATACATGCGCTCGTAGAGCCCCAACCACTGGTAGTACTCGGCTCGCGTCTCGGACGGCAGGAATCCGGCTATCCGGTCGCTTGCCATGAGGATGTCCCACAAGTTGTTTTCCGGGCTCTCCAACTGGCGCCGCAAGTGGACCCGGATCATGGCGTTCCAGAAGTCGTCCACATTATCGGTCGCATCGACTTCGTCGAGGACGGCGGAGGCGAATCGATAGAAGTGCCAACGAAAGGCCTCCGTGACGATTTCGTCGCGGCCGTGCTCGAAATGCCGATAGATACTCGGCGCTTTCACGCCGACCTTCTCCCCGATGTTTCTCATCGAAACCGAGGCGTAACCGTACGCGCACGCCAGCTCGACGAACGCCTCGAGAATTTGCCGGCGCCGATAGCCCATGTCGGTCCAGTCGGCCTTCGCGAGGTACTCGCGCAATTCGTCGGCAGATTGCAAACGCGGCGAGGAGTGTGCCGGGTCCGCACCGGCCGTGGCCGGTACGGCGTCTGCCGCGTCAATTCTCAGCATCGTCGACTCCCTCGCGCAATCTGTGGCCACAGGGCTCCTCTGGTGGAGCCTACGCGGAGCTTCGCGTCGGTGAAGGCCCCCGGCGAGGAACCGATCACCCCTCCAGCTCCGGGACAGCCTGGGTCTTTCCATCGATAAATTCGGACACCGTCCATACTGTCACTCCTTCGGGGATCGGAATCAAAACCGCTGGTAGCCATGGTGTGGTATGAATCTTACGAACATTAATTACAAGCTCTGGTGCAGATGCTCATCTCGCGGCCCTCGGGCGCTGCTGTGAGTGATGGACTGCCTGGGCGGGGAAACCACTGAGGCGAGGACCGGTATGACGTCGACGAACAGTACGGATGACCGTGGCACCCAGCGGGCCCGGCGAGGTTCCCGCGGGCACCGTGCCGACGTCGGCCGGGACCGGGTCATGGATGTTGCCCTGCAACTGTTCCTCACCCATGGATATGCAGGAACCAGCCTGAAGGCTGTCGCCGATGAGCTCGGCATTTCGCCGCCGGCCCTGTACTGGTATTTCCCGTCGAAGGAAGATCTGTATCTGTCGGTACTGCAACGGTCGATGGAGGATTTCACCACGTATGTGGGGGGTTCCGTCGTTGTCAACGACGACCCCGTCTTCAAGCTGAGCCAGTTGGTTCGTGCGCACGTCACCTGGCAGCTGAATCAGGCGAACGTTGCTCAGGCGTTCGATCTGACCATGACGTTGAAGGGTCAGTCGATCGACATCCCGGAAGAGAAGCTGGCGCCGGTGGTCAAGATGCAGATGGACTACGTGGCGCTGGTGCGTTCGATCCTTCGTGAGGGTGTGGACGACGGGGTGTTCGTGGTGGACGACATCAAGACCACCGCCTTCGGCATCATCACCCTGTGCGAGTACGTCACCACCTGGTACAAGCCGGGGGGTGAACTGTCGGTCCCGGCGGTGGCCAACCGGTACGAGGGAATGGTCAGGCGCATGGTCGGGGTCGCCTCCCGCCGCACGCCTCAACCGGATCCGGTGGCCGGCGACTGAGTCCGTCGTCGCCACGAGCCGGGGGGGCGTATGCGCCGCCGGCTTCGTGACGACGACCGGTGTCAGCGCCGAGCGGTGAGCACACCGTTGTCGATCAGCTTGGTGAAGTGTGCTGCGACGGCGCGGCGGTCCACCTTGCCGCTCGCCGTCCTCGGCAGCGGGTTGAGAACCGTAATACGCTCGGGGACCGCATAATCGGGAAGCTTCTCCAGCAACACGCGCCGAGCATGCTCCTCGTCGAGGAGCTGGCCGGGCCGTTCCTCGACAGCAGCCCAGATCCGGTTCTGCAGGACCGGATCGGCCATTCCGAACACACAGCTCACACCGACGGAACCGAGCTCCGACAGCAGCCCCTCCACATGCGCTGGGAGGACCTTCTCGCCGCCACGGTTGATCACGTCGTCCACGCGACCCTCGATGTAGTAGAACTCGTCCTCGAGCCTGGCGAGGTCGCCGGTACGCAGCCATCCGTCGCTGATCTTGGCGGCGGTGAGCGCGGGCTGGCGCCAGTATCCCTGCATCAGGGTGGGACCCTGCACCCACATCTCGCCGACCGTGCCGGGTTCGACGTCCTGGCCGTTGTCTCCGACGATCCGGATCCGTGTTTCCGGAACCGCGAAACCAACGGATTCACCGCGGCTCTCCGCGTGCTCGGGAGGAAGAAAGGACACCGCAGAGCCGTACTCGGTCATCCCGTAGCCGTGGAACAACTGCATCCGGGGCCATTTCGCCAGAAGCTCGTCGATCCAGGCGACCGGCATGGGCGAGCCGCCGTAGAGCAGCACTCGCACCGACTCCAGCGCCCGGTCGGCGCCGTCGGCCAACATGATGAGGCGATGGAGGCTCGGGACCGCCGCCAGGTACGTCACCGGCCGGGCCGTGAGGGCGGCGACGGCGTCCTGGGTGCGGAACCTGTGCAGCAGATCCGTGCGTCCACCCAGCATCAGCATGTGCCCGAACTGATCGACGAATCCGGTGTTGTGGAACATCGGTACGACCACGAGGGTCGAATCGTGCTGTCCGGTCCGTAGCACCCGGGCGAACGCCCAGGAGGCCTCGGCGAGCGCCCGCTGGGCCAGCATCGCGCCCTTCGGCTTTCCGGTCGTCCCCGAGGTGAAGCTGATCAGGGCGAGTGCGTTCGGATCCACCGGCGGCACTGGCGCGGGAGTCGCGGTCAGGTAGTCCTCTGCCAGGAGTCGGACCTTGCCGGCGGGAACGTCACCGATGATCTCGGTGTGGGCATCGTCGGCCAGGACGAGGGCGGCATCGAGCAGGGCGACCTGGTCGGCGAACTGGCTCGGGTTCAGTCGGTTGTTGGCCGGAGCGATCACCGCACCGAGGGAGAGAACGGCCATGTAGTGCACGACCCACGACGCGGTGTTGTGACCGACGACGACCACTCGGTCGCCGGGCGTGATTCCCTGGTCCGCGAGCCAGCGGCCACACCGTGCCACGTGCTCGGCGAACGCCGCGTACGTCAACTCGACGGTGGACGTCGTCAACGCGAGTGCATCGGGGGTGGCCGCGGCCCAGTGGGTGAGCGCAGAAGACAGGGTGGGGAAAGGGATGGGGCGATCGTCAAAGTACGGGTGCTTCGTCACCGTGGACTCCTCGAATTTTCGCGCACTGCGCATGGTGCGCGGGCGCCGGATCGTGCCGGCGTCGGTTGATGTGGGTAGCGGGTGTGGTGTGGGTATCATCAGCATCCCTGCCACTGGGGGGCACGCTTTTCGATGAAGGCGCGTGCGCCCTCCCGCGCATCCTCCGATGCCGAGACTTGGGCGACGGTGGGAAGCGCGTATCGCATCACCTCGAACGCGTCCTGATCACGCAGCCCCTGGGTGGCCTCGATGATCTCGAGAGTTGCCGCCACCGACAGCGGTGCCGCTTCGCACACCTGCCGGGCGAGCTCTTTCGCCGTCTCCAGTACCCGGTCCGCCGGGACCACCCGATTGACCAGCCCCCACCGGTGCGCCTCGGCTGCGGTGAAGGTGCGGCCGGTCAGGAGCAACTCCGTCGCGAGCGGCCGGGGCAACAGCGACGACAGCCGAACCACGCCACCGGCATCCGGGAGGACCCCGATGCGGGCCTCGGGGAGTGAGAATTTCGCAGCGTCCGATGCCACAACCAGGTCCGCGGCGAGCATCATCTCGACGCCGCCGCCGTACGCCGATCCGTTCACGGCCGCGATGATCGGTTTGGTGAGTCCGAACAGCTCGGTGATGCCGGCGAATCCGCCGGGGCCGTGGTCGGCGTCGGGGGGCTCTCCGGCGTGCGCGGCCGTCAGGTCCCAGCCGGCGCTGAAGAATCGGTCTCCGGCAGCGGTCAGTACCGCCGCTCGCAGCGAATCGTCCGTACGCAGCAGTTCGAATGCGTTGTAGAGCGCCCTGCTGGTCCGCGAGTCGATGGCGTTCGCTTTCGGACGATCAAGAGTAACGATCAGGACAGGTCCGTCGATCTCGGTGCGGACCTCGTCTGGTGCAGGCATGTTTCGCCCTCCGGGTGTGGTGGCCGGTCGGTGAGGTGGTCGGGCAGCCTGACAGATGGCTGCCTCGACGGTCCTGTGTCCTGAACAGTGTTCGTGTACAACGCTCTTCGTCACCTTCTGCGAGTTGCCCAGGGCAGCGACCTGTCTTGACATGCAGGGGCGGAGAGGTCGTCGGCTCGATCGGGACCGGGCCGCCCACCGGTTGAATGCTGCGGCGACGGCCCGGCGGTGCACGTCGCCGGGCCAGGCCGCGGATTCAACCCGCCGCACAATCGTGCTCATCGATGCCTGCTACACCGTCAGGACCACTCGTCCGACGACGCTGTGCGCGGCCAGGTCTGCGAGTGCGCTGCCGTAGTCGTCGAGGTCGCCGCCGACCTTGACGACCGGTTTGAGGTAGCCGTCACCGCTGAGGGTCATCAGGTCGTCCCAGGCGGCGCGACTGATCCCCGCCTCCCACAGGTAGGCCGACTCCACTCCGCGCACGTCGGTGTTGGTGAGCAGCAGCCTGTTCACCTTCACGGTCGGGATCTCGCCCGAGGCGAATCCCACGGCCATGACCCGGCCACCGGGAGCGAGAGACCCGAGTGCGTTGCGGATGTCGCCGCCGACCACGTCGACCACCAGGTCGACGCCGCGCCCCCCGGTGATCTCGCGGGCCTTGTCGGGAACTTCGTCGCGCAGCACCACATGGTGTGCACCTGCTTCCAGTGCGGCCTTGGCGCGTTCGTCGTCGGACACGACGGCGATGACCTGTGCGCCGAATCCGGCGGCGACCTGAATGCTGGCCAGCCCGACGCCACCGGAGGCGCCGAGCACCATCACCGAGTCCCCCTTGCTCAGGTTCCCGCGAGTCACCAGCGCGAAGTGCGAGGTCAGATAGTTCATCGGAATCGCCGCGGCATCGACGAAGCTCATCTCGCCGGGGATCGGGTAGAGACGATCCTCGGTGACCGACAGCTGTTCAGCGGCGGCGCCGTAGCTCAGGCACCCTGCCACTCGGGTGCCGGGTACGAACTCCGACCCTGCCGGGCCTTCCAGGACAACTCCGGCGAAATCCGAGCCGGGGGTGAACGGAAGCTGTGGCTTGACTTGGTACTTCCCCTGCGACATCAACAGATCGGGGAAGGCGGGAGCGACCGCCCTGACCTCGACGAGGACCTCGTCGGCGGCGCGCATCGGAGTGCCCCGGTCCAGGACCTCGAGGGCGGACGGGCCCTCCAACTTCACTACACACACTGCTCGCAACTCGGTTCTCCGATCTTGTCCGTAGGGGCCGGGTGGGGATCACGCCGGTTGGCGGCGTGATCCCCACCCGCGGATGACCTACACGGCGGTGTACGCCTAGGTGGTCTGCCCGGCCGGGATCTTGCCGGCGTGGGCGTTCTGGGCGGGAAGTCCGAGCATCGCCCGGTATTCCTCCGGGGTCGCCACGGGGCGGCCGACGGCCTGCGAGATCGTCTGGCCGATCTGCAGGGCCTGCAGGTTGCTTTCGACCTTGTCCGGGCGGTGCGGCCAGAGCCAGTAGGTGTCTTCCATACCGACCCGGATGTGCAGACCCATCAGAGCGGCAAGGTTGGCAACATGGGAGGAGGCGCGGCCGGCGGCGCAGACCATGATGAAGGCATCGGGGTCGATGTCCTTGATCGATGCCACTGTGCGGGTGAGGCTTTCGATCATCTGACGGGGGTTTTCCATCGGGCTGCAGCCGGGCAGCGCGGGCAGGATCAGCCAGACGGCAGGGGTGTCGATGAGACCCGATTTGATGAGGAATCGGTCGGCGTTGGAGACGTCGGCGTCGGTGTAGACGGCGATCTCGGGTTTCGAACCGGCCTCGTTGATCAGGCGAACCTTCTCGATCATGATCGGGGCGGGCTTGACGAACAGCGAGTCACCGATGTAGGTGGCGGTGGTGTTGATCGGGGCTGCGTCCAGTACGCCCTCGTTGAGGACCTGCTTCATCAACTCCCACTCACCGTCGAGTGCCGGCACCAGGCACCCGTCGACGACAAGTGACGGGAATTCTTCCCGCAGGGGGCTGATGACCTGACGGAACCGATCCGGCGACAGGACGTTGTAGCCGGCGTCGTCGCGGACGTGGATGTGCACCGTGCTCGCACCGGCCTTGGTGACCTCACGGGCCGACTCGTGGATCTCGCCGGGAGTAATCGGCTGGTTCGGGTTCTGGTCCTTCTTGAAGAACGCGCCGGTGATCGCGACGGACACCACGAGCTTCTCCGGGACGTCCCACGGTGCGGAGATCGGGGCGTCGTGGAAGGCCGAGTTCTCGAGATCGAGGACCGTGGGGATCCCGTAGGGGCGCCAGATCATCTTCTCCTGATCGCGGGCAACACCACGAGAGACTCGGTCCCAGTCAATTTTCGCCATTGTTCTTCCTTTCTGATCGACGCCGTACGCCAAGGCGGCGTCAGCGTCTGAGATTGTTGTCAGGTCAGCGTGCTACTGCGTCGAGGGTGAGCAGGTCGCGGATTCGTACGTGTTCGACGATCTCGCCGTCGCGGGTGCGGTAGGCGGTCATGCCGCCGCCGCCGGCGGAGACTTCGCGCAGGGCGGTGAAGAAGTCCGCCGGTTCGAGCACCTCCGGCGAGACCACGCCGGGGCCGGGGACCTTTCCTTGCAGTGCCACGAGTGAGCCGGCCGCGGCGGGAGTGCCGGTGGCGTCGTCCTGGCTCATCTGGCCCCCCGACAGGAATGAGATGCCGTCGCTGCCGACCCGGACATCGACGATCAGACCCGATCCGACGGGCTCCCGTTCGCTGTGCCCGGCGAGGGCGGCCTCGAAGATGGTGTGCATGGCCGCAGTTCGGTTGGGGCCGTGGGGAAGGCGGGACACCGACCAGCCCAGGTGGGTGAAGTCCTCCGGGATGAGTCCGCCCTTGTTGTGGGCCGTGGTCACCCGGGTGAAGCGCGGAAGTGTGAGGACCTCGGGATGACTCAGCGTCACGACCAGCTGTTCACCGACCGGCTCGGGGAAGCTCACCCGCTCGGGAGCCAGTAGTTCCCAGCCGGGGGTGCCTCCGAATTCGGGGACGGCGGTGCTGAACGAGTGCGCGAAGTGCGGGACGACCGCCCCGACCATGTCCTTGGCATCGACGCACCAGGTGATCGATGCGCTGGCGTCGCCGGCGGGCAGCGCATCGAGTGCGAGCCGGACGAGGACATTCGTGGTGCCCGGTGCCGAGCCCATTCCGATGAGTGCGGTCACCCCGGCTGCTTTGGCGGCCTGGTCACGCTGGAGCAGCAGTTCGGTGGCATCGGCGTCGTCGCAGATGTCGAGGTAGTTGGTTCCCGCCTCGATGGCCGCATCCAAGATGATCGGGCCGAGAGTGTAGTAGGGACCGGTGAGGTTGACCACCAAGTCTGCGCCGGTGAGGATTTCACGCAGCTTGTCCGGCTCGGAGAGGAGGTCGAACAGTACTCGGTGTACCTGCTGGGTGCCCACCTCGAGCGGGGCGTCGTCGCGCCACGCACGGTCGCACAGCACCAGTTCGAGGTCTGTCTCGGTTCGGCCGAATCCGCGGAGCAGGCCCGATGCCTGCGCACCGGCCGCGCCGAGGACGACCACTGTCGGCTTAGTCATCTACTTGTTCTTCTTTCGTTGAGGCTTCGCTGCCTATCGACAGTCCGTTCGTGCCGGGGGTCCTGAACACCACCTGAGCCCACGCCGGTACCCGACCGGGCCGGCTTGTACTGGGAGAGCTGAAAAATTCTTCCGGTTACTCATGCACGGCGGCGCGCCGTGCCCTGTTCGTCGACGGTCAGACCGCCGGTGGTCTCGGTGAATTCGACACCGTAGGTTGCGGTGGCGTGTTCGGGTGTTTCCCAGCCTTCGAGGACGTCCTCGAGGACGAGCCGGGGATCGCGTTCGAACGGTGCACCGTATCCGCCACCGGAGGCGTCGAATCCGTGGATCGTCTCGCCTGGGTGAAGCACGATGTCGACAGCGTTCGGAAGTGTGCGACGACTGCCGTCTGCTGCTTCGAGCCATGCCGACGCGGTTCTCCCGTCCTCGCCGCCGCTCACGCCCTTCGAGGGGGTGATCTGCCCGTCACACGGGTAGATGAGGGAGATCGGCGCATCCTTGGGCGTGTAGGCATACTCGAACGATGGTCCGCCCCGGTATTTTCCGGCTCCGCCGGTGTCGGGGACCATCCGCAGGTGCTTGTACATGATCGGCATCTTGATCTCGTCGATTTCCACCGAGTCGCGATACATCAGGCCGCTGGTGCACGGGACACCGTAGGTGACCCAGCCGTCCGCGTGGGCGCTACCGGGGCCGCCGTTGGCGGTGATGCACAGCTGGTTGACGAACTCGTCGTTCGAGCGCTGGTCGTGCCCGGACAGGACCGCATAGCCGGCGCCGACGCCGACGGCGCCCTCGGCCACACCGTAGGGCTCCCCCAGCTGGGCGAAGGCGGAGCCGACACAGTTGATGAGCCGGTCGGTGACGTTGGTCGTGGCCACCGAGCAGCTGTGCGGGAACCGCGGCTTTCCGACCGCGGATCCCTCGTTCATGTCGATCTGGACGCGCCGGAACGCGCCGCTGTTCTTGGGGACCGACGCCGGGATGGCGTTGAAGATGCCGGCGAAGACCGCGGCCCGGGTGGTGGCCTCGGTCAGGTTCAGGCCGCAGTCGACGTTGGGGCCGTTTTCGGTCAGGTCGACGAGGATCAGACCGTCCTGCGGTTTGATGTCGATGCCGACCTGGAAGTCCAGTCCTTCAGGCAGGTACGGATCGAAGGCGTCGTGGCGGCCCGAGTTGTGCAGGGTCGCGGCCGGGAGGTCCTCGATGGCCTTGGCCATGACCTTCTCGCTGTAGTCGAGCCAGTCGCGGGTGAACTGGCCGATCGTGTCGAGGCCGTACTTGTCGACCAGTTCCTTCAGTCGTCGTTCGGCGACCCTGGCTGCGCCGATCGAGGCGAGGAAGTCGCCGTACCACTGGGACGGCACCCGGATTCGGCTCCGGCACATGCGGATGATGTCGTCGATGTTCTCGTAGTCGGACTGGACCTTCACCGTCGGGAAGATCACGGCGCCCTCTTCGTAGACGTCCTTGGCGGCTGCATGGTAGGTCGTCGGGATCGAGTTTCCGACGTCGGCCTGGTGTGCTTTGGTGACCGCGGTGAACATGTGCACGCCGTCGACGAAGACGGGGACGAGGATCGTGTGATCGGCTGCGTGGGAGTTGCCCACATAGGGGTTGTTGTCGAGGAAGGCGTCGCCCTCACGCATGTTCGGATGGGCGATCCGCAGTTCCCGGGCCTGGAGCTGGGCGCCGAACACGTGCACCGGGATCGCCTCGGCCGCGGCGAGCAGTTCGTCGTCGGCGGTGAGGATGGCGCAGGAGAAGTCCCGGGCGCTGTTGATGACGGCGGACCGCGCGGTCCGCAGCAGGGTGTTCGTCATTTCGCGGACGATGCCGTCGACCTTGTTCGCGATGATTGCGGTGCGGACACCGTCGAACCGTGTCTCGCTCATTTTCACTCCTCGTTGCCGATCGAAAGCAGGTAGTTGCCGGAATCGGCGACCGTCGCCGACATCCCGGGGAAGACGACCAGGGTCGTGGTGGGTTCTTCGATGATCGCCGGGCCTCTCACGAGGGTTCCGGGAGTCAGGTCGGCCGGTTTGTACACCGGCGTGTCCACCGTGCCGGCGTCGCCGAAGTAGCAGTCGCGCGAGCTGCTCGCCTGTCCGAGGTGTGCCTGCGCGGCCGGATGGTCGTGCTCGACGCGGGGAAGGTTGATCGTCACCCGGGCCCGCCAGTTGAGGAACTCGATCGCCGACCCTGGGTCGCGCACCGCGAAGATGCGTTCGTGCAGGTCGTGGAACATCTCGAAGAGGGTGGCCTGATCGCCGTCCCCGCGGACGCGGTGTGAGGGAAGGGGCAGATCGATCGTCCACACCTGCGACTTGTACCGGGCTTCGACACCGAATTCGACGGTGTAGTCCGGGCTCTCGCCACCGAAACGTCGGGCGAAGTCGTCGAGCCGGAGTTCGAGGGCGTCGAGGACACGGTCGACCCCGTCGGCGGCGAACGCGTCCGAGGAGGTGATCAGGGCCGTCGACTCCTCCTTGACGATGTCGGCGAAGTGCATGCCCGACGCCGAGAGGGCGGAGGCCACCTTCGGCAGGACCATGCGCTGGGTGCCCAGTTCTGCCGCGATCTTCATGATGTTGATTCCCGCGGCGCCGCCGCCGGCGACGAGCGTGCTGTCCTGCGGGTTCAGGCCCTGCGCGATGGTGATTTCGTGGACGGCTTTGACCATCGCCTCGCTCGCCAGGGACAGGATGCCCCAGGCGGTTTCGTGGACGCTGATTCCGAACTTGTCGGCGAGCGTGCTGATCGCCGTGGTTGCGGCGGCGGCGTCGAGCGTCATCCGGCCACCGAGGAAGTACTCGGGGTCGAAGTAGCCGAGCACACAGGCGGCATCGGAGAGGGTGGGCTCGGTTCCGCCGTTGCCGTAGCACGCCGGACCGGGCTCGGAACCGGCGGATTGCGGTCCGACACGCAGCAGCCCCCCCTCGTCGATCCACGCGATGGAGCCGCCGCCGGCGCCGATCGAGCGGATGTCGACGGAGGAGATGCCCAGCAGGTCGCCTTCCCACTCCGGGCCGAGCCAGGTGTCGCGGGAGTGTACGACCGCGCCGTCGCGGGACAGGCCCACGTCGAAGGTGGTTCCGCCGGTGTCGGCGACGATCATGTCTGCGCCGAGGCCTTCGAGCTGCGAGTAGTTCAGGCCGGCCAGCGGGGCCATCGACGGGCCACTGCGCGCGGTGTGGATCGGCGACTCGATCACTTCGTCGATGTTCATCACCCCGCCCATGCTCGTCGAGACGAGGATGGTGCCCTGGTAACCGAACTCGCGAATATCCTGCTCGAGCTGCCGGAAGTGGTGCTGCATCAACGGCTTCAGGGACGCGTCGATCGCGGCGGCCGACGTTCTGCGGTACTCGCGAACAATGGGCGCGATTTGATGCGACAGCGTCACCGGCAGGTCCGGACACAGCTCGGCGATCTTCTTCTCCACGCGCAACTCGTGATCGGGATTGACGACGGACCAGAGCAGCGACACCGCGACCGCCTCGAAACCACCCTCACGAATCGCTGCGATGGTCGCGGTCAGGTGATCCTCGTCGAGCTCGACGACGACCTGGCCCTCGGAGTTGATCCGTTCCCGCACACCGAAGGTGTGGCTGCGGGGAATGTACGGCGTGGGGTACTGCTTGGTGAAGTCGTACCCGTCCTGCTTGCCGCCTTCCTTCAACAGCAGGACGTCCTCGAACCCCTCGGTCGAGAGCAGCGCGGTCTTGGCGATGTTGCGCGTGATGATGGCGTTCGTCGCGCGGGTGGTGCCGTAGATGAACAGGTCGGTGTCCGCGAGAACCTGCCGAGCGGTCAGCCCGATCTCCTGCGCCGCCGCCTCGAGCGCGGCCGACAGACCACGGAAGACCCTGTCATGCGTGGTGAGGGACTTGCCGATCACCTGTTCCGATGCGGCGTCCTGAACAACGACATCGATGAACGTTCCACCGGTGTCGGCGGAGACTTTGAAACCCATCGAGCTCTCCCTGCAGATTCATGTCTGGTTCGTAACCCCGGCTGTGACGGGAGGGGCCGGCGCTCGGACCCCACGAGTCGCGCCCGACTTCCTACCGAGGCGCGGTAGAGGAGATCTGGATCACCTCTCGTGTCGCTGAAACTATTTAATGACCCTTAATCAACAATGTCAAGAGCGGCCACTCCTCGAGGCCACCGCTTCGGCTACCCCCAGGGCGCCGAAGGTCCGGCGGAACCCGCCCGGCATACCGTGCGACGTGTCGATGAGGTGACATCGCCGCTGATAGACCTGCGTCCTCTCGATTCGGCCGGCGACCCGGTCCGCTCGATCGAGCGATCGCCGTGGGTGCGCACCGCCGCACCTCGACGCCCAGCATTTTCGATCCGGCAGTGGCGCATCCCGCAAACTCAAGCTAACATTCATTCGCAAGTATGGCGCGGGTCACTTTTTGTTACGGGCAGGTTTCCGGCTTCCGCATCGGGTGACGCGCCCCTTGCCTGCAGCACCGCTTCACGAGGCCGATGCGCCCCAGGATCGCGAGGAGAAAATCCGTGCCCGCCAGCCAGTCAGTCGAGCAACTCGGCCCGACCGTTGCCGTCATCGGCAGCGGCCCGTCCGGCTGCTACACCGCACAGTTCCTGCGCAAGGAGCGTGCGGATGCAGAGATCACCGTCTTCGAAGCGCTCCCGGTTCCGTACGGGCTGGTTCGCTACGGCGTCGCGGCCGACCATCAGGGCACGAAGGCGGTCGCACGGCAGTTCGATCGGATGTTCGAACGCAACGCGGTCACCTTCGTCGGGAACACCCGGATCGGGGTGGACATCAGCTTCGAGGAACTGACCAGCGCCTTCGATGTCGTGGTCATCGCGACCGGACTACCGAGCGACCGTCAACTCGAAATTCCTCGCGACGAGGATGCCCACGTGGTGGGCGCCGGCCGGGTACTTCGGACCCTCAATGCGTTCCCGGAGGAAGCTGCGCTGGCGAATGAACCCCTCGACGGCGAACTCGGCGACGACCTCATCGTGGTCGGCCAGGGCAACGTCGCAGTCGACGTCGTGCGTCTCCTCACCAAGGCGTCGCACCACCTGACCGGCTCGGACATCGACGATCGGGCCCTCGACCTGCTCAGGCCCACCCCACCGAAAACCGTGCGGGTGATCGGACGGTCACCGGCCTCGAACGCCAAATTCGACCTCGCCATGCTGCGCGAACTGTGCGGAATCGACACGCTCGCCGTGCAGGTGGAGGGATTGGGCGACTCCGAGGACGGCCCGGTGGTGGATCTTCTGCGCGCAGCGGTACAGAAGACGACCAGCGTGGACACGGCCGATCGCACCGTGCTGACGTTGCACTTCGACACCATTCCCACCAGGATCCGGCACCAGGACACGCGCACCGTTCTCGAGGTCACAGGCCCCTCCGGGGAGACCGACTCGTACGCAGCCGACACCGTCATCACCGCCATCGGTTTCTGCCAAACCGACGACACCCGAGACGACGTCCCCGTGGCGGCGTGGTCCGGCGCCCACGTCTACCGTGTCGGGTGGCTCGACCGCAACGGCCGCGGCAACATCGCCGAGAACCGCAAACACGCGCAGACGGTGGCACGGTCGATCGTCGCCGACCTGGCCGACGGACGAATCCCCCCCAAAGGTGCCGGCGGCTTGGCAACCGTTCTGCCGCAACTACATTCCTCCACCGTCGGTTTCGACGGCTGGCTGGCGATCGACGAAGCCGAACGCAGCGCAGCAGACACACACCGCTGCCGCCGCAAGATCACCAACCTCGACGAGATGGTCGCGATCGCGCACTCCGCGGGCCGCAGCTCCTAGGTCCGCACCCGCATCCCGCATCCCGCATTCATACGACAAGAAGGACCGCTACCCCATGACCGCAATCAAGATTTTGTTCGGCACCGAATCGGGCAACGCCGAACTGGTGGCCGACGACATCACCGACACGTTCACCGGCGCAGGCGTGAAGGCCGAAACCGTCGCGATGGAGGACTTCGACATCGCCGACCTCCCCCGCGCAGGAACCATCGTCGTGATCACCTCGACGTACGGCGAGGGTGAACTCCCGGCCACCACCGAACCGTTCCAGCGGGCAATCCTCGACACCCGCCCCGATCTGTCCGATCTCCGGTTCGCCGCGTTCGGGCTCGGCGACAGCACCTACGAGACCTACAACCACGCGATCGACGTCCTCACCGCCGACCTCGCCGCACTCGGGGCACGCCAGATCGGTGAGACCGGACGCCACGACGCGGTCAGCGGCGAATCCTTCACCGACGGCGCGGTGACCTGGGCCAAGTCCGTCGTGGACGCCCTGTGATGCGTGTTCTCACCAGCCCCCCATCCTCATCGCCACCGGACGGAAGTGATCAGCTCATGAGCCAGAATGCCACTCTCACCGAGCGCCCCTCGGAAGCCGATTACCTGCCCTGGGAGGATCCGGAGTTCGTCCGGGCCCCGTGGCCCTGGTTCGACCGCCTTCTCACCGAGAAGCCGGTCCTGGTCCTCGACGACGGCAGTGTCGTGGTCAGCAAATACGCGGACGTCGTCAGGTTCGCCAAGCACCCCTCCCTGCTGTCGGTTCCACCGGACGGGATCGGCGACAGCCCGTGGGCGGCGAACCTGCACTCGGTGCTGCTCACCGAAGGTGACGATCATCGGCGCATCCGTCGCTCGTTCGCCAGTTGGCTGACCCCCAAGGCCGTCCAGAAGTGGGGACACACTGCCGCCGACAGCGCCCGGGCCGCTCTCGACCGGGTCGGAGCCGACGGTCTCATCGAGGCGCACAGCGCCCTCGGAGTCCAACCGGCCCAGGACGCCATGGCCCACGCACTCGGCATCCCCACCGAGGACGGCTTCCCCTACATCCACGCCACGAACCTGACCATGATGTCCATGGGATGGAACCCGACCTCCGATGAGATCACCCGCGCCCATGAGGGCTTCGGATACATGATGTTCCAGGCCGAGCGGCTCATCGAAGCCAAACGCCGCCACCGCGGCGACGGGATGCTGCTCGACGAGATGATCACCGCCGTCGACGAGGGCCGGCTCAGCGAACGCGAACTCAAGGAATCGATCCAGATCCTGTGGGGATCGGCAGCACACAACCCCGGGCACGTGATGGCCTCCGCCCTGGTCGACCTCGCCGACAATCCGCACGTGTTCACGGTGTACAAGCAGGACCCGGACAGCCGGGACGCGATCATCAACGAGATCTTCCGGCGTTCCCTGCCCGAGGTCGCTCTCGACCGGTTCACCACCGAACCCCTCGAGATCGGCGGAGTCACGGTGCCCGGCGACGGCACCCGGATCCGGTTCGTCCTCGGTGCGGCCCTGCGCGACCGGGACGTCTTCCCGAACCCGGACGAATTCGACTACCAGCGGCCCAAGGAAGCCAGCATGGCCATCGCCTTCGGGGTCGGCACCCACAACTGCGCAGGCCAGGCAATGGCCCGCGCCGAACTACGAGCAGTCCTCGACGTCATCGCCGAGCGGTACGCCGCGGTCGAGATCGTCGGTGAGCCCGTGTGGACGAACTCGGACCGCCACCGCAACTGCGAAGGACTCACCGTCCGCCTGTCCTGACAGCAGTGTCATCGCTCGCACGAGGTCGTACCATCGGCCCACACGAAAGACAACGATCGCCATGGAAGCCACTGCCACGCACACTCGACCACCCACTCCCCCGGACAGCTCGCCCGACAGCTCGCCCGGCCGCCTGTCCGGCCAGATGGGCACCACTCAGCTGGTCCTCTCCGTCCTGGCGTTCTCGTCCCCGCTCACCTGCCTTGCCGGCTACTTCTCCCTGACGATCATGTCGTCCGGGGCCACCGCCCCCGTGGCGTTCCTCATCGTGACCGCGGTCCTGCTGGTCTTCTCGGTGGGGTACATGGCGATGACCAAGCACATGCCCCGCCCCGGAGCCTTCTACGCCTACATCTCCGAGGGCCTCGGTCGCCATGTCGGCCTCGCCTCCGCATTCCTTGCCACACTCTCGTACTCGGTCATCGGCATGGGGGTGTACTGCTTCGCGGGCATTACCGTCACAGATCTCATCACCAAGTACGGAGGCCCGCAGATACCCTGGTGGACAGGCGCTTTCGTCATCTGGGTGGTCATCGGCACACTCGGCTACTTCAACGTGGACGTCTCCGCCAAGGTCCTGATGTGGGTCATGTTCGTCGAGGTCACCATCGTCATGATCTTCAACGTCGCGGTCGTCGGCCAAGGCGGCGAGTCCGGACCGACTCTCGCGCCCTTCAACGTCTCCGAGTTCGCCGGCGGGCAGGTCTGGGTCGGGTTGCTGTTCGCCATGCTCGTGTTCATCGGCTTCGAGGCGACCGCCCTCTACCGCGACGAGGTCAAAGACCCCCACCGGACCATCCCCCGCGCCACCTACATCGCCGTCCTGTTCATCGGAATTCTGTACACCGTCACCGTCTGGGTGATGGTCATCGCGTTCGGCGGCGCGGCAGAAAATGTCGCGAAAACCGACACCGCAGGGATGTTCGCCCTCGCCTCCGACCGATACGTCGGAGTATGGTTCAGCAACCTCGCCACCACCCTCGTCGTCACAGCCGTGCTGGCAGCGATCCTGTCCATCCACAACGCGTCGACCCGCTACCTGTTCAACCTCAGCGCCGACGGTGCCCTCCCCCGCGGCCTGAGCGCCGTACACGGCCGCCACCGCTCCCCCTACCGCGCCTCGACGGCGATCTCCGCGCTGGCCCTGATCGGCGTCGGCCTCTTCGCCCTCGCCGGCAGTGACCCGTCCGTGGTGTACGCACAACTCGCCGGCCTCGGCAACGCCGGCGTCTTCGTCCTGATGGCCCTGGTCAGCATCGCCGTCGCGGTCTGGTTCCGACGCAAGGGCACACACACCGGCGAAAACGTCTGGTCGACCCTCATCGCCCCCCTGACCTCGGCGATCGTGATGTCAGCCCTGGTCGGATTCGCACTCGCGAACTTCGACCTGGTCGCCGGCGAATCGGACACCAACACCGTGCTGCTCCTCGTACTCGCCGGATCGTTCCTCGCCGGACTGATCACCGCCGCAGTCATGAAAGCGAAACGACCCGCCGACTTCCAGCGGCTCGGCGGAACCGACCGCTAACCGGACCGACCGGGGCTCACCGGCGGCGCACTCGTCCCGGCGAGCAGATACTCCCCTGCCCGAGACAACCGCTCGCCGAGCCACTCGACGCAGCACCCTCGCCCCACCAGGCGGCGACAACCCTCTTCGTAACCACACCCCCAGGAGTGTCCATGACCATCGAGAACACCGAACGCGTGATGCACGACTACCACGCTGCCTGGCAGCGCGGCGACCACGAGGCCGGAATGAGCTTCTACGCCGACGATCTCATCGTTCACATGGGCGGCGACGGCCCACTGTCCGGCACCTTCACCAGCCGCGAGGAGTTCGTCCGGAACTGGGTCTCGCGGGTAGCCGACTACACCGACCAATGGGAGGTGCTCGGCGACGACACCCTGCTCATGGGCGCCGACGGAGTCCTGCTACTCGTACACGAGAAATGGAGCCGGGGCGACCGCTCGGTCACGACCGCGCGACTGGGTCACTACCGCATCGACGGCGACAAGATCGTCGAAGCCCGGTTCGCCGACATGAACCAGCCCGAAGTCGAAGCCTTCTTCGGCGACCTCACCAACTGACACGGGATACCGAAACCCCTATGCCCAAGCACAACGACGTGGCAATGTCGGCGTCCGCCTCCGACCGCGGCACTGCACTACCCGGCTGGCAGATCCAGCACACCGACGACCCGCGCGTCGTCCTCGAGCAGGAACACGAGGACTACACCGATCACGTGGTCCCCCTGACGGCGCGGCAACCGCGCGGCACGGTCCTCGGCAGCTGGTGGTCGATCGCCAGCGCGATGGCGTTCCTGTACTACGGTGCACTCGCCGCCAATCTCGCCGGCACCGAGCAGGCTCTGATCGGCCTGGCCGCGGTCGTCGTCGTCTACTCCGCCCTCTGCGCGGTCGCCACCCACGTCTCGATCCGTCGCGGCGTCAACTCGATGCTCCTCACCCGCGAGATGTTCGGAGTCAGGGGCGCAGCGTTGACGCCGCTGATCTGCGGGCTCGGCGGCCTCTACTACGCGGTCTTCGAGTCCAGCGTGATGGCGGCCGCACTGCAGGCGTACTTCCAGGTCTTCGACATCCGGGTCTGGTACGCCCTCGTCATCATCGGCATGCTGCCCCTGATGCTCGGCGGCATGCAGACCTGGCTGAACACACTCAACACCTGGTCACTGCCGATCTACATCGGCGGCGTCACCGCCGCCGTCGTGGCAGCCGGAGTTCGATTCGGGTGGAGCGGAGACTGGTTCACCACCACTCCCGAGATCGCCGCACACACCACCGTCCCCGGATGGCTGACGACCTTCGTCCTGTTCATGGGCAACTGGCTGCTCATCGCCGACACCCCCGAGTTCGCCCGCTTCGGCCGCCCCCAGGATCGGCGCTTCCACGCCCACATCACCTTCGGCTGGGCCTTCTACCTACTGACCTTCGCCTTCAACGGCCTCGCCGGGATCCTGATCGTCGCACTCGCCGCACCCGGGCTCACCGTCGCCGAGTCGGCCGTCACCACCGGGATCGTGGCCTCACTGGGGCTGATCGGCCTGATCGTCGTCCTCGTCAGCCAGGTGCGCATCAACTCGGCGAACTTCTACGTCGCCAGCATGTGCCTCGAACGGGTGGTCAACCACTTCTCCACCCGCAATCTGCCGCGCCGAGCATGGGTGGTGCTGCTGTCCATCGTGACATTCTTGCTGATGCTGACGAACGTCTTCAGCTACATCGCCACCGCCCTGGCCTGGCAGGGCATCGTCACCGTGTCCTGGGTCGGAATCTTCCTCGTTCACCTTCTCCTCGTCTCCGGTGAACCAGAGATCCGCGCCGGCCGGGTGCCGATGGTGGCCCGCGGATTCGCCGTCTGGGTTGCATCCGCCGCGATCGGCCTGCTCGCACTCGAACTCGGATCCGGCGCCATCGCACAGCTGGCACCCCTGATCTCCCTCGCCGTCAGCGTGATCCTGTATCTGACCCAAGCCCGCACTTTGAAACGCCGAGCAGCACAAGCGGATTCGTCCGGGCACCCCGACGTTCGCAACTCAGTCGACGACCTGTGGGGAACGCGCACCACCTGCACAAGCTGCCAGCTCGCCTACACCACCTACGAAATGGACACTGCTGCAAATCAACCCAACTACCCCCTCTGCCTCGAGTGCCAGGTGCACCCGATTCCTGCCACCGCGAACAGCGGTCCCGGCGACCTCGCTGACGGTGTCAACGACGTCCCCGCCCCCAAGTAACCCCCCACACCCAGAACTGAAAGGTCACAAGAACGTGACACAATCTCACAAGAACGTGACACAGTCACTGGACGACAAGGTCGTCATCGTCACCGGAGCCGGCTCCGGCATGGGCAAGTCCATGGTCGAGGAGTTCGTCGCCGCCGGCGCGCGCGTCGTCGCACTCGACATCAACGAAACAAAGGCGAAGGAAGTCGTCGCCGCACTCGACCCGAAAGATCGCGCCCTCGCCGTCGGTGCCGACATCTCCTCCGAGGAGTCGGTGAATGCCGCTGTCGCGCAGGCACTGGACTGGGCAGGACGAATCGACGTGCTGTGCAACAACGCCGGCATCATCGACAGCTTCCGTCCCGCCCACGAGATCTCCACCGACGAATGGCACCGCAACATCGCGGTGAACCTGACCGGCCCGTTCCTGATGTCCCGCGCCGTGATCCCCGACATGCTCAGCCGATCACACGGAATCATCATCAACACCGCCTCGATCTCCTCGTTCAGCGCCGCCGGCGGCGGCACCGCCTACACCGCCGCCAAACACGGCGTGCTCGGACTGACCCGGCAACTCACCTTCGACTACGGCAGACTCGGAATCCGCGTCAACGCAATCTGCCCCGGCGCCACCCTCACCGGACTCACCATGCCCGAGGACGGCTCCGACACCCTCCCCGACTCCGACCCGGAAATCATGCGCACCCCCGCACAACGCTGGTGCCAACCCTCGGAAATCGCCCGACTCGCCCTGTTCCTCGCCGGCCCCGACGCCGACTTCATCCACGGCACCGCGATGATCATCGACGGCGGCTGGCTCACCGCGGCACGCAACCCCATCTGACCACCCCCCACCTCCTGCCCGCGCCCGAATCGCGGGTCCGGAAAAGCAACTCGATCGAAACGACACCGACAAGACACATGCAACCCGGTCCCCCAGGCAGGCCGCATGGAGAAAGGCCAAAGATGACAGAAAATCCCGCACAGCGGGTCGACGGCAAGATCGCCGTGATCACCGGTGGGGCCCAAGGCATGGGCGCCGCACACGTTCGGCTACTCGCCGAACACGGCGCACGAGTAGTGATCGCCGACCTCGACGACGGTGCCGGGCAGGTTCTGGCGAAAGAACTCGGCGCCGATGCCCTGTTCCTGCACCTCGACGTCACCGACCCGGACCAATGGACGTCCCTGGTGCAGGAAACCGAAACACATTTCGGCACCATCGACGTGCTGATCAACAACGCCGGAATCCTGCTGCCCCACGACACCCTCGAAACCGACACCCTGGCCCAGTACCGCAAGGTCATCGACATCAATCAGGTCGGCACCTTCCTCGGGATGCAGGCCACAGTTCCCGGGATGAAACAGAACGGCGGAGGCTCCATCGTCAACATCTCCTCGACCGCAGGGCTGGTCGCATTCACCGACAACTTCGCCTACACCGCCTCGAAGTGGGCGGTGCGAGGAATGACGAAGGCCGCCGCACTCGAACTCGCACCCCACAAGATCCGGGTCAACGCCATCCTTCCCGGCGAGGTGAACACCCCAATGATCGCGGACCTGGACCTCGACGTCACCACCACACCACTCGGACGATTCGGTGAACCACACGAAATTGCCTACCTGGCATTATATTTAGCCTCCAATGAGGCGTCGTACACCACCGGCGCCGATCACGTGATCGACGGAGGATACACCGTGCCGTGAGCTACCGATCCAACGCGAGACCCCTCCCCCGCCGACACAGTCCGGCCCCGGCAGCCGGGAACAACACCCGGCTGATGCCGGTCGACGCTGCAATGCACAAGGCGGGACCACGCGTTCCCACCCCCCGCACACAAAAACGGGACACACCCACCCAGCAGCACGGAAATCCCGGCTGACCCTCCACTCGAGCGGAGTCGCCAGAGGTGGCCCCGACCCCCCGTTACGGGTCGGCGCCCGGTCCCGGAACTACCCCAGAAATCCGCACCCGGCGCAGTGAAATTCACCAGCCGCGAAATTCACCGGCCGCGAAATTCACCGGCCGTGAAATTCACCAGCCGTGAAATTCACCAGCCGTGAAATTCACCAGCCGTGTCAGGAACACCCCCGCGACCCCGTCACCATTGCGCCGCCCCGGCGGGCACTCACACCGACGAGAGTCAACCGACACCGCCACACCGGAACAGGCGCCGACCCGTGCCCGAACGCCTCCCCCTTCTGTGCCCAGGTTCCGGGGATGGAAGTGGAACGCGAAGGGGACTGCCACGGAATCGAACACGCCCACGGCGGGGTCCATGGGGGCGAGGATGCTTCCGGTGTGCACGTCCGGGGTGGTGATGTTCCGGTCGGCGAGCCTGCCGGTGGTCATCGCCATCGTGTTGGTGCCCGAGATCCCTCAGCGTGATCTCGGGCGCCGCGGTCGGGTAGGTGGCCTGGTGGACATACCAGCCGGTGCCGGGACCGATATCGAGGTGCCGGCCGCTCAGGTGCGTGTCGTAGTGGCTCAGCAGCCGCTCGCGGGGCACCGCCAGGCGTAGGTGTTGCTCCACTTCAGGACGAGTGGTGTCGTACGCCGCCAGGACGGCGCGGCTGCACTTCTCGGCCCCGCCCTCCGTTGGGAACGGTCGCTGCCGCGGGCGCAGTGCAGCACCCGGCTCTCGATTCACGCGTCCCTCACGTACATGTTTCGCCGGGGACACCTGAGGGGCAATCCGTTTCTCCTGTTCACGACACCCCTACGTGTCGCGGGGAACGAAGACGTGGTTACTCGGCGCGGCGCCGTCGTGGTTTGGGGAGGTCGGTGCGCGCTCCCTGCCCGGGTCGGTTGTTCGCCCACTCGACGATCTCCGAGCGCTTCCACAGCGGCGTGCGGCCGATCTTCTCCACCGGTGCCGGAGCTTGTCCACGGGAGACGTACCCACGGAACGTCGAGACGGAAAGCTCGGTACCGGTTTCCTCCTTGATCAGGTCGATGACCTGATCGGTGGTCAGTCGGTGCGGGTTAGCCATCTAGAAAGAGCCCTTTCGTTCAATGCAAGTGGCAGTACAGTCGCCGTCCGACGGCCGACCCGGCAGGCACCGACTTCGCCACGACAGTCCGATATCTTCCAGAAAGACTCTACAACGGCGTGCTGTAATGCCCGCGAGCCCTCCATCAGGCACGGCAAGGGTCCATACGCACCAACAATACAGCGATACATTGCTAGGTATGTGTCCCTGGAGAGCGCAATGCAGAAGGATTGCCAGGCTCGGACACCGCAGGTGGCGGTAATTCAGACTCCCGTGTCCCCTCGGCGAAGAAAAGCCCCCCAACGGGTAAGACATGAGAGCTGAACTGCCACGTTGAACTTCGTAGTCCGGCGTATCCTGATTCGAATACATTGTCCTGCTCGGTTTTCCATTGCGCACACGACGACGGCGGCCGATCGAGCCGATGCGCCTCACGCAAATGCCAAGGCAACGTCAGGCCCGAGATCTGTGCGGCGGGAGAATTTGCCCGACAGTCGTTGTGTCGCAGGAGAATGACGGCCTGGCGGATTCACCGAGGCTCGAGCCAAGCCTGGTCGTTCGCCCGGATCAGCGGCGGAGCGCGGCCGCGGAAATAGGAAGCCCCGCCGCAGCAAGGCGGTCACACACATCAGCCGGGGTCCCGGGTGGGTTACGCCAAGCCGCGGCAGTCGCACTGACCGCCCGATGCACCCGCACCCCGTCGAGGTGGAACAGATCCATCACGAACTCGTCCGGATGCTTGGCCTCGATGCCGAACTGCGCCAGCTCCGAGTCGGGGAAGTCCCGCAGATTTGCCGTGACGATGACCTGGGCGCCGGCGCGGATCGCCGCGGCCAGCACATGCCGGTCGTCCTCATCCGGCAGCGTGAGGGCGGGGATGAGTTTCTCGTATCCGGTGACCAGGCAATCCGGTACCGCCCGGTTCATCAGCTCCCGCAGCTTCGTCAACGTCGCTGTCGGGATGTCCGGGCGATCTTCCGCCAAGTTCACGAACGTCTCGTTCAGGATGCGATCCGTCCACCGGGCATGCACCAGGCCGGTCTGCGCGAGCCGAATCAGCACGTCTCGTAACACATTCGGGTACAGCACATTCGCGTCATACAGCACAGTGAAGGTCACGTCAGTACAGCCCGAGGTCTTCCGTCAGGGCCGCCAGCTCGTCCGCGGCGGCACGCGTGGTCCCCAGTTGTGTCCGCTGGTAGGTAAGCAGAGACGAGGCCAGGATCCGGCGATGCCGGCCGACCAACCGGTACTCGATGTGCCCCTCGTCGAGGAGCTTGATCACATGGGGGCGAGAGACATTGAGCATCTGTGCGGCCTGCTGGGTCGTCAGCTCCGCGTGCGCCGGGACGACGGTGACGCCCTGCCCCGCGGCCATATTCGCCAACACCTCGCGGATCAGATCGAGCGCCGCGCGAGGAAGATGCACCGACTCCTCGGTGCCGGCCACGGTCACATCGAGGGTCTCCCCCGCCGGATCGACATCACGAAGCAACTGCAGTGCCTGACGGGCCTGCTCCTGCTCGACCACGGTCGGCCGATCATGCGCTGCGGACATCACACCACCTCCTAAACGAAATATACGCAACAAGCGAAACAAACGCAACGCGGCGTACTCAACCCGCTCGATGCCTCGCACTGCCTCCCACACCGAGGACGATGACCGCGCACCTGATGACGCTGCCGCTGATTCCGGGTTCTGCCGCCAGTCACCACCGCTCGCCTGCCGAACGAACGAGCCAGTGCTGTTTCCCAGTCCCCACGATCCGGGCACTCGTGCTCCCCGGGGGCAGACTAGGAGGACGTGACGATGATCAGCCATCTTCGCCGCCCGGGCTCGCCCGTGGTCACCGACTACATCGGGGAGGTCGCGGCCGCGGTCGATGCGCATTCGATCCAGTGGTGGGACGGCGACCACGGCGTCGACGCCATGCTGGTGCTGCCCTGCCACATCGAACACTTCCGGCCACGGTGGGCCGTGCTGGCCTGGAACCACCGATTCGGATGGGGTGGGCGCGCACGGCAGACCCGCGGAACGGTGGTGCTGCTCGAGAGGCTAGGAGTGGGACCTGCGCCGACCCCGGATCGGTGCGCCGCCGCCGCGACCACGACTATCCTCGCGCTCTACGACTGGACCCCACCGCCCCCAGTCACCGCGCCATGGCAACAACCGTGCACCGCACTCGGCAACACTCCCCCCTTCTACCGCCTCGATCCCGCTCCACGGAAAGTACACGGACACTTCACCCCTGGACCGCCGAGCCAGCTATCCCGCTAACCGACCGAGATATGGGGTGGGCGAGAGCCAGACGACATCGAGGCCATGACCGAACCTCCTCGGCCCGGCTACCGGGAGCGGACCGAAGTCGCCCGAGGTGCCCCACAGCGACGAGGCGGCGCCCAACGAAGACTCTGCAATGAAGGTACCGCTCGTCGTGGACCCCGGTGTTGCCACCAGAAGTTGCGGACCAGATTCAAGGCCGGACACGGTTGGCCGGCTCGATTCGGAGATGCGATGGTCGTGCGAATCAAGCCGCGGCGCTCACCGCCACCGATCGCGCAGGACCACCGATTCGGTACCGTTCGGGGGCGACCCGCGACCGCGAGGTCATTTCGGTCAGCTCTGCACAACCGAACTGTGGGAGGTCTTTCGGGGCTGGTGTACTCTTCGCCCTGCTCGACGACGTCGCGGCACTCGCGAAAGCGACCGCGGCATCCGTCGACGACATCGGAGCCGGAGGCGGCAAGGCCAGCGTCAAGGCAGCCGGAGTGGTCGTCGACGACACCGCCGTCATCCCCCGCTACGTGCACAGGTTCTCCACCAATCGCGAACTGCCCATCATCCGGTACCGCGATGCTCTGGGTCGGCGGCCACATCCCTCCGGTGAGCTGTGCGGCGAGCACCTTAGAACCGCCCGCTGTGCCACCCTGCCGACTCTCCGATGCGGCGCCCCGCGGTGGCCGTAACCCCTAGCCGGTGCACCCCACGACCGGTCAGCCTCTCGGCTGTCCCTGCGGTCGGCGCGGCGCGCAGCTCCCGCACCCGGAGCCCGGAGCCCGGAGCCCGGAGCCCGGACGACATCGCAAGCGTGTACGTCCGCATGCCACCGGACCGGAACACCTCCACGACGCTCCGATTCGTCATCGACCAACCTCGACGATCACCGACCGACCGCCCGACAATGACGACCTTCACGTCGGTTGCCGCACGGACATCACCACGAGACCCGCACGGAAGCACCCGTTCCGCCGCAAACCCATTCTCGCCCAACCACGACGAGTCGCCTCGGGGTGCGACACGGTTTCACCACAACGAACCCAGCCCAGCCACCGACTCCTCCACATCACGACCGAACTCGGTGACGACCCCCTGCTCGACATGGTCGAAGACGTTGCCCTCTCAGCCGGCGCTGCTCCGCGTCGCCGGGTCAGGAGGTGCGCGAATATGCGCTGGCAAGGCGTTCTCGTCGCCGGCGCGCAAGGATCAGCGGGGGCGACGGCGGGGGTTCCACGTGCGAGGGCTGACGGTCAGCGGGGCAACAAGGCGATACAACCGATGGCGCAAGCCACTGCAGGTCGATTACCTACGCCCGCATCAGTGCGTGACCACCTTGCCGTAAGAGGGCCTTCCGGGACGGAAAACACTGTCGTGCAGGCCTACGATCTCCACCCCAACCGGCGGCGGCCTGCTGATTGCCGCCCAGCCCGCCTCGTCTATCGCCGAATGGCTACTGCTTCCTAGGCGTCGACCTCGTCGATCTCGTGCTCGATACGCTCCTCGGCCTCGCGGGCGGCTCGGGTCGGGATGAGGAGGGCGAGGAATGCGGCGAATGCGGCGACCGCGGCTCCGATGAGCAGGCCGACCTGGAACCCTGACTCGCTCGGGAGGGGGACACCGCCGAAGTCGGTGGTGGTCATATGGGCGAGGACCACCCCGACGACGGCGGCCGAGGCAGAGGTGCCGATGGAGCGCATCAGGGTGTTGAAACTGGTGGCCGACCCGGTCTCGGAGATCGGGACCGAGCCCATGATGAGGGCGGGCATGGCACCGTAGGCGAAGCCGACACCACCGTTGGTGATGCAGACCGCGATAAGGAGCCCCCAGGTCGAGCCCATAAGGCCGACCGCGGCCAGGTAGCCCACGGCCACGACGGCCGCGCCGAGAGCGAGGGTGGTCTTGGGACCGCGAGCATGCGAGATGCGTGCCCCGACCGGGGATATCAGCATCATCATGAAACCGCCCGGCGCCATCCACAGACCCATCTCGAGCATGTCCTGGCCGAGGCCGTAGCCGGTCTCGGTCGGCAGCTGGAGAAGCTGGGGCACGATCAGCGACTGGGCGTACATCGCGAAACCGATGACCACCGAGGACAGGTTCGTCAGCAGCACGACCGGCCGAGCGGTGACGCGCAGGTCGACCAGCGGGTCGCGGGTGCGCAGCTCGAACCAGCCCCAGGCGAGGAGGACGACGACGGCGCCGACGAGCAGGCCGAGGGTGGTGCCGCTGGTCCAGCCCCAATCGGCACCCTTCGAGACGCCGAGCAGCAGGCAGATCAGGCCGATGCCCAACCCGATCGCCCCCACGGGGTCGAACGTGCCGTGTGCGGTCACGGGGGTGGCGGGGATGAGGAAGTAGATGAGCGCCGCGATGGCGACGGCGAGGACGGTGGATCCCCAGAACAGCGTCCGCCAGTTCGAGTACTCGGCGACCGCCGCGGCGATCGGCAGGCCGAGCGCACCGCCGATGCCCATGGACGCACTCATCAGGGCGATCGAGGTGCCGAGCTTCTCGGGAGGCAGCAGGTCACGCATCGCGCTGATCCCCAGCGGGATCAGGCCCATGGCCGCGCCCTGGAGTGCGCGGCCGGTGATCATCGGGACCACTGACGTCGACAGGGCACAGACCAGCGAGCCCGCGACGAGCAGTGCCGAGCAGGCCAGCATGATGCGGCGTTTGCCGTACAGGTCGCCGAGGCGTCCGCTGATCGGGGTGGCGACGGCGGCGGCCAGCAGGGTTGCGGTGACGACCCAGGTCGCGTTCGAACGCGTCGTATCGAGCAGCTCGGGCAGCTCGCCGATCAGCGGCACGACGAGCGTCTGCATGACCGCGGCAACCACGCCGGCGAAGGCGAGCACGGCGACCACGGCATTGGTCCGAACCGCAGGCCCCTGGTTGTGGGCAATCGGAATCGGACGCGGGGAGCCATCCGGCCGCGCGGAAGGGGAGGGAGAATCAGTCACAAATGTGCACGATACACACCATGTGCACCATGCACAACAGTTGTAATATGCATAGCGCCGACGTGGAACGCGGCCGCGACGGACGGAGCAGTGTGAAGATGACCGACATGACAACGCGCACACGACACGACGCACTCGAGCTCGAGACGATGCTGCTGACGCGCTACCTGCATCCGAACCGCCGATTCGCCAGCGAGCGCACCCGATATCTCGAACGCAGCGCCTACACGTTGCTCAGTCGCGTGGCGGCCCAGGGCCCGATGTCGATCGGTGAGTTGAGCGACGCGCTCGGCCTGGACGTCTCCACCTTGAACCGGCAGACCGCCGCGATGACCAAGGCCGGCGACCTCGCGCGCATCCCTGACCCCGAGGGCGGGATGGCCCGCAAGTTCCAGGCAACGGCCACCGGCAAGCAACACCTCGAGGCCGACCGACATGCCAACGCCGAAGGTCTCAGCAGGGTCGTCGCCGACTGGTCACCAGAAGACGTCGACACCTTCGTCGCGCTTCTGCGACGGTTCAACAACGACCTCGAGAACCTCGACGGCCGTCCCTGGCCCCGAAAATGATCCGCCCCCCTCCCTCCGCCTCTCACGCGCGGATACCCGTGCTCGTCGGGAGCGTGAGGCCCACACCCCACAGGGCCCGCAACGCCGGCGCCAACCCCCTCCCCACCGCCCTCGCCCGCACGCTGATGCACCGAAACCGGTTGCGGCGCTGGGCACACGAATGGACAGCTCGACACCCTACCCCGATAATGCACCGCATCCGTGTCGGGACACCCCGTGCTGCGACAGCGGGCGTGCGGACCAACCCCGGCCCCGCACGTCGACATCGCGTCCAGGCAAAGCCGAAGAGGGCATCGGTAACCCCGCCCAGGTGTCGATCAGCTCCGCGCTGCTGGCCACGGAACTGTTGGACACCCTCACCGGTTGATCCGAGCCCGATCCGGCGTCGACCATGACGCCACGCGGGGAGTTTCCGACATAGTCTTGCGGCACGGGTTACTCTCGTCCGCAGTCTGTTTGGATCCGCTGTTCAGGTCGGGTGTCGAGAACGGTCGATTCTCGACAGGTTTTCGAGCACCACAGCGGCTACCCGATCGGCCCAGTGATCCACTCGCGAGTCGCAGACGACCCGTTCAGCGCCCCCGCCGGTGGGAATGTCACCGGGCGGGGCTATCGGGTTCGCGTAGCTCAGCGAGTTCCGGTCACCGGGCGACTTCCGGGGGAGCCGGTGCAGGTTCGGCTATCGGTCCGGCGAGTCGCGCAACTCGGGGTATCGACCCAGAGCTTCCTCTCGTCCTTCGCTCCCCGCTGGATAGAACAGAGAGATCATCTGGTCAAAGCGCAGACCTTCGTCGTGGAGAACGTGGACGAGTGCGTCGCCGAGGGCTGTGTGGTCGCCTTCTCCCCGGATCCCGACAGCGATCTCCACCAGGCGCGTTCCGGCGGGTGGTGGCTCGGGCCGATGTTCGGCATGGAATTCCGCGGTGGCGTCTGGGGCAGGGGTGGGTCCGCGTATCTGCCACCGCCCGATATCCGCGAGCGCTTCGACCAAGACACCGCGGAGTGCTGCACCGTATTCGGCGGCATCGGAGTCTGTTGTGTAGATCTGCAGCACATGCTCGACGATGTCGGTTACGTGGAAGGGCCACGGCGGATCCGGTTCACTGTCCCACGCGCTGCCCGGGGACACGTTGATGCCGCCGACCGGTCCGAAGTCGGTCGCAGCCGATTCGACCAGGCACAGCATCGGATGGCCGTACAAGGCGCGAGCCGTGCTTGCTTGGCGAAGATGTCAAGGACTACTTTCGCGGTCCGCCGATCGAGCTGGACGAGCTGGTCATAACTCGCAATGGCCAGGACGGTTCCTGTTGAATCGGAGTCACTGCCGTAGTCGAAGGTCGCGACGTCACCGAGGACGTCGTCGAACGCGTCGAGGTTCCTGCCGTAATAGGCAGGGAACGACATCTCCGCGGCGAAGGCGGCGTGCATGTCCCCGATCGAAGCCCAGTCGTGAGCCTCGATCCGATGCACAAGGTAACCCAGGTCAGTGAGCCTTTCGCAGGCACTGTCGAGCTGAAATCGGGTGTCGTAGCGGTACACGAACCCGTTCTGCAACAGACTCCAGTCGAAGCGTTGTCGCTGCTCGTTGAACACGTCTCGATCAGATGGATCGAACACCGCTCTACGCGCCATCCTCAGAGCCTATGGGCCTGGCAGATCGGGCAGTTGCGATTGTGGTCGCCTATCCGAATGCGGATGGTTTTCCGTCACAGGTTCAGATCGGCTGCGATCTTCAGCTTCAGTTCGTCGACGACACCGACAAGAGAATCAGAGTTGTTCACGATGGCGCTGGGCAGGTCGCTTCCAGACTCGGCCGATCACATAAGTATTGGCCACAGTGATCGCGACGTACGGGACGAGGACAATCAAGGCTGCGGAGGGAGAGAGCACCGGCGCCTAACTGTTCGGATCCCTCCACTCATCCGGTGACACCGTTTCGGCGACAATGCCGTAGGCAAGGGCGGCGAAGACGATCACCGCCGCTACGCTGCCGAGTGAAACCAGCCAGCGCCCAAAGCGGAACTGTTGCTTCAGAGCGGCCGCGCCGAACAGAGCCACCATTGTCACCGGGACGGTCACCACCAGGCCAAAAATGCCGAACAGGTTCCAGGTGACGAGCACATCGCCGATCATCGTTCCGCGATTGTCCTCGATGAGTGCAGCCGGGACCGAGACGACGAGGAGCAGGATCGGCAGCAGCGCCACCCCTGTCACCAAGACAGTATCGTGCGGCCGCCACCCGTGCTTCTTCTCGGCCTCGACGGACCATCGCGATGTACCAGTCCCTCCCCGCCCGGCCATTCTGTCAGATTGCCACAGCATTGTGAGGCTGCCAACCACACCCTGTTGGCGACCACCAGAATGTGCACTTGCCGCCGGGTCCAAGGCAGTTGACGGCCCGGCAGGCGTACTTGCAGATCGGCGCCTCGGCAGCGATCTCGCCTCCGACGGCGAGCAGTTGGCTGGTGAGCACACCTACGCGATCACCTTCGACTCGGGCGATGCCTCCGGTCGGCGGGTTCTGGTGCGGTGGGTCATCGATCGCCGTGCCAGAGACGAACTGGGCACTCCGAGTGCAAGGATCCGGACATGCGCCGAATAATCACGGTCAGTGCTTGTATCGGCCTTCTCTGCGGGCTCTTCGCCGCTGGATAATTTCTGTGGTGGCTCTCGCTTCCCGTGACGTTGTACACCGCTGGCTACACCCCTCCAACTGAGGGCACCGTCGGCACCATGGACACCTCTGAAACAGCCCCGGTCATCATCGGCACGATGATCGGTGATGCCGTGCTCGGCGGGCTTGTCGGCGTGGTCGGTGCCGCGTTCGGATGGCGACTCGGACGTCACCGGTGACTCCGCATTCTTGGTCAGACGGAACCGAAAACTCCATGCCGACGTCGCGTCCGGTCGCTCGCCACCTGGTCAGCGTCGCCGTTTCGACGCCCAGCTGTGCAACGCGGAGGAGTTCCTGTGACCCAATGGGCCGAAATGCTGGTGCCCATGGCCGCGTGGCAGGTGCTGGTCGGACTCGCATCCAGCGGTGAACGCACCGCCGCCACAAGGTGGGCTCGTCGTCGACGCGAGCAACATCGTTGTTCAGCCGGGTGCATGGGCCGGGCAAATACCTGCCCTTCTCCCGTCCGCTCAGCCCAGGGACTGAGACCAACTCACTGATGCGAACCGATCCAACATGGTCTTCTCGAGGTCTTTCCGACTCTGCGGATCGGAACACCATTCCGAATACAAATTCGGTGCTGATAGACGGGTTTTCAACTCCGCCGAGATGTACCCGTCCTCCCTGGACAATGACCCCACTCGCATCTGGCCTGCGCACAATGCCGGGTGCAGCAGTCCATCCGCCGCGCGGGAGGCCAGGGCCCGGACCCAAACATTGAGCCCGGCCTCTTTGCGGTCCATCGCCGGCGCCCCGAGCGGTTCGAGAATCGCCCATCGCCGTGCCGCACGGTTCTCGCGGGTAAGTCCCGTCGTCGCCTCGATGATGATTCGGCCGACTCGGGTGTCCAGGCCGTTCGCGAACTCGGTCGGCTCCGGAGCAATAGCCTTGCCGAAGTACTCGAGCTGGTCCAGGCCAGAGCGAGGACCGCCTTCCCCGAGAGGATAACCCGAAAGGACCATCAGGAGGTTGTCGACCGCGTCCCGCAGAAACGGATCTGGGGAAGACGGCGTCCGGAGCCGACGGGCTTCGGTGAGCGTGACCACCTGCTGGAGAAGTAGATCCTCCACCATCCGCTGATCCTCGCGCATCAACCAGCTCATGCCGCTCCTCCCCACGGTTCCAGTCCCGTGGATGACCCGCACCTACCCCTCCAATGATGGCCGTTCAATCGGTGTCTCACCGCTCCCTGCGTCAAAAAGGCGGGCAGGCTCTACGCGGCATCCTCATCGCGTGTTCGAGGTGTTCCCAACCCTCCGGTGCGAATCCGGTCCAGGCCGTTCGGCTTTCATGATTGCAAATGTGTTTCCCGCCCTGCGCTCGAGCCGTCCGGGCAGGATGAGGTGGTGACGACGTTACGGATCACCGTTCCCGGGGAGTTGATCATGGATGGGATCGTCGGCATCCCGCAGGTAGGTGACCGCGTCGACTACACGATTCAGTTCTACGAGGCTCGACCGTGGATCCACCCGGAGACCTCGAATGATGTCGTGGCACGGGTCGAATCGCTCAGCGAAGGCGAGTTGTCGGCGGGGTGGACCGATCCCCACGGACGGGTTCACCCGGGGACGTACTCGATGTTGTTGCACGGTGACGGGTGGTCTGCGTATTTCCTGTCGACCCACTTCTATGAGGGCACAGCGGAGCTTGCCGGGTCGTTCGAGGCCGACTGGCCGGGGGGTAGTTCCCGCGCAGGATCAGGTAGCCGGAACGGTAGTCGGATGTCGATTGATCACGCGCACCTCCTCGTCGGACGCAGACGGCAGACACATTCAAGGTTGGACCGACACGTTCGGTCCCGTGCCTGAAGGTCAGACCGGCTTCCGGGACGGCTTGGTGCCGGTGGTGCCCATCCCTCCTGACCCGCGAGGGTGGCACAGTCCGATGACTCCGCCGCCGGACGGTCCGTGGGACCGGGAGGCTGGAGTTCTCGTGGACCTGGAAGTAGCGCCGTCCCGGTGACGACGTCACCGGCAGTGGGCAGTCGGCGATCCGCTCTCGGAACAGACACCGACTGCTGCCCACCGAGCGCTGGACGCCAACTCGTCTCGGTGAGGGTTCCGCTTCCGGACGGCGATGATTGCCGGATTCTGTCCGGCTGGGGACTCTACAGTGGTCAGCACATGACTACAGCAGAAGCGTTGTTGGCCGGCCCACGCGGGCGTCGGATGCTACTCGCCTATGCAAGGGACGCCGAACGAACTCTGCAACCCGAGTTCTGCAGTGACTCGTTCGATTACGCGGTCTCCCTGGGGTCATATCACCTCGAGTCCGGTCGAGAAGGCGCCCGCGTGTTGTTCGGGCCCGGCGCCGAGGACGCTCGGCGGCCCGTCCTCACTGCAGACGATGTGGCGCACCGCCTCTCCCAGGTGCCGCTTCCCGAGGTGACTGCGGTTGCACTCCGTTCGGCCCTCGCCGACGCGGTGGACGCGGCGCGCTACTGGCAGGACCCGGACGGTGAAGACATCCTCGTCGCCGCCGAGCCGGTGCGCCGTGAGCTTCGACGGGTCGCCGAGCACATCGCACGATCGGCGCATGCGCAGTGGTGGACGACGCCCATTGCGACCGATCAGCGGTTGGTGGGCTGGAGCGAGGACGATGCGGATTCCGGTGACTCAACTACCGCGGAACTGTTGCGTCACTACCGCGATCGGACTGCCGCGGAAGAAGTGCGAGCAGAACGCGATCGTCCGGCGGATCCGTCGGCGAACTTCTCCGGCTGGTGGTGGTCGACTCCACCGACACAGTGTTCGTCCCGGCTGCTGTTCGACGGGACCCCGGCCGGCTTGTGGTTCGTCGAGGACAGCATGGGATGGGAACGCGCCACCGGACGTCGAGTGAACATCCCCGCCAGCGCCCCCGTTTACGAGGTGGACGGTGCGCAGGCGTGGGCCGAACTGTGCAGACAGTTTCCCGTCGAGGTCACCGCGCAGAAACGACACGATTGGTACCGCACCACCGGACGATCGGGACGATGGGTCATTCCCGACTGGCCGCGGCTCGCCGAGCGGTACGAGGGCGTGCACCTCACCGTGGCGGCATACCTCGCCGCGGCGGGCACCGCGATCGCCGTCGACGCCGACACCGCGAGTGTCATCGCGGGATGGGCACCCGACGACACTATTGGCTCACCGACACCGTCAACCTCGGCAGCGATGATTCCCGGACCTGGGTGTGCGACACCAGTGGGAGGCATCCTTCGTGGGTCGAAGAAGCGCCGCACTGAGAAACGGTCGGTATGAGGATCCCTCGCCGGTAGGTCGACGGTGTCAGTCGGCGCCGCCCACCGCAAAGGACGAAGCGAAACGAATTCGGACGTGATCTGCGCGCCAAGTGCGCGAGAATTCGATGATGACGAGGTCGGATTCCGACGAGGACCGGTCAGACCCGGATGTGGTTCGGCTCGGCTCCCTCGAAGTCGACCCGGCGGAGCTCGAAGCGCCGGGTTCGTCGCTGTGGGACCTGATCGGTGGCCGGAAGCTCACCCTGCGCTCTCCCGACGATCTGCTCGATCTCCCCAGTCAGGGATGGCGACCGATCTTCCCCAGCTGGGAGTTCATCGACAACCCACGAGAGATCTTCGCAGCGCCGCACCCACACCAGCGAAACGCGTGGGTACTGGTGTTCCTGCACTGGATCGGGGAAGCCTGGACCGTCAGCACCGATCCCGGACCGGTCCCGATGCGGCGGTCCAACGCAGCCCGGCGGGCGGGCCTGGAACTGCGGTGGCCGGCCGAGCAGACCGCCACGGCCGGCACACTGCCCGAATTGTCGGTCGATCTACTCAATACCGCCGACCACCTCTGGACGAACGACGTCGGCGATCACATGACCGTCCGCGGATGGGCGCTCGGCCCGGACGACCAACCACTAGGAACCGGGGTGCAGGTCTTCGCCAACGCACCACGACTGCCGGACCTCGCGCCGGGCGACCGCATGTCCCTCCGGGTCAACCCGGGATCGGACATCGAGGACCTTGCACCTGGACGCTACCGGCTCGTCGCCGAGCTGCTCGACCTGGAGTTGCGGTCCCCTCCGGGGACGCTCGTCCTGACGGAGCCCGACATCCCCAGATGATTCCTCGCCACTCCTGCAGCCGACCAAGGCTGTGCCGGTGTGCTTTGTCCCGGGTGCGGCTCAGTAACGTCCAACTGTGGTCCCCGGGGAAGGTGTGCCCGTCTAGTTCGGCATGGGGATGATGTGGCGACGCAGGTTGTCCGGGTCAGGGAGCGTGAGTTCGACGGTGGTGGCGGACAGCCCAACCTGCGGCCATGCGACGAGATACCGAACGAGGGTTGAGCGCGGAAGTTCACTCGTCGTGTACAAGAACTCGCGCCGGAACACGCCGGACGTCGAACGTGCGACGGTGTTGCGGCGGGGAAATGGTTGCTCGGTCGAGTCGTCGGCGGCACTGAACCGGAAGGCCACCCCCAGGACCGGTTGAGGGTTCGGGCGCCCGGTGACCGGGTCGATCTCGGCCGGCGCCCTGTACTGACGTTCGGCGACGTCCGCATGCGCGCCGGTGGCGACGACCACCACGGCGATCTCCAGTCCACCCTTGTAGGCGATGATTGTTCGGAGCCCCACCTGCAGACCGGGGCTGCGTGCCAAAATGGCGGGCCCGTGCGCGATAGCACCGAGGTCGGATGTTTCCGGCGGAACCATCCCTAGGTGCCACGACATAGTTCCCCCGGTGTCGGCGCGTATCGGCGGTACATACCCGACCACCATCTCAGGTGCGCGGCGAGAACCGAAACAGGCACGCTGAGAACGTTAGTCTTTTCGATGACGACACCGCCGAGAATTGCGCTGTCACCCCTTCCGGTCTTAGCGGCACCTTTCACTCGGCGCGGTTCGATGCCGCATCTGCTCCGAGCCGAGACGTGTCCGGGAGCCGATCCGCTTTCGGGATGCGGCCGCCCACTGCCCACCATGCGCTGGGCGCCGGCCTCGCGCCGGTGAAGGTTCCGCTTCCGGGCGGAGATGATCGCTGCCCCGTGGTGCTCGGCGCCAGGCCTCGCCCGATTGCCGAACCGGTAACGGCACGCGGCGAAGGACGAGTGGTCACACCTGGATAGCCCGCACGGTGAGCAGGCACCCGGACTCCACACCTTCGTCGTAGCTGATTCTTAGCTGGTGGCCATTAGGTGCGGTTGCTATGTACACCTGCTCGCTGCGTTCGAGGTTCGGTCTACGCATCTCTTCGCGAAACGGGCCGCCGTCCAGACTTACTCTCCGTCGGTCAATCTCCTCCCTCACACCGGACCGTTCCAGCAAAGCCTCTCGCGTGGTGTGTGATGCAGTACGCACCATGACAGTTCCGGAGGAGTCCGGGAAGCTCGAGTGCCATTCGCAGGAGACGACATCGTCGTCGTCGGAAAGATGTAGTCCCAGCTCGGACGCTAACGGGAGAGCGGAGTCGCACGGGTCGTTGTGAAACACCCGCGAAACGGTGAACATACCCGTGACGAGGAGAGCAACCACTATTACCCCACATCCGAGCCATAACCACCCGTTGCGAACCTGCGGGCCCTGAGTCTTCAACCGATCGCGCATCCACCACATCGTACGGACAGGCAAGATTCGGAAAGGACAATGAATCACCGACGCGTCTCCTGACGCACCGTGGTCCCGATTGGGGTAACCCGGCGCATCTGTCGGCGCCGATGTCGCCCCGGGGATCGCGAGCGGATGGCAGGCAGCCGCACCGGCAGGGCGACGAGCAGCCCGTTTCGAACGTGATCCACATCACAGTCGATCCGGGGTTGGTCGCTGTAACGCTTCCCGCCCTGCCCGACACCGTTCGAGTAGCCGCAGACGCTGGGCCCGCGGCACTCGGATTAGGAACACCCACCATGAGCACCACACAGCTCCACCCGATCGCCCGCTCCGCCACCAGCACCTTCTCGTGGAAGCGGCTGGCTGCCGTCGCCGCCGCGACCGCCGCACTCGGTCTCGTCCCGGTCGGCGCCGCCACCGCGACCCCCGCGCCGGTCCCCGCGCAGCCCGTCGCCACCGTCACCCACGACAGCCCGCTCGACCGCGACAACGACATGCAGCAGCAGCAACACCAGCACGACCGCCAGCGTGACCAGCGGCAGGACCGGCGCGCCGAAACCATCGTGCTCGATCAGGTCCTGACCGGCTGGACCAGCGGCACCCAGATGTAGAGCCGCCTCGCCGCCCTACCCCCAGAGGAAATCAGAACAGCGCACAGCGCTCCCGCCCTGGGCTGACGGCTCGCATCCGACATCACCCCACTTTTTGAGACCCCCGAGAAGGCAACCATGAGCACGACCGAAACCCGCGCCAACGAGGCGGTCATCACCACGGCAACAACATTCGGTAGCGCCGCCGACCTGACCGGTGCGCTGATTCGCGCCGCGATCGCTCACGGCGAACACGAGAAGCGCACCGGCGCAGAGGATCCGAACTGGCCCCACTGGTACGCCGCCTACATGGTCGCCGAGCAGGCCGGGACGGAGCTGCCCGTCTAGCCACCCGCTTCACCGTCCACCGGTCAACCCCTCGCCGTTCACACCCACCCAGGAGGACATCATGTCCACGATCCATCTCCACCAGACCACCACCGCAACCCCGGAACAATTCCTCGACGCACTCACCGACTTCGGGCCCGGCCGCGAGGCGCTCTTCGGCAACAGCGCCGACGCCTACCTTCAGGTGCACGAACTCGGCACCGATCATGCCGACGTCACCGAAGGCTCGGGCGGGGCCTGGGAACGCCTGCACTACGACTGGACCGATCCCCACCGTGTCGTCATGACGACCACCGACTCCAACCTGTGGGGCGGCAACTCGGGCCACACTTACACCCTCTCCGCGCGACCCGACGGGACCACCGACATCGACGCCGTCGTGGTCCGTGACGGCAAGAATCTGAAAGGACGAGCGCTCGGGGCCGTGCTCGGCGTCTTCGGCACACCCGTCCTGGGAAAAGCGTTCGACAAGACCGTCGCGGCCGTCGAAGCCCGCAACCACACCGCCCGAACAGCGGACAACACCTAACGGCCGCCTTCGGCATCGTCGGGCACCGCAGCGGAGGTGTCCGACGTTGCCTGGTGCCCAAACTCCGCCGCGGTGGCAGCATGAGAGCTTGGAGGGCTGGAATTGGGCCACGCGTATCCGAATCGTGACTTTCAAAAGGGCGAGGCCGCCGCGGTGCACCCGCAACCCGCGTGAGATCTGGATCCGACTGAAGGAGCGCCGAGAGATGATAACCATGCGGTCGGTCGTTGCCGACACGCTGGGTGAACCGTCCGAGGTTCTGCACCTGCACGCCCGGCCGATTCCGGAGCCTGGACCCGGGCAGGTCCGGATCCGGGTGGCAGCGGTACCCGTCCATGCCAGCGATCTCCACACCATCCGCGGCCGATACGGATTCACCCCGGAGTTCCCCACCGTACCCGGAATCGAATCCGTCGGTGTGATCGACGAACTCGGTAGCGGAACAGACGGTCTGACGGCCGGGCAACGCGTCATCACGATCGGAGTCACGGGCACGTGGCAGGAGTATGTCGTTGCCGAAGCCGAGCGGGTCTTGCCTGTTCCCGTCGGCATGAGCAATTCCACTGCCGCCCAGCTTCTCGCCAACCCACTGACCGCCGTGATCTTGACCGGTGACGAACTCGATGTTCGACCGGGTGAATGGCTCCTGCAGACGGCGGCCGGTTCCACCGTGGGCCAGTCGGTCATCCAACTCGGAGCGCACGCCGGCTTCAAGACCCTCAACGTGGTCCGCCGTCGATCCGCAGTCGAGGACATCCTCGCGCTGGGCGGCACCGCGGTGATCTGCACGGAGGACGAGGACGTGCGCGAACGGATCGCCGACATAGCGGGCCGCGACGGCGTGTCCAAGGCGATCGACTGCGTCGGCGGTCAGCTGGGTGCGGACATCTCGCGTGCGCTGGCACCGCACGGTGAGCTGATCGTCTACGGTGCGCTGTCCACGCACCGCCAAACCGATCCCGACAAACTCACCATCCCCGTCTTCGCGCGCTCACTGATCTACGAAACCAAGACCGTTCGGGGGTTCTGGCTGTTCCGCTGGTTGACCGAGACCCCGAAGGATCGGATGGCCGCAACGATCGACCGGACACTTCAGCTCGCCGACAGCGGCGTGCTGCGCGTGCCGGAGGGTCAGCCGATCCCCGTCGAAAAGTTCGGCGAAGCCGTCTCTTTGGCCGAAGCACCCGCCCACGGGGGCAAACCGCTCCTGGTATTCGACTGAGAGGAACCTACGACCGCACATAAGGGTCGAAGCGCAGCGCCCGGTCAGTCGAGGTTGGCCACGACGCTCATGTCGACATCGAGGTAGCGGGCGGCCATCCCCCGAGCTGCAGTGATGCCATGGGCGTAGCGGTCGATGCGGGATGTCGCCGTCACATGAACACCACCGCCACGAACATCCACGCCCGTGACCGTCACCGTGAACGGGGCAGCCTGCGGCCCCACGTCGAGCAACCCCCGGCCAATGATGGACTCACCGTCGACGTCGACCTGCCGAACGTCGGCGGTGATCACCGGCCGGGCAGCAGCATCGAGGAACTTCGCACCTCGAACGTCGTCGTCGCGACGGGCGTTACCGGTCTGGAAGCTCTCCGTCGCGATCTCCAGATGGGCACGTGACTCGTCCACCGGCATTGCGACAGCAAGATACCCCCCGGTCACGCTGAATTCACCCGACACCGACGCCAACCCGAACAGGTGCCGGGTGCGGAACCGGACGCTGCTGCCGGCCGGGTCGATCAGATATCGACCCGGCGGAACCAAGCGGGCCGACGACCGCGATCCCGAACCCGAACCCGTCATCATGACCTCCCTGCCCCGGTAGAGCCGTCGTCGTGAGCTTTCCCCGCCTGCGCCGACCTGCACTTCCCTCGAACGACTACACCTTCGTACTCGACACCCATGTCACCGAGCCTATTCGGGTCAGGCCTGACCCGACCCCCAAACGGGCCCAGCCCCCCGATCCGGGAAACCGTCCTGCGCCACGAAACCGGCCATGACCCACGCCACAGGGTCCACGCCCACAGACACCTCCCCTACTCGGCCACCGTCACCGACTTCCCCACAAAGCACCCGCCGGCGGCCCTACGGTGGACGGATGGGAATGAGTCAACTGGCACTCGACCTGCCCACCTCGCGGCCGGAGCCCGAAGCGGTGGCCACCGCCGCCGCCGAACTCTACGAACGCGGCATCGACGACTTCACCCACCTCGAACTACGGACCACGCACGCCACCGGCACCGCCCTGATCCGCCGTTTCACCTTCACCTACTGGACACCCACCACCAAGGCCCTCCCCCACACCATCAGCTACGTCGAACTCTGGGCCCGCCTCGGCCACCCCCACCAAACCGCACTCCTCACACTCGGACACACCGCCGCCATCACCGAACCCGTCCGGGAAGGGTTGATCCACGCCGCGGGCGAAGACTTCCTCCTCCGCGACATCTGGGGAAACCACCACCTCCCCGGGAAGCTTCCGGGTCTTCCTCAACACCATCGCCCTCGAACGCCAATAGCCCGACACCCGACATATATACCGTATATCGTTACTCCACAACGGGTTACGACCCTAGTCGGGGCGGACTTCCATTCCCGCTGTGATCACCGCCGACCCTCGCGGCGTCGTCAACCGGCAACGAGACCGGACCACCACCCTGCTGCGCAAATCAGTGGTGAGTTCCTCGGCTCGAATGAACCCCCACAGGCCGGAAGTTTCCGGCGCTACCTCGACGGCGAACGCTGGCAGTGGTCCGACCCCGTCGCCCGGATGCACGGCCACCAACCTTAAAACCGGACGAAACAGACAACCCGCACGCCCGCCGAACCCCCACGCCGGCCCTCCCCGAACAGGTCGCCGGCACCCCACATCACAAACCGGGGGACATGGCATCACACTAGGTCACAGCACCATCACACCCGGAAAAACCGACCCGTAACCCCCTAGCCTGGAAGGCATGGGAGAACCGACATCGGCGCAGAAATTCGACTCCGCGTGGGTGGACGAGTTCGTCGAGCGTTGGGGCAACGCCTGGAACGCCCACGACCGGGCACAGGTCCTCGAGTTGCTCACCGACGAAATCGTCTACGACGACTCCGCCTGGCCCACGACCATGCGCGGCAAAGCCGACGTCCGCGAATTCCTCGACCACACCTGGCGCGCGTTCCCCGACCTGACCTTCGAGCTGATCGCCGGCCCCCACATCGCCGGTGACGGCGCCCGCGCCGCCTACTGGTGGAAAGCGACCGCCACTCACCAGGGCCCGCTCGACCCACCCGGCTTCCCCGCCACCGGCAAACACATCGAATTCGACGGCGTCGACATCCACGAATACCGCGACGGCAAAATCGCCACACTGCGGATCATCTGCAACATGAACGACATCGCCACGCAGCTGGGCCTGCTCCCCGCACCCGGAAGCACCACCGAAAAAGTCCTGGTCGGCATGCACAAACTCAGATCCCGCCTCACCCGCTCCTGAGCCACCGCACGCCCCGCAACCCCGGGGCGCGTCATCCTCCCAGCACAGAACGTGTCATCACGAGCGCGGTCCCTTACCGAGGTATCGAGCGGGCCGCCGCGCGAGACGGCCGAGTCCTTCACAACAGACGGAGTGATCGCATGACCGACCACGACCAACCAACAGCCGGCGTACCCCAGCAACCCGGCACCCTCGCCGACCTCGACGAGCAGGTAACCCAGATCCGGGATGCGCTGCACGCCCTACGCCGAACCCTCCTCGACCTCGAGCGCACCTACGCAGACCTCGACGCGCACACACTCGACGTGAACGAGCTCGGCGACCCGACCACCGCACCGGAGACGCTCGAGAGCGCCGTCGACGCCCTCCGCGCCGCCCAGGACACCCTCGGAATCGCCGACACCGATCTCGACGTGGCGAAACGGCACACCGCACGGTTGACAGAGCACCCATAACCGCCGCCGGTGCCGACCGCAGGCCCGCCCGGAAACGCTTCGGACGTGACCTCAGGCACAACACCCACCTAGGGTGTTGCAGACTGCTACAGTGGTAACAAGAGGAAGGTGCACGACATGGCAGCTACATCCCCGACTCGAATCGACAACGAAATCTACGCATCGGCGAAACTGGTCGGTGGACGGATGAGCCGCAGCGCCGCGCAACAGATCGCGCACTGGGCGCGGATCGGCCGCGAACTGGAGGCCTCCCACAGCGTTTCCTACCGCGACGTCGCCGACGTGCTGGACGGCCGACGCGACTACGACGAGCTCACCGACCGGCAACAGGCGATCGTCCGCGCCGAATGGACCGAGCGCATCACCGAGCGCCGAGAAGGACTGAACCTGACAGAACAGTTCGCCCACTCCGGCCGTTCCTACGTCGAGCTGGACCAACACGGGAACATCATTCGGCACCCCGCACAAGACGGCGGGCCGGCCGACGCTTGAGCCCCGATCCCGTCCTGCACGCCATCGCCGGACCAAACGGTGCCGGCAAGACCACGTTCTACGAACACGTACTCGGTCCCGTCACACACCTGGACTTCGTCAACGCAGACGTCATCGCCGCCGCACGCTGGCCGAACGAGGCAGCAACCCACGCCTACGAAGCGGCCGCCCTCGCGGCCGAACAACGAGCACAGCGGATCGCCCAACGCCGATCGTTCGTCACCGAGACCGTATTCTCCCACGAATCGAAACTCGACCTGCTCCGCGACGCCCAACAGGCAGGATTTCACGTGACCCTGCACGTGGTCCTGATCCCGGAGGAATTGGCCGTCGCGCGCGTGGTCGACCGCGTGGCGAACGGAGGCCACCACGTACCCGAGGAGAAGATCCGGGCCCGGTTTAAGCGGTTGTGGCCCCTACTGCGGGCCGCGATCGCCGACGCCGACCAAGCCTACGTATACGACAACACCACCACAGCCCGCCCGTTTCGCCTAGTCGCAAGCTTCACCAACGGCAATCCGATTGACGACCCGACCTGGCCGTCCTGGACCCCGACGGCCCTGCGCGCGGACAGCTAGCCTCTGCCAGTGCCGCATCAGGCAACCTGTGCCTCGGTGACGATCTGGCGGGGCGTCTCGTCGGCGGCGTGCTTGTGCCGCCCAGATGATGTCGCGGCGAATCATGCTGTCCTACTCCTTGTCACTGATGCGGTCGATGCCGTCGAGTGCGAAGTACCGCAGCGCGGTGAACCGGGCTCGAACCGGCCCCACCACGAGCTGTTCGCCGGTGTGTAGTCGATCTCGACGCCCCACGCCAACCCGAAGAACTCGCAACCGTCGGAGAACACCGGCCGGGTGTCACTACGCACCACAGCGACCACTCCATCCGCTACGCCTCCACCGGGCGCCCCTGATCGTCGAGACCGGTCATCGCCTCGATATCCGCAGGAAACTGCGCGAGCCCGGGAACCTTGATCGCGTCCCAGAGAAGAACAACCGCTCCGCCACGTGTTGAGCAACGTAAGAGTTTCAGCCGACATACCGGCACCGATTCTTTTCATTCTTCGGGCCCACGGGAGGTCGCGGTCCGACGAGTCTGCCCGTAGTCCCGCCAGGTGCACGCCGACAGGGAGGCATCCTGGCCGAGCCGGATCAGGTTCCGCTGCCCGTCCAGGACTGCGATGTCGACGTCGTCGTCCAGCACGAGTTGCGTCAAGGACTTGCCGGCCAAGAGCCGCTTTCGGATGATCAAGTCCGGTGGAATGTCCTGGCCACGCAAGATGCCTTCGGCGACCACCGCACCCACGGACAGCCCGAGATACAGGTAACCGCCCAGCGCGGCCCCGCCCGGGCACACGGCCGGGTCGTGGACCGGCTCGAACCGCCCCTGCGCCGGCATAGCAGTCGCGCGGACGTCGAGGGTACGGGCATCGACCCGGGCGCGATGTTGCTGCGGCCCAAACGCGTTCGGAGGATACGCCGATGCGTCCAGTGCACCCACCACACCGGTGTTCCCGCCGCGAGGGTGGCGATGTTCGCCGGATTGCCGTTGGAGGCCCCCACCCCCTACATTCCCCGCTCGGCCGCGCTGATCATGTTGTCGACGGCGATCTCGGTCAGATCGCCGTCCTCGAGGTCCTGCAGCGGGGTTCGGCCGTCGAGGACGTCGGAGGGGGTGCGCCACCAGGACGTGACCCCCCACGGATCCTCGGCAGCCCCCAACCTGCTGTTCGCGTACGCCACGATCGGCCACACCCGGTGGTGCACCGTATCGAACTGGAACGCCGGGTAGTGATAATCGGGGCGCCGTCCCAGCGGCAAACCGAGCAACATACCCTCGTCCCGCAACTTCTTCACAAGGGTCCGCGATTCCCCGCCCGCGGTGCCAGCACCCGACCGGCCTCCCCGGCCTTGAGGGTAGCCACCTGCTCGCGCAACGACTGCCGCCGTTCGGCCGCCGCCCCCGCCCGGTCCTCGGCACGAGTTCTCACTGGGTCGGCGAACGCCTCATCGAGAATCAGCTTCGCGATCAGCGCCCACTCGCCTCGCGGCGCATTCCGGGTCACGTACTCCACGAACTCGCCAGCCACCCCCGCGCCACGACTTGCACCTGCGGGGTGGGCGGCGCTCAGCCGGTGACCACGACCGGCCACCACGCGCGGTCCCCCCGCTTTTCGGAGCCGACGCCTTGATCACCTTCCGCCGTGTCCGATTCTCCGGCATCCCACACCTCCCGATACGTAAAGTACATATCAATAGTCGTACTCCACGTACATCCTGTCGGACCGGCCATCCAGTTCGAGGTCTTCACGTCACACGCGCCCCAGCTGCCTCGGTGGGATCCGTCGCTGAGAATGTGCACCATATGACCGCCGATGCGCGGCAACAGGATCGAGGCAGCGCCCCTCAGGCAGTGGCAGATCGTGGTGAACGAGTGACCGATGAGGGAGGTCTTGCGCCGGTCCAGCCGGTCCATGTTACGAAGCGCGATGATCCCGCCGATTACGGCGACCACGTGTGGGTGTGGCTGGCGGAGATCTTCCCGCTGCACATGCGCGGCCTCGGGATCGGGATCTCGGTCTTGTTCGGCTGGACCACCCACGGAATCCTGGCGCTGTTCTTCCCGCCGCTCGTCAAGGGATCGGCATCGCCGGGTCGTTCTTCATGTTCGCCGTCATCGGCGTGGCGGCGCTTGTGTTCGTGTGGACGAAGGTGCCCGAAACGCGGGGCCGTTCCCTCGAGGCGCTCGAAGAGGACGTCACGACCGGCGAGATCTACATCGGGCTGCGCTGAGAGCACTTTCGCCCAACACCAACCAGTTGTGCGGGCTGAGGCTGTGGGGTGGTGGCCGCCCCGCCGGCCGCATCCTGTTCCGGGCCAACAGTTTCACGCGCACGCCTGAGGATTTTGGGCAGACAGTCGCACCAGCGCAGAGTCCGCCCCTCCAGGCAGCGCGCGCCCGGAACTCCGGCTCTCACCGGCGCGGAGGTGATCGCACTGCAGGCCGCCGACCACTTCGGCGTGTTGTTTTGATCTGCTCATTGGTGCCCGAATGTATGCGTTTAGGCCCGTATATGTTGACATGAGAGCCACGTCACAGCTATAACTGTCCGCAGGCTCATCGATACAGCGACGCAGGAACCAGGCAGGGCCGCCTCGATCGGTCGTCGCCCCGGCTGCGACAGTGAACCGCTATGAAAGGCGCGTGACATGAAGTTCGTAGCCGCAACCTCGTGCCCTACGGGCATCGCACACTTGGCGGCGGAATCGCTGGAGCAGGGTGTCACCGCAGCGGTCACGAGATCCAGGTCGAGACGCAGGGCGCTTCTGGTTCCGAGCCACTCGACCTCGCGGTGATCGCCTCCGACGGGTGATGGCGTGGGTGCCCAACCCGTCGCGCTGTGCGCGGAAATCCATCTTTTCCATGATATTTCAACCGCAAGAGGAAGTAGGCATCTCGTGAAACCCATAGTTGTTCGCAGCGCCATAGTCGCCGCGACCGGCGGGCTGCTCTTCGGATTCGACACCGCCGTCATCTCCGGTGCGGAGGAACAGATCCAGCAGGTGTTCGCGCTCAGCGATGCCAAGCTGGGCTTCACCGTCACCACCGCACTCATCGGGACGATCCTCGGCGCTCTGGTCGCCGGCCGGCCGGCAGACCGATACGGCCGCAAGAAGGCGCTCTACGTGATCGGCGTCCTCTTCGTTCTTGGCGCCGTAGGGGCTGCCCTGGCCCCGAACGTCGAAATTCTGATGCTGTTCCGGTTCATCGGTGGCATCGGCGTGGGTGGTGCCAGCGTCTGTGCACCGATCTACACCGCCGAGATCGCCCCCGCGGCCAACCGAGGACGCCTGGTCGGGTTGGTGCAATTCAACATCGTGCTCGGCATCCTCATCGCCTATGCATCCAACGCCGTCATCCGCGCGGCGGTCCCCGGCGACAATGCTTGGCGCTGGATGCTCGGCGTCATGATCGTTCCGGCACTGGTGTTCGTCCTCATGCTGCCGACCGTTCCCGAAACGCCGCGCTGGCTGGCCGCCAATGGTCGATGGGACGACGCAACCGCAACGAGCAAGCGCCTGTGCGCCACCCAAGCCGACGTCGACTTCCAGATGAGTGAGATCCGGGAGTCCCTGGCGGCCACCGCGAACATGACGAAGGTGCCGTTCTTCACGCGCGGGCACCGCAAGGTGATCCTGCTCGCCGTCGCGATCGCCGTCTTCAACCAGTTGTCGGGCATCAACGCGGTCCTGTATTACGCGCCACGGGTCATGCAGGAGGCCGGCGCCAGCACGAACGCCGCGTTCCTGATGAGCGTCGGGGTGGGCGCGATGAACTTGGTCGCCACCATGGTCGGGCTGAGCCTGATCGACCGGCTCGGCCGGCGCAAGCTGATGATCGTCGGCTCGATCGGCTACCTGATGTCCCTGGGATTCCTTGCCGCCGTGATGTTCTACTACGAAAATGCGCGCGGTGGGGAGTTCACCTCTACGTCGTCGATACTGGTGCTGATCGGGCTGATGGGATTCATCGCCGCCCACGCCGTCGGCCAGGGCTCGGTGATCTGGGTATTCCTCTCGGAGATCTTCCCGAATCGGATCCGTGGTCAGGGGCAGTCGCTGGGCAGCCTGACCCACTGGGTGTTCGCCGCGATCACCTCGTTCGCCTTCCCGCCGATCATCGGTGCCCTCGGTGCCGGCGCCGCGTTCAGCATCTTCTTCCTCGCCATGGTCGGTCAGCTGATCTGGGTGCTGAAGGTGATGCCCGAGACCAAGGGTGTGCCGCTCGAGGAGATGGAGGCCAAGCTCGGCGTCGCACTCGACCACGGCCCGGACCAGCCGACCTCGGTACAGGCTCACTGATGACCAGCCGCGTACTCAGCCTCGGCGAAGCACTGATCGACGTCGTCACCAGGCCCGGGTCCACTCAGGAACACGTCGGCGGCAGCCTCCTCAACGTCGCAGTCGGACTCGGCGCACTCGGCCACCCGGCCAGCATCTGCTCCCACTGGGGCAAAGACCCCCGGGGAAATCTGCTCAGACAGTGGGCGGAGTCCGCCGGCGTGCAGATCACGCCCGGAACCGACTCCGCACACAAGACGTCGGTCGCGTTCGCCCAGGTCGACGCGGACGGACGCGCAAACTACGAGTTCGACCTGAACTGGGCGGTCCCGCAACTCCCGGACCTGGAACCGTTCGGGCATCTGCACACCGGCAGCATCGCCGCCACCCTCGAACCAGGCGGCTCGACGGTGGTCGTTGCCGCCGAACGGATGCGGCTCCTCGGTACCGTGTCATACGACCCGAACATCCGTCCCGCACTGATGCATTCGCCCGAAACCGTCGTCGACCGCGTCGAGCACCTGGTCTCACTGTCCGACGTGGTGAAGACCAGCGACGAGGACCTCGACTGGCTCTACCCGGGCGTGCCGGTCGAGAACATCATGCGGCGGTGGGTGAAGACAGGACCAGCGATGGTGGTCGTCACCCGCGGATCCTGGGGCGCCTACGCGCGACTGGCTCACAACCGGGACATGCTCCACATCGACCAGACACCGGTCACCGTGGGCGACACCGTCGGTGCCGGAGACTCCTTCATGGCCGGACTACTCTCCGGACTACTCGACGCGGGCCTGCTCGGCTCACCCCAAGCACGGGATCGACTCGCGGCTGTGGACTGGCCCGATGTCCAACCCGCACTGCTCCGCGCGATACACACGAGTGCGTTGACGGTCAGCCGATCCGGCGCGTACACGCCCTCCCGGGCGGAAGTGCACGCGCTTCATGCGCTCGACCCGGCCCTCACCTGAACGATCGTCGCGGTCACCGAGGACGCCATGCTTGGGTACCGGCGTTGATGCACAACCCCATTCACGAGAGGAATCACCTGATGTGCAGCTGCTGTTCATCCGGCACGGCCACACCCCCGCCAACGTCCGCGGCGAACTCGGCACCCGCGTTCCCGGCCTGTGGCCGCAGTCAAGGCGAAGCTCGGCTTTGAACCCGAGCTGACCGCGCATCCGCTGTCGCCGACGTGGTCGCGGGCGACCGCACACAACAGGGTCGCGGAGCTCACCCAGGCACTGGGACCAGCGATGTCCCCCAGCCGATGCGGGACGGCGAGCTCAGGTCAGGGTTGTGCGAGCACGCCACGCTGCAGGGCGAGCCCAACGAGGTGGAGGCCGGCCGCGACGTTCGATTGCAGATGCCGCTTTCGCTCTTACCGCCGCTGCTTCCGCAGGCTGGCACACCAGTATCACCTTCCACCGAGGGTAACGCAGGGGTGCGAGGGGTGACGCCTCGCGGCGGCCAGCAATGCCCTGGCACACGCGAACATCGGTTGGCCGAGCGGGTGTTTGATCTCCACGAACAGTCGAGGCATCGCCGGGTCCGGGCGAGGAGCAGGCCATGACACTGTTGGCATGCAAGCCCCCGTATCCCCGGGATCTGCGGCAGGTGGTCCATCACCGGCGACTAACGAATACTCGACATTCCCTTACAGCGCGGACGATCCCCGCATCGCCGCGGGTATTACTCACCCCCGTTGCACGCCGGCGCGGCTGCTCCCAGTGGCAGCCAGACCCCCGACGCCTCCCCCTTCGACGAGGCCGCCCGCCTCTCCGCGGCCGAGGGCTGACCCTCCACGACCGTGAGCGGCACCTCCGCAGTCCCCTGTGAAGAGAAGGGCCTATTCCCAGCGGTATTCGTCTCACGGAGATTCTCTGGGACAGTTCGTTTCGCGGATCGTCATGTCATCGCAACCTCACCGCCAGTGTCGCGACACGTCGTGCGATTCCGTTGCCGCCGTTGTCAGAAGTTCTCGGTGAGGATCATCTCCAGTACCCCCGTGCCCGCCGGGACCGCGGTGCGGGGCGGTGTCACCGCCTGCGCGGGATCGAGGACACCCATCACCAGTTGCAGGGTGTACTCGTCATAGGGCATCCGGAAATGGCCGGACTGGTTGAGCGGGCAGAGGTCCCCGATCATCAGATTCGTCGCCGACCGGTCGCGCAGCGCGATATTGGTCGCCGGTTGGATGACCTCGTCGAGCCATGAGCCGATCGTCGTGTATCGGGTTCCCGCGGCGGTGTCTCCCCCACCGTTGAGGTCCTCGAGGAACGATGAGCCCTGGGCCTGCTGCTCCAGCGCGGGCGAGACCAAATCCGGGGACAGCACCCTTTTCGCCCACTGCATGCCGCCGGGAGTCTGGTCGAGGACCGGTACGAGACCGAACAGGGTGCCCCCGTAGGTGGGCGAGGCGAGACCGACCCACTGCTCGACCGCCGCCGCACCACCGAGCCGGTTGACGTAATAGCGAGCCACCGTCGCTCCCTGCGAGTAGCCGACGATGTCGACTTCGTTCGCCCCGGTCGCGCCGCGGACCTCGGCCACGAACTGCGCCAGCTGGCCGGCGCTGACCGCCATGTCCTCGGTTCCGTAGTTGTCGCCTCCGGGCTCGCCGCCGTAGTTCAGCGCGAATACGCAGTAGCCCGATGCCGCCAGTCGCGGACCGAGCGCCGCCCAATCCGAGTACGCGTTCGAGTCCGTGCCGTGCACCAGCACCACCGGCCTCGGATGCTCCCCGGTCGGGGCACAGATGAAATCGTTGACACCGGACGGAACCGACCCCGGGTGCTGCCGCGCATACCGGGCGGCATCCGGATGCGCGCTCTGGGCGGGACCGACCCGGTCCGGTATCTGCCACACCGAGCTCGCCCCAGGCAGGTCCGGAACCTCCTCCGCCGCCGCGACCGGCGCCACAAGAATGCTCGCGGCCAACCCCGCACCCACTGCCACGGCAATGCACCTCATCTGTGCCCGCATCCTGCCGATCCTCGTCCTATCCGCGGCTCGAAGATCCGCGCCGACGCCACTACCCGAGCATCCGAACCCACTGCAGTTCCGGTGACAGTGTGGAATACATTGAACGCAAACGCCATTAGGTCAATCGTCCAGTTGCGCTGGGACGCATGCCATCCGGCCTCCACTCGAACAGCACGAACCGTCGGCGCATCCGACGAGGCCATCCTGGGAGTTCAATCACTACCGCCCAGTAATGTGACGCAAGACACAGACCGTATCTCAGAGATGCCTTACCCTGCTGAGAAGCACGCCACCCGAGGCTTCCCCAAGAATCGACACACAGAGTGAGTCGGAACTCGCGCCCACTCGAGGAGGTGCGGTCGCCATGACCACAGAACAGCAGGTCCGCAACCCCGTCGTCGCGGGCGGGGGCGCCGCCGACATCGCGTGCCGGCCACCTCATGACGTCGTCGCAGCCATGTTCTCGTTCGATCTCGGGGACGGGGATATCGACCTCGACGCGGTCGAGCGGATCCGAGAGGGCGACTTCGACGACTGGGTTGTCGCCGCTGCTCGCTCCGGCCTTTTCTCTCCGTGTGAGCTCGAGGCCCTGGCCCGGTCGTGGCACGCCGACCCCCGGTCGCTGTTCGAAGCGCTCCTCACCGACTCCGACGACATGACCCGCAGGCGCTACGAGATCGTCTGGGACTCGCTCGGCGAGGCCGACTCGCGCGCGTACGCCTGAGGGTGCCCATCGACACCGAAACGCCTGACAGCCGGCACATCGCTCCGCCACAATGAGCCACAAAAAGCGGACGTGAGCAGCAAGGGAGGACTCCCGATGACAAACTCGACCGTGCAGAATCAATTGCCGCACAACGTGCAGGACCGCACCACCGAGATGCGGCGATGGTTGGACACGGACAACAACAGCGAAACGCTGATGGCCCACCTCCGCGACGAGCCGGTCGACGGGGCGTGGCTGCGCACCTATCAGCGCCTCAATCGCAACCTCATGTCGGCCGTCGGAAACGCGCAGGAGCAGCTGCCGAAACGGCGATGAACGCCGGCCAGCACGGTGCGCTCGAATGCGTACGGGAGGCGTGTGCGGTCCTTCAAACCCTCACGGGCGCCGAGAACACGGGTTCCCGCGTTGATGTGGAATGACACCTACCGGCAGCTCACCGGCGAACCGATCGATGCCGTGCTCGGGGCCCGAACGGCAGGGATTCCCGAGCACACCATCTACGACAGCATGTGACACAGACCCCCGACCGGCGGCAAGACCGCTCGGGCAGGGTCGTTTCACTTCGTCGCCAGAACTCCACACGTCTGAGGGTATCCGGGGGCGGAGTGCCTGCGACACCGCCAGTTATAGTGCGCCGGCCATCCACACAGCTCCGTGCGCGCCGCAGCCTTCGACGGCCAGCTCCGCCCATAACGCCGTTCCCGCGAGTCCATAGAAGCACAACTCGGCAAGGGCATCGTCGGCGCGAGCCCGCCCTTCCCCTACTCGGTCCCATGAGCCGCGGCGGACATCAGCGAACGCCGCTGCGGTGTAGTGAGATCCGCGGACACCGACCCGGGCGTCACACCCGCGAGTGCAGGTCTGCGGCCAGTTGGGTCACGGTTCCCGCGGCGCAGCTGCGGTTGTCGCCGACGCCGCCGGAAGCGCCTCGTTTCGCCCACCCGACGACATACAGTCCGTCGAGAGGTTCGCCCAAACGACACCATCACATGCCCTTTGCTCGCTACGGCCAGCTCCCCCATCACACCTGGTTCCCTTCAACACGCGACGAAAGTGTTCGAGTCCTTCCTCACAGCCGGGCACCCGCCCCGCGGTCCCGGGGCGGTGCTGTGGATCGGCGGGTCAGGCTGTGCGACGGTTAACGGGGTCGGCGCGTAAGGGATGTGCCCCCACCGACCGATCGGCATCAGGCGCGGGCGATTGTCGTGTCGCGCGGAGCCCGCAAAACCGGAGAGGTCGGTCTTCGCGTGGGGGTGCCGAGCGAGGAGCCCTGTGCTCAATGTTAATACGCATCACCCGAGACGGGATACCGCGGCAACAGGAGTCGGCCGGTCACGCTCAATAGCGGACCCCCGCCCCTTTTACCCGAGCGGGAGCGGCAACTTTGCCGCAGCGCCATGGAATGCGCGCACAATTGCGGCGGAAATCCGACCGCGGAAGGACACTTTACGACCCTCCCCGATTGCCCACTCGCGAATCTCCTTGGTCGTCGCCTTCGCTGGAGCGGTGCCCGCCGCTCCCGTTGCCGGAGCCTTCTTCACGGCCGTTGCTTCCGCATCCGACTCCGCAGCCGCCGATTTCGCGACCGACGTCTTCGCGACCGACGTCTTCGCCGGAGCCTTCCTCGCGACCTTCTTCTTCACGGCCGTCGTCTCCGCGGCCGGCGCATCTGCAGCCGACTCCACAGCCGCTGTCTTCGGCCTTGCCGTCTTCGCGACCGACTTCTTCGCGACCGACTTCTTCGCGACCGACTTCTTCGCGACCGACTTCTTGGCGACTGCCTTCTCCGCCGGAGCCTTCCCCTCGACTATCTTCTTCACAGGCGTCTTCTTCGCCGGCACCGCTTCTGCCTGAACCTCCTTTGCCTGAGCGTCATGGAAAGCTTGCTCGATCTCGGCCGAAATCCGTCCGCGAGGCGACACTTCACGGCCCTCTCCGATCGCCCACTCGCGAATCTCCTTGGTCGTCGCCTTCGCCGGAGCCTTGCCGACCGCCGCCGCGCTCTTCGCGGCGAATATCTTCTCCGCCGCCGTCGTCTTCGACACTGTTGTCTTCGCCGGAGCCTTCGTCATAGCCACCTTCTTCACCGCCGGCGCCTTCTTCGCGACCGTCTTCTTCGCGGCTGTTTTCTCGGCGACCGTCTTCTTCGCGGCCGTCTTCTTCGCGGCCGTCTTCTTCGCGGCCGTCTTCTTCGCGGCCGTCTTCTTCGCGGCCGTCTTCTTCGCGACCGATGATTTCGCGGCTACCTTCCTCGCTGGCACAGTTCCTGCCTGAGCGTCATGGAAAGCTTGCTCGATCTCGGCCGAAATCCGACCGCGAGGCGACACTTCACGGCCCTCCCCGATCGCCCACTCACGGATCTCCTTGGTCGTCCTCTTCGCCGAACCTTCGGAATTCCTCGGTGATACCGCCATCGTGCTCTCCTTCTACATCGGCAATCGTCGACCGCACACAGTAACGGCAGGTCCGTCTCGGGAATGAGGAAGCTCGCTTACCGGTCGAGAGCATGCCCCAGCCGGCGCATCGACAGGGCGTCGACACCCTCACGGTCGACGATTTCGAGGGCAGAGGCCAGCACCTGCACGGTGGTCAGGCGGGGCAGACGGCTACGCGTCAGGGGGCCACCCGGCATGGTCGACTCCACGGAGTCTGTGCGCGTATCCCTCACTGTCTCCTTGTGTTGGAACGATCACAGGGACCACGTCCTGGCACCGGAACTCTATGCAGCCCTTACCTACACCGTAAACTTGCACTGTAGTTACTATTGGGTATAGTTGCGGGGAATGGGTTCGCTCCAGCAGAGGGTCGCGCTCACCGACGTCCACCTCATTCGAGGAGACGTACGCGGTGACCCGAGTGTTGTGAAATGCCGGGCACCCCATTGAAGGAGTCGTCGATGACCTCCACCAACCCGAACCACCTGGGTTCGAACACCGGGACCGTAGCGTCCGGACAGCGCGTGCATCTCGAGCCGCGTCGCAGCACCGAAACGAAGTCCGCCTTCAAGACCACCGAATTCTTCGTCTACATCGCCGCGGTCATTGGAGTGTTGGTCGCCTCGTATCTGGTGCAGACCACCGACGGGCACGAGGACTATTTCCGGGCCGACCGCGCCTGGTTCTACATCGTCGTCCTGACGATCGCCTACATCGTCAGCCGGGGCATCGCCAAGTCGGGCAGCCGCGAGCACTACACCGACACCGACCGGCACACCGGCGTCTGAGTCCCGTTTCGCGAGGGATCCGGCGGTCCGAGTGCCGGACCCTCGCGTCCCGTCGTCGTCGACCGAATTCGTGACGGCGCCGCCATCCGATAGCCACGCGGCGACCGACCGCCGAGCATCCGCTGATTGTTCCACGCCCCGCAACGGTTGCTCGGTGCCACCGATAGTTGGGCCAAGCTTGTGTCAGACGCATTATTTCCCAGTCTTATTGACCAATCCCTGTCACCGCCGACCGGTGTCGGGACCCGTCCTTGTGTCCCGCCCGGGGTGCATCCGTCCCTGGTCGAACTTCCCGGCGTGCGGCGTGTGCTCGACCTCTGCCTGATCGTCATCTTCGCCGTAGTTCTGACCGAGATGTCATCGCTGCCTGTTGCCGTGGCCGGCCTACTGACCGTGGTGGGTGCGCGGACCGTGGTGCGGCGCAGCCTTACCGTTCGATAAGAACGGACCACCCCGTGTGGCTTCCCGTCAGCCGTCTGCGTCGTCGATGAGAATGATCGTTCTCGCCTTTCCCCTCCCGGCCGCCGTCTTCTCTCGACTCGGCCGCCACCTCGAACGCAGCTCCGGCAAACCCACCGCGACATCTCCTGAGCTGCTCGGACTCTCCCGAGTCGCACACCCCGATGCGATGCGGAACACCCCACGTCGCAACCGGTGACCATGATCTTGCGGCCGGCCGTCACCACCCACACACCCTCAGGAGCACATATGACCGATAACACCGCCGCACTGATCACCCAGTTGCGCGTACTCCTGGACCTGACCCACAACGAGATTCAGATCACCGAGACCCGCGCCGCTCAGGCCCGCACCGAAGCCGTCCGCCGAGAATCGACGCAGAACCCCGACCATGCGCGTCAGCGCGCCGGCGCCGTGGAGGAAGCGATCCGTGACCTCGGCGGACTTCCCGGTATCGCCGGTCCGTGGTTCGGCCGCGCGACGGCAATGGTCAAGGCGATGGCCGAACAAGCACAGCCGTTCGACGAGGCACTGCTCAGCGATCTGGCCCTCGAGCATCAACTGCTGGACCGGGCGCGGTACCTCCGTGCATTGGCGTCCGCGTCGAGGCAGACCGACATCGTCGACCTGACCGGACGGTTGATCACCGCGCACACCGCCACGGTGGAGTGGTTGACCACGGTGCTGGCCCAGGACGCCCTCGGTGGCCCCGCAGCTCTGCGCCGCACCCCCCTGCAGGCCGCGACCGAGACCGCGATCCGGTTGATCAACGTTCCCGCGGCGTGGTCGGCGCGCGGACTCGATCGCGCCATCGACACCGTCCGGGCCACCCCGGGCTACGACGAGCTCAACGTCTCCGGCGCGGTCGTGGCGGTGAAGGACCTGACTGCACCTGCCGATATTCGCACCATCATCGCCCACGAAGAGGCGAACAAGAATCGCCACGGGGTGATCTCTGCCGCGCAGACCCGGCTCGCCGCCATCGCCCAGGAAGTGGTCGGCATCAACTGACGGCGTCCGCTTCAGCCAGCTCGACAGTTTTCGATCCACCAGGAGATTCTCATGAACGAGCAGAACACGTCCGGACAAGCACGTAAGGGTCTCCTCGACTCGGTCAAGGGCAAGGTGAAGGAAGTAGCCGGCGCAGTGACCGGCAACGACTCGCTGGCCACCGAAGGCCAACTCCAACAAGCGCAGGCGCAACAGCGCAAGGAGGCGAACAGTGCCGAGGCCGTCGCCCGGGCAGAAACCGCTCAGGCCGCGGAGGAACTCGAACAGGTCCGTCACGAGAGCGCCGAGGACCGCGCCGTGATCGGTGCCGAGACCGCCGCCGCCGAAAAGGAGGCCGCACTGCAGCAGCATGCCGAGCACCGGGCCGCAGAGCAGCACCAGCACCAGCAGGTCGCCCAGGAGCAGTCCCGCGCAGAGACCGCCGCCCGTGACGCGGCGGCCCGAGCAGAGACCGTCGAACGGTCGAAAACCGCCGCCGCCGCTGAGGAAGCCGTCGATGCCAGCGACGAACACCAACGCGCCGTCCGTGAAGCGAACGCCGCCCGCCACGAGGCCGAACGAGTTCGACGCGCAGCCGAGGGCCTGACCGGCGACGCCGGCCTGTCCTGACCAACCACCCACGAGTCAACGGAGATTCCAATGAATGTCCTCACCGTTCCCGTCGCCGTTATGCGCGTGCAGTACCAGATCGTGCGCATTCCTTTGCAACTCATCGAAGACCAACTGATGTCCCGGCTGGCAACCGAGTCCCCGGCCCGGTTGATGTATGAACGCACCCTCGGGGTGCTCGACGGTGCCGTCGGCAACGTTCTCGGCGACCGCCACATCGAGCGGCGCGGCGACGCGCTCACCGAGCGAAGCGACGCACTAGTGCGGGCAAAAGAGCTCGAGGAAGAGGCAGCCGCCGCCCAGGCGGAGGCCGACGCCGAACTGGAAACCAAGCGCACACAGGCCCGCGACAAGCAGGCGGCAGCCCACATGGCGAAACAGCAAGAGGTCGAACAGGCCCGCCGACGGGAGGACGAGCGCAAACAAGCCGCCGCACGGGACGCCGAGCAGCGCACACAGGTCGCGAAGACGAACGCCGATCAATTCGCCGCCCAACGCACCCAGGCCGCGGAGGCCGAGCACCGCGCCGAACAGACCAAGATCCGGGAGGCGGAGAAGAAGGCGGCAGCACCGGCCAAGGCGCAACTGAAGGACGCCGCGGACAAGCAGAACGAGGCCGCCGGCAAACGCGCTCGCGCCGACCGAGTTGAGAAGCTGGCCGAGGCAGAAAAAGACAAGCGCCGCAACGGAACAACCACCAACGGGCAACGCTGACCACCCCGCCCCGAACACACCCCTTCGTCGGCGGCACGCGCCGGCCGACGAGCGCCGGAGCTATCTGATGGTCTCCGAAAGAAATTCGGTACACACGAAGAGAATCGGTGTGTTTCGTGAACTCCTCGCGGGGGTAAATGGTCTCCTGACCGAAACGGGTGTGCCGGTGCCTGACCGCCGGGTGCCCCGTGACCAGCACAGATCAGGAGACATTTCTATGCGTAAGACAGTCATCGCCACTCTCGCCGCAACAACGCTGGCCTTCACCGGCGCCGGCCTCGCCCACGCCGGCACGCCGACCCCCACCGGTACGGCTGTGGTGGCCCAAGCCGACAACGACAGCAACGACGACGGCGACAACACCGGTCTGTGGGGGCTACTCGGCCTCGTCGGCCTGCTCGGTTTGGCCGGACTCAAGCGACGTAACACTACCGCCGCGGCGGCTACCGGCACTGCCTACGGAACCGACCCCAACCACCGCCCCTAAACACGAGCGCCACTGGTCCTGCGGCGCCCCGACCAGCAGGACCAGTGGCGACCGCCGCACGACACACCGCGCGACGTGGCCGCCGGAGCGACCCGGTAGCTCACTTCGGAAAGGACTAACCGCTACCGCCTTGGACGAGTTGCTCGCCGTCTCAGCGCCTCCACCGAGTAGGGCCGAGCAGGGCAAGGTTCGAGCCGGGCGGAGAGAACTTTGGATACGGGACCCGGTGAGCGATCACATGGGTACGGCCGAGACCCTTGCGGCTGATGGGGCGGTCGACTTCCAAACCACAGCGATCGTGACAGTGTCGAGCACTCTCGCCCGATATCCGGCTGTGCATCGTCCATGTGACCGGGACGGGTCGGGGCATGGCGGGGGCGAGTTGGGGGTTCAGGGTTTGTCGGGGTCGAGTGCGTCCTTCGCTTTTCCGATGACGCCCTTTTCTGTGCCGAGAGCACTCGACGCCGGCTCGCCGAGGCTGCCGTCATAAGTGGCATAGAGCAACGGGTCCGGTGCCGGTGCGCCGCCCTTGCCACCGAGAGCTTGCGAGTCGGCGAGGAACCGGTTCTCGTGAACACCGTCCGGTGCCGGTACTGGTCGGACATCGTGCCGTCGGACAGGTGCCACAGCGTTTCCGCGTGCTCGGCGTATTCCTCGTCGAGCAACGCGTTCGGGGCGATGGTGCCTCCGAGTCCGTCGGCTTTGAGGTTCCTCGATCGCGGACAGCCACATGCTCTGGCGATAGGTGTCACGGGCCAAGTTGAACTCGAGCATGTTCTTCACACCCGGGTGATCGGTCATATTCCACAGGCGGGCGGTCTGCAGGCGGCCCTGCGCCTCGGCTGTCACGTTGGCGTAGAAGTCGGCGAGCAGATTGCCGCTGGCGACGATGTAACGTCCGTTCCACGGCACGCCATTGCTGTCGGCGAGCACCGGGCCGCCGCCGGAGATGATGGCCTGCTGCGGGTCCATGCCGAGGACGGCGGCCACAACTGGGTCGGCACCGGCCGCCTTGGACGTCTCAGTGGCGGGTGCGCCCTCGAGCAGGCGGGCGACCTGGTGGCGATCATTTCGACTTGCCCCATCTCCTCGGTCGCGATGTCCATGATCAAATCCTTGTATTTGCCGGGCATTCGGCAATTTCACCCCTGGAACAGGTACTGCATGGTCACCGTCATCTCCCCGTACGCACCACCGAGCAACTCCTGGAGTTTGCGGGCATAAACCGGATCTGGCTTCTCCGGCGCGACGTCGAGCTGGAGGTAGTCGGTGTGATGGAACATGGGGCAGCCTCTTTTCTTCGATTGGGACACGGTGCTATGCCCCCTCGGGTACCCGAGGTCGCCCGATCGAACCGACGAACAACCCAGGTCGTCAAAGGTCAGCGCACACTTCTCTCACCGGGACCTCCAAGCGGCAGCGGCATCCGCACGATAATGGAGAACTCCCGTACCGGGGCGGTGGGTAGCACGCAGTGCTACCGGCAGACGATCGGACGGCAGCACACCCAACGAACCTCGTGCCCTGCCCGGTGACGACCAGCTCACGATTGGCACCGATCGAACAACGGATCCGGTCACTCGACTTTGCACACTTTCAGGAGCTGCCCGAGCACGAGCGTGCCACCACGCACCGGCCGCAAACCGTCGTAATGCTGACCGCACGTGTCGACCAGCTGAAAGCCCGAGCACCGCGCCCCAGGGCGAGCCCGGCAACGCACCACCCGTCGCAGACGCCGCCGGCGACTCCGCCGCAAGCCCGTCGTACTTCCCCGACGACCACCCGCGCCTGCATGGGGCGTCGAACAAACACCCGCACGCGGCAAACAGGAGATGACGACGCCACCCAATTCGATGGGTGTAGCGGATCCGGGCGATCACGTGGGATCACCGCGGTCACGCAACAATATCGTCCGATCGCGGGACGAACTCAATGGTCGTGGCCTCATCTGTCGCCGTCTGACAGCCGAACCCGAAACCGCGGGTGCGACAAGCTCGAATACGCCTCCGGGGCCGTGGCACCACGATGTGGTCACTGCGGGTGCCGGATCCCCCGGTACGGGGGTTGATCAGATCCACCGGCACCACCTCCCACCAACTCCCATGTCGTTCGGATACCAAGGACGAGGACGTATCAGAACTTTTCGGTGCAGAAGCGTGTGATGGTTTCCCGGCGCACCGATAGGGGCAATCGGAGCGCTACCGAATAACGGCCGACGAGGAACACACCATGACCAGCGAAGTGCCACGTTTAGTCCAGCACGACACCGAGTACATCGAGGCTGTTGCCACAGCACTCGAGGCACAGGCAGTTCAGTGGTGGGACGGACACGGCGGAGTTGATGTCGTGCTGGTACTGCCGCATGTCATCGAGTACTTCCGGCCTCGGCGGGTTGTGCTTGCCTGGAACCGGCACTTCGGGTGGTCGATGGGCGTCGAATCGCTCACCAGTGATGCCATCGACATCATCACCAACCTGGCTGCGGGACCTCATCCGGCATCGGGAGTATGCGTGGACCGCGCGATCGACACCTTCGCCGATCTACGTGACTGGGCACCACCACCGGACACATCGTCGTTGCCGTTCTGCCCGGAGATCGCGACGGAGATGCCACGGACGGTGCGGGGACGTTTCACCCTTCACCCGAGCTGAACGGTGGACCGGGAATTCGATGAGCAGGCACTCGAAACGAGGAGAAGTAATTGGCGCCGTCATCGATCAAAGACGAAGAGGTGTACCGGGAAGTACGGAAAGGCGGTGCGTCGAAGGAGAAGGCGGCGAAGATCGCGAACTCGGCCGCAAAACGGGGCCGGTCCGACACCGGCCGCAAGGGCGGCACATGGGACTGCCCCCATCGTCGTCATACTAGGACTGAACCGTCGACGTGTTGAAGAAGAAGGCGAAAGAAATTGGCCTATCAGGCTATTCATCCAACCGGAAGAAGGAATGATCGAAGCGCTGCGCAACCACTGGTGTGCCACAACCCGTAAAGCACACCCGGCGTTATCCGAACTGCGAAGACCTCGTATCCACACCCCTGCGCGGGCGATGGCACCCACACTGTGCCCGACGGTCGGATACGATGAGAGAACCACGATGCGCTCGCATGATGTCGGCCTGCTCTGCCGGGTGAATGAATGATCCGGAAGTTCACTCCTATTGCAGGAGAGGATTTTTTATCTTGCCTTCTCGACAGACGGGGGTGCAACACGTTGTCGCAGCGCACCGTCCTCATAGTTCCGGAAACATCAAGAGGGGTGGTGTGGAAGTTGTCCGGGTCGGGTGGTCGATACTGCTGTCGCTTATGCGCAAAAGTCTCTGTCCGAGGCGGTCTCTGCGGCAGATCCCGGGAAGAGAAACGGCCTCTGCGATGGCCGTGGCCGAACGAGATGTTCGACCTCATCGTTCTCAGTGAGGTGTGATGCCGTGCCACACTGGGCGGCTCGGGCGCCGAGAAGGTTTGACCGGTCCGCCCCACCGCGGTATCACCAGCGGCTACGACGCCCTCGATCTCGAGGCCATCATGACTGCGCCCACCTGCTGGGGTTGTACAACAACGATCGCCCTTTGAGCGCTCGGCAGGGCTGTGTGGTGGTGTCCGAGACCGGGCACTCTCGGGTATGGGATCGAGCGCAGGAAGTCCTACCAGTTCCTCGGCCGCAGCGCTGGGTGGTCGGCTCGTGCACTTGGTCGGTAACCGTGACACCGCCCGGTTCTCCTGCGAGATCTCCCGTCTGTGCGCCGACCCGCATCCCGCCGCAGGTAGGGCGGAATACGGTGACGTGCTCGCCTGGGTGGTCGATGCCATCGTGGGCGTGGTCGTCGCACGCCTGGGCCCCGCGGGTCCGGGCGAGCGGTTCATCCTCGACCTGCGCTTCACGGGCGGTGGATACGTCGACATCTTCGCCTTGCCTTGCGGCGGACCGCTGGGTGTGGGGGACGGTGTCGGCGTTTCTCTCCGAGGACAGGGCGAAGGGGCAGCGATCGCTTTCTGCTGCCGAACAATTTACAAAGACGGCGTGGGCGGAGACCCTGGCCGATGCCCTCGTCTGGTTGGACCTCGTTCTCGACGTCGACCTGCCCGACCCGCCCGATTTCGTCACCATATAGGACTGATCGGGACGCCGGTTCGGGTCGATGGTGGAGTTCCGCGCTGAGGGTGTTCGGTCACCCCTGTCCCCTCAGGGGGTGTCGGGGTTGTGGTCGAGGAAATGGTGGCCCGTGTCGGGTTCATATTCCTCGCGGCCGACGATGCGTGCAGCGTGAGTAGTGGAGGCCGTGTGTGGGTCTCCTGCCAACGCCAGGTAGTAGATCGGGCGCGGCGGGGCATTTCGTGGCGGTCAACACTACGCAATTGCCGGTTGAGCGGCTACGGAATCCGTCGACGTACCGTTCGGTCGCCCTCGGTGCGTCGAATAGGTGACCACTTGTTCTTCTCCGGGCCCGAGAAACGGGCGGTCCACCGACCACACCATCCGGACGGACATCACCGACCAGCAACAGCTTTTCCGCTGTCACAGGGTGATGGTGGCGCCGCGGTCGACATGGATCATCCGCTCCCCCAAGCCGCGACGATCGAGTTCGCGAGCGAAATCGGACAGTGGTGAGGCGAACACGGTGTAGTCGTCGTAGTGGACGGGAATGACCCGGGGCAGATCCAGGAGTTCCACGGCGTCGGCACCGCGGCGGCCATCCATCGTCACGGTGAGACCAAAAGGCAGCCGGGGGCCGGCAGGCAGGCGGGTGCCGCCCAGGTGCAGCACACCGGTATCGATGTCCGGAAAGCGTTGTGGGATGGCAGTGAGGTCGTCGACGACGAGGGTGTCACCGGACAGGTAGAGGCGGCATTCCACCGATCCCTGTTCGGGACCGAACTCGAGCATCGACCCCATCACCGGCGGAAGCAGCCGCCGGGTCCAGCCGGGTGCATGTCGGCCGGGGAGGGACGTGATCGTCAGACGGGTACCACCTTTGACGACTTCGTGGAACGACCAGGTGTAGAGCCCGCGGGCACGGCTGAATCCCCGCTTGGTGAGCCGTTTCGCGGCATGGGGGGTGGTTGCCACGGGGATCTGGTGGTCGAGGTTCTTCTGCGCGGTGCGGTCCCAGTGGTCACCGTGCATGTGGGACAGGATGATCACGTCGATCGGCGGTAGTTCGTCGATGCGCATCGCCGGTTCGCGCAGGCGGCGGGACAACAATCCGTACCCGAGGTAGGCACGCTGCCCCTGGTGGAGGAAGTTCGGATCCGTCAAGACGGTGATCTCGCCGTGCCGGATGAGCGTGGTGGCGTTACCGATGAAGGTGAAGGTTGTATCCATCGAGCCTCCCGGGTCAGGCGGTGGTCGGTGTCGTGGACCGAGTACCCCGCCGCCGAGGGACGATACGGACTGCACTCGAGGTCCTGGCGCCGGCGTCGTCTCTGGCACCACAACACCGATGTCTGCGGCGGGCAAGAAGCGTTGCATACCGGACCCGCACCCTCCGACCCGAGACCACTGCGCCGGACGTCGCCACCCGGGCCGTCTCCGATCTTGCCGCCGCGGAAGGCAACGCACCCAGCGACCGGCACACAAGGGCGCCTGGCGTCGTCTGCAACGACCACGGTTTCGCTCCACGGCGTAGTTCCTGGGTGTTGTTGAAGTGACGAACATCGGTCGCCCACAGCACCCGGTTCCTATGCCGAGGAGACAACTGCCCGTTATTTGGTCTCATGGTGGCGGCCTTGCGACGCTTGCCGAAAGCGGGCGTCGGCGTGCGACCTGTTCCAAGCCGAGGCTGCCGTCGACCAGGCTAGGGGGAGCCCCCATGCGACCGCGATCGCGAGGCTACGGTGAGCTCGTCGACAGATCGCCGTGGAAGCGCCGACCGAGAGCGTTAGCTGTGCCGGCGGCCGCGGATCACGACGATCTCTTCGTCGTGCTGGTCGGCGGTGATCACGCCGCGGGACTCCAATATTCGACGCCGTCCGGTCAGGACCGGCCCGAACGGGATCTCCCGGCGCGCCACGATGTCCACCTGCAGGCCTTGCTCCTCGAGCATAACGTGTGTCTTGTCCACTCCGCTCAGTTCCGACTGGGCGAGAAGAAGTGTTCCCCCGGGCGCGAGGACATCGGGCGCCTCGGTGCAGATTCGGTCGAGGAGCGCCCGCCCGTCGGTTCCGGCATCCCAGGCTCGCGCGATGCCGGCCTCAGGAATCCGGTTGTTTTCGGCGGGTACGTACGGCGGGTTGGAGACCACCAGATCAAAGATTCCCCCCGGATGGGTTCGGTGAGGTTGCCCTGCAACACCCGGATCGTGTGCCGGTGCACGCGCGCGTTGCACCGGGCGGTGAGGACGGCGCGGCGGGAGACGTCGATCGCAGCGACATCACCGGCTCCAAGTTGGGCTGCCCGTACGGCGAGCGCTCCGGTCCCGGTGCAGAGATCGAGGACTCGCGTGTGCGCATCCGGCGCGTGCGCGGCCAGAGCGTCGGCAAGCAACCACGTATCTTCCTGTGGGGGATAGACACCCGGGATTCGCAGCAACATCTACAACTCCTCACGCAGACCGGACCGACAATACCTGGGCACCTGCGCCTATCGGCGGAGCGCGTCTTCGAGCAGAAACAGGGCGTGCGCGGTGGTCGCTTCCACGACGGTGCCGGGATCACCGTCGAAGTGCCGTAGTTCGGTCCGAGCGGCACCGTCGACGAAGACCCCGAACCACACCGTGCCCGGTGGTTGTCCCGTCCTGGGCTTCCGGTCCGCCGGCACCGGTGACGGCCACCGCCAGATCCGCGTCGAGCAGTTCGGCCACCGTGGTCGCCATTGCGCACGCACTGGGTTCGCTGACGACCGGGCCATCGGGGACCCGGAGCAGCCCGTGGTTCACCGAGCTGGCGTAGGCGACGATACTGCCCCGGTACCATTGCGACGACGACGGTGCCGCGCCGAGCACGGCAGAGATTCGTCCGCCGGTCAGCGATTCCGCGGTGGCGATGGTCTGCTTCCGGTCCCGTGCGGCCGCGGAGATCCGTTCGGCACACTCATCACAGCTACCCATGCGTAACACTCCGGTTCCGCGGTGGAGCGTTCCGGCGACCTCTACTGTGCAGCGCGTAGGCGCATGTCATGCCCGCCGCGAGTACTATCAGCAACAATGCCACATTGAACATCTGCTCTCACTTCTTCCCGCACAACATCTTTCGCGCGATCACAGGCGGCAGTTGCCGATAGCGCGTTGGACGACCGGTCGCACACGCCGAGACGCCACGTGCGGTGTCGTCTCGGCTGCCCCATCGACTACTGGCTGAACCGGGGGAGCCTGGTCGGCGTCGCTACCCGGGCACGACGACGACGTGCGTATCGCAATACCCAGCTACGACCGGACACAATCTCTTGGGCCGTCTGGCCGCAGCTCGCCTGACGGCCTGCGCAATTACGTCGCCACAACATCTACTCATCAGTAGGTTGCGCTTCTGGCAATCACTGCCGTCGCGGAGAACTTCAGCGCATGCAGGCTCGGACGTGGCACCCTGGATCTCGACGGTGCCGCCCTGCTCGATGACGCTCGCGCACTCGACAAGCATCGGACAGCCGGCACAATGCGTTGGCCCGAGTCTCTCCTGCGGGCACCGCCTCGCCCCGTTTGCCGTCTGGATGGATGGGTGGAGACGGGCAAGCCGATGCAAGCGGACCGAATTGGGCTCGTTTCGACTTCCCCGGTGACGGGCAAACGCGGTGCATGACTTCGTTGTGGCGAGACCGTGCGCTCGCAGCTTCCTCCCTTCCCCAAGCGGCGCCCGCGACGGCATCGTCCGGGGGCGAGTACGACACCGTAGTGGTGGGCGCGGGTTTGACAGGTCTCACGACCGGGTTGCTCCTTGCTCGGTCCGGACAGCGGGTCGCCGTCGTCGAAGCCCGTACCGCCGGAGCTGTCACCACCGGCAATACGACCGGCAAGGTCAGCATGCTGCAGGGCACCAGACTGAGCCAGATCGCGCGCAAGCACTCGTCGGGCATTCTGCAGTCCTACGTAGAGGGAAACCTCGAGGGTCAGCAATGGTTACTCCGGTACTGCACCGAACGGGGCGTGCCGTTCGACACCGAACCGGCGATCACCTACGCCCAGCACGAATCCGCCACCGTCCGCGTGCGCGCCGAGTACGACGCCTGCCGGGCAGCCGGGCTCGCCGTCCGATTCGTGCCCGACATCGACCTTCCGGTGCCCTGCTCGGGTGCCGTCGTTCTCGACGGACAGGCACAGCTCGACCCGATGCCCGTGCTGGCCGCCCTGGCACGCGACCTCGCGTCCCACGGTGGGGTCCTGGTCGAGCATCGCCGCGTCACGCAGGTGCGCCGCGCCGGTCGGGCACGCTACCGGGTCGTGACAGAGCACGACGATTTCACCGCCGCCCGGGTCGTGCTCGCCACCGGAATCCCGATCCTGGATCGGGGTGGATTCTTCGCGCGGTTGGTGCCCGAGCGTTCCTATGCTCTCGCCTTCGCGATGCCGGACGGGGCACCGGGCGGCATGTACCTGTCGGCAGACTCCCCGACCCGGTCCCTGCGACCGGCCCACGGCAGAAGGCTCCTCCTCGTCGGGGGCAACGGTCACGTCGTTGGCCGTTCGTCGTCGCCGCAGCAGGCAATCGACGACCTCGTCGACTGGACCCGCCGACATTTTCCCGGCGCCGAACCGACCCATCGCTGGTCGGCCCAGGACTACTCGTCACTCGATTCGCTTCCCTATGTCGGGCCGCTCGTCCCGGGCCGGGACGGGATCCTCGTCGCCACCGGATTCGGGAAGTGGGGCATGACAAATGGCGTCGCCGCCGCGCTCGCCCTCACTGATCGAATTCTCCACGGACACATGCGGTGGACCGACGCATTCAGCAGCTGGTCCCCCACCCAATTGTTCGACCTTCCCTCGATGGTCAAGACCAACGGAGAGGTCGCGTACCACCTGGTCACAGGATGGACGAAGGCAGCACTGCACGGCAGTGAAGACGAACAATCCGGCGCCACCGTATCCCAGCAGGGAACCGTCGTGCGCGACGGTGGACGCCCGGTCGGGATCTGCACGGTCGACGGACGAGCGAACCGGGTCGGCGCGGTGTGCCCACACCTGGGTGGAGTGTTGCGGTGGAACGACGCGGAGCAGTCCTGGGACTGCCCACTGCACGGATCCCGCTTCGACGCGGACGGCACTCTCCTCGAAGGTCCGGCGACCCACGACCTGCCGCGGATCGACACCACGCCACGCCCGGCCGCATCTGCCCTCGACGGCGAACGAAGACAGTGACCGTGGTCGCGGCGTCGCGCGATCGCGCGGACTCCGATCTCGTCCGGGCCGGCCGTGACGAAGTGCGTCCGGACCCGCTCGACTTGAAGCCGCATGTCCGGAATGGTGGGTAACGATGAGAATCGCAGTGTTCGGTGCCGGATATCTCGGTGCTACTCATGCGGCGTGTATGGCCGAGCTCGGGCACGACGTGATGGGGGTCGACGTCGATGCAGCGAAACTGGCGAAACTCAGCGCCGGCGAGGTCCCGTTCTACGAGCCTGGACTCGAGGACGTGCTCCGCCGCAACGTCGCCGCCGGGCGGCTGCGCTTCACCTCTTCGTATGAGCACGCCGCAGCGTTCGCCGCTGTGTATTTCGTCGGTGTCGGCACCCCGCAGAAGAAGGGCGAGTTCGCCGCCGACCTCCTGTACGTCGACAGAGTCATCGATACTCTCGCGCCCCTGGTCACCGGTCCCGCGGTGATCTTCGGTAAGTCAACCGTGCCGGTGGGGACCGCCGAGCGGCTCGGTGTCCGCGCACGAGAGCTGTCACCGGCCGGGTCCGGGCTGGAGGTGGCGTGGAACCCGGAGTTCCTCCGCGAGGGATTCGCCGTCCAGGACACGCTGCATCCCGACCGGCTGGTGCTCGGGATCGACCGTCACCGACTCGGTCGCGCAGAAGAGGTGGCGCGCGAGGTGTACGCGCAACTGCTGGCCGAGGACGTTCCCCTCCTCGTCACCGATCTGGCCACCGCCGAGTTGGTGAAGACAGCGGCCAACGCCTTTCTCGCCACGAAGGTCTCGTTCATCAACGCGATTTCCGAGGTGTGCGAGGCTGCCGGCGCCGACGTCACCGTGCTCGCGGACGCGCTCGGGTACGACGCCCGTATCGGCCGCCGCTTTCTCAATGCCGGGATCGGGTTCGGCGGTGGTTGCCTCCCGAAGGACATCAGAGCGCTCATGGCCCGGGCGGGCGAACTCGGTGCCGACCAGGCATTCACATTCCTCCGCGAGGTCGACAGCATCAATATGCGGCGCCGTACCCGCATGGTCGAACTCGTCCGGCACACGTGCGGATCCCTCCTCGGTGTGCGGGTTGCGGTCCTGGGTGCAGCGTTCAAGCCGGACTCCGACGACGTCCGCGATTCGCCCGCGCTGAACGTTGCCGGACAGATTCAGCTGCAAGGCGCGTCCGTGAACGTCTACGACCCTAAGGCTATGCACAACTCGCGCGCGCTGTTCCCAACGCTCGGCTATTCCCCGACCGCATCGGACGCGTGCCAGGGCGCCGATGTGGTCCTGGTGCTCACCGAGTGGTCGGAGTTCCGCAAACTGCAACCGGGTGACCTGGATGCGGTCGTGCGCAACAAGGTGCTGATCGACGGCCGCAATTGCCTCGATCCCCAACAGTGGCGCGGTGCGGGATGGACCTATCACGGACTCGGCCGACCGTGACCCGATCGGTGACCCGGAACTTCTGGGCGCACACGAAGGACCGGAGGGCGGCGCGTCACCGCATGTTGGAGTCCCGCGGTACGGGGCGGCGGCCCCGTGTAGGTCTCGACTGCTCGGCGTCGAGTAAGCCCATGGACAAGGGTCGGACTCGTTGAGTCCCCGCGGATCAAGACCCTCGATGGGTCGGCGCCGTGCCGGCGATCAGTGTGCTCGGCGTCCTGATCGAGGACTGGAAGAACGGGTGTTCCGAAGGGGCGGCGGTGTTTCAACCGGATGCGGGGCCGGGCTGATCCGACTTGGGGCTGTGGGTGTGCTGGAGTTCAGCGTTGATGCGTCGGGCCTCGGCGAGTTGGTCTTCGAGGATGATGATGCGGCACGCGGAATCGAGCGCGGTGCCCTGGTCGATCAGTTCGCGGGCCCGGGCGGCGAGACGCAGCTGGTAACGGGAGTAGCGGCGATGACCGCCCTCTGACCGTCCGGGGGTGAGCAGCTTCGCGGCGTCGAGGCTGCGCAGGAATGCCTGTGTCACGCCGAGGATCTCAGCGGCGTGACCCATGCTGTATGCCGGGTAGTCCTCGTCGTCGAGCTTCCCGGCCGCGCGTCGGTCGGGCGAATCTTCCGGAATGGGGTGACACCTTTCAGACGGACAGGGCCCCCGGCGCCGTGAGGCACCGGGGGCCGGAGCGGGTTTCACTTCCTTGTTACTGCACTTCTTCGGCTGTCGGGCCTTCGCGCTGCCCGGCGCCGCCGGATGTGCCGGGCAGCTACACACTCACATCAACCCTTGCCCGGCACATCCTGGTCTTGCGTTACTCCTCTGCGGGCAGTTCATTCTCTCCCGCACCTCGTGAACTCTTTCCTTGCGACGAGAGGAACTCTACAACGGCGAACCCTGAATGTCTACAGTCATCACTAGAGAAATTCTGGAGCGGTTGACCAGGTATTTCACACCCGACAGCCGACCGTTCTGTCCGCGTCGGCGACCGCTCTCGCTCGACGGACCGGCTCTCGTTGATCGATGCCGGACGGCGACGTCGGCAGTCGCAGTAAAGGTCGAGATGTCCGCTTCCTCGGATCAGGTGCGGTCGTCCCGATCGGTCGTCGGGGGTGGCAGGATCACTGGCATCGAGATCGGGAATTCGATGTGAGATTCGATAGCCGGATGAGGATCCATGACCGGCCACACGCGAACAACCAATCCGAAACAGATCAGGCCGTGCTCAATTCCTGGCCGCCCATCGCCCATCGCCCATCGCGCAGATCGGTGATGTGTGCGAACGGTGCCGCATCGCCTTCGATTGGGTGCTGCAGAGGCCGAATCGCAATCTCGAGCCGGAGCCCTTCCCTCAGCACCCGAGTGAACCCGGTCCGGGCGCCGATGATAGGGACACACTGAACGGCCCCAAGCGATCCGGCCAGTGCTGCCCGATCTGGGAACGCAGGCGGACCTGCAGACGAATCAGGGGCCGATGGGAATGCTGGAGCTGCGCCGAGATCGACGGCTACGTCGGCATCTTCGCGTGGGGCGGGCTGTGGCTGCGCGACCCTGGTGTCCGCACGATCATGCCGATACGGCCCTGAGGGGTTGGTAGGGTCGGAGTGCGTGGGAACGATAGGTGTGGACGGTGACGCTCACCAAGGCGTCACCGTCCGACACCGTTACCGGGTGCGGCGTGATCCCACGCAGCCGAATCTGCGGCAGGTGCACCTCATGCACGCCGAGTTTCACGACGAGTTGAACTCCCTGGGCTTCGAGGTTCAGGCCGGTCAGCTCGGTGAGAACATCACCACCCGTGGTATCGACCTGCTCGCATTGCCAACAGGAACTCGTCTTCACCTGGGCGCGCGGGCGGTGGTCGAAGTGACGGGTCTGAGAAATCCGTGCAAGCAGATCGAGGCGTTCCGCGCAGGTCTCCTGTCGCACACGGTGGATCGGGACCTGAACGGCACGATTGTCCGCAAGGCGGGCATCATGTCGATCGTCCTCGAAGGCGGCGACGTCCGGCCCGGTGACGCCATTTCCCTCGAGCTACCGTCCAAGCCGCACCGGCCACTCGTGCCCGTGTGACCTCGAGCGTTGCCGGAATTTCTGCAGGACGCCCGTCACTGCGTAGGCGGCGCCGGCTAAGGACAATACCCAGGGCGCCGCGACGATGAACGGGTCCATCCACTGGTGGTTCAGGTCGACGCGTTTCTTCCCGAGTCGGGACGACACACCGTGATGGGAAAACTCGCTTCGAATACCCGTCTGGGTGACGGGGTTGTCGGGGTGCAGGGTCGCACACGAGGCCAGGTGGCTCTCCAACGCATCGACCCGGTCGGCGGCCAGAAGGATGAGCCAGTGCGCAGCCCGGCCCTCGCTGTATTTGTACGCGAGTTTCCGCATGGCGCCGGAGAGGCCCTTGGGAGGACAGGAGGTGCCGAATACGGGTGTCAGGAATTGATGTTCGATCGACCGCTCACGCGGCCACTTCTCCTCCTGGCGCTCCGGGAAATCCCAGTGGGCGCCCGTCGCGCCGGGATCGAAACGCTCCTTCGGTACCGCGGGACGGTTCTTGGGGTCGAGGTCCACACCCCATCCCGGAATACGCGCGCGTAGTTCGTCGCTCGCCAGTGGACGCTTCGGCGTGTCGGCTGTGTAGGCCATAATCGGGTCCTCCTCGTCGATCAGCCGGCGTGCGGCACGATGACCGGCTTGATGCAGTTGTCGAGCTTGGCCGAGAAGATGTGGTAGGCGTCGGCGATATGCTCGAGCGGAATACGATGCGTGACAATATCGTTGGGCTTGAGGTAACCGTTGCGGATGTGCTCGAACAGGCGGGGCCACTGACGTTTCACGGGGCATTGATTCATGCGAAGCGTCAGCCCCTTGTTCATCGCATCACCGAACTTGACAGCACTGAACATTGGACCGTAGGCGCCCATCACAGAAACCGTCCCGCCCTTCCTGACGGAATCGATCGCCCAGTTGAGGGCAATCGGGGACCCACCCTGCAGCTTGAACTTGGCGGCCGTGACGTGTTGAAGGAAGTTGCCGTCGGCCTCGGCGCCGACGGCGTCGATGGCCACATCGGCCCCGAGATGGTCGGTGATCTTCTTCATGTGGACCACGATGTCGGCGTAGTCGCCGAAGTTGTAGGTCTCGGCGTGCGCGCACGTGCGAGCCTTCTCCAGTCGGTACTCGAGGTGATCGATCACGATGACGCGCCCGGCACCCATGAGCCAGGACGACTTGGCTGCGTACAGGCCGACCGGCCCGGCCCCGAACACCACCACGGTGTCGCCCTCGACGATGTCGCCGAGTTGTGCACCGAAGTAGCCGGTGGCGAGGGCGTCGGTGAGGAGTAGCGCGTCCTCGTCGTCCATCCATTCGGGGATTCTGGCGGGGCCGACGTCGGCGAACGGTACGCGCACGAACTCCGCCTGCCCACCGTCGTATCCACCGCACGTGTGGGAGTACCCGTAGATGCCGCCCACAGCGGTGGCGTTCGGGTTCACGTTGTGGCAGTTCGAGTAGAGGCCGCGTGCGCAGAAGTAACACGAGCCGCAGTACACGTTGAACGGGACCATCACCCGGTCGCCGTGCTGCAGGTTCTGTACCGACGGGCCGACCTCCTCGACCACGCCGATGAACTCGTGGCCGAAGGTCATGCCGACCCGGGTGTCGGGCATCATGCCGTGGTACAGATGCAGGTCCGATCCGCAGATCGCCGCCAAGGTCACCCGCACGATCGCGTCGTTGGGGTGCTCGATGCGTGGGACTGCCTTTTCTTCGATGCGGACCTTGTACGGCCCCCGGTACACCATCGCTCGCATCACGCCTCCTCGTCCACGGCCGATAACCTTGTTGAGACCCCGACAGGGGGAGCAAGTACCCGCGTCGGTCCGAACAAAACACGGACGTGGCGGGGCGGCCCAACGTTCACGGTGGGTGAATGGATGTCAACACTGTTTCCGACAGCCAGCTCCCACCATTGGTCCGGTCGACCATGTCCGGACCAATGGTGAGGTCGACCCGGACTTCGACGAGACATGCCTGGGAAGGTCCGAGGAATCTGTACGAAAGCCCGGCGCGAACGTGACCAGCGCGGAGCTTCCTTCACTGGCGACGCTGCAATCGGTGACTTGGTCGATGTCAACGAATTGGGGAACGGCTTCTCGTCGCCGGCCTGGTCCTCACCGGTGCCATCACCGCAGCGCAACGGCGGCACGATCAGGACAGCCTGACCCTCCCGACGGTGTGTCCCGGACCCGCAGCGATCAACCCCGCCGGACCGGTCGACTGGAGCGACCTCGCCGGTGGCGCAGGCCATTTCGGCCAAGCCCACCTCGGCCACGAGTTCCGGGCGTTCACCGGGCTCACGCCGACCCGGCACGTCAAAGTCCGGCGACGGTTCCTGTGCGAACATCCCAGCCACACGCTGGACGGCTGGCCGCTGCCGGCCGATTGATTTCGTACACGAGCGACAGCTCATGACACGCTAATTTGGGGGCACCCCAAAACAGAGGAGAACCCCGTGGGCAAGGTTGTCATGTACGGCTCGGTGTCGGTGGACGGCTTCGTCGCGGATGAGAATGACCAGCCCGGACCGCTGTTCGACTGGTTGTCCAACGGTGACGTCCCGTTGGTCGAAAGCGGCGAGATTAAGGTGTCGCAGACGTCCTACGACTACACCCGGCCGTACTGGGACCAGATCGGGGCGACACTCGTCGGCCGCCACGTCTTCGACATGACGGACGGCTGGGACGGGAAGCCTCCAGGCGGGATCGACCACGTGGTCGTCGTGACGCACCGGCCGGAGCCCGAGGGCTGGAACCCCGAAGCGCCGTTTCACTTCGTCGACGGCGTCGAGGCAGCCGTGGCAAAGGCGCAGGAGCTTGCGGGTGACCGCATCGTCGAGGTCGCCGCTGGCGACGTCGGTGGCCAGGTGCTTGCCGCGGGCCTGGTCGACGAGGTGCGCATGGACGTCGTACCCGTCGTGTTCGGGTCCGGCAAACGCTACTTCGGGTCGGTCCACGCGCAGCACCTGTTGGAGGACCCTGACGTGGTGATTCAGGGCAACCGGGTGCTTCACCTGCGCTATCGGGTACGCCGTTGACCGATCTGAGCGGTACGCGAAGAAGTCCACTGCGAACGGTGACACAGGATCGGACCTCCGGCTGCGTTCGCGCATCGCTGTCCCTAATCGGACAGCGGCGCCGATACGCCCCAGCACCTCACCTGCGGCAAGTTCAACTCGAGTTCACTGGTAACCGGATTCCGTCGCATCTTGGCCGACCCCCAACCGTGGTGTGGGCTGTGCGCTGGGAACGTTCCAGCGCGGGAGGAAGCACCTGGAGGCAGTGATGAGCGTTGACGACTCCAAGCAGGAGCACACCATTCGGACGGGCGAACAGGGGGCGCGGTGAGCGGTACCAGGGTGTTGGTGGCGGGGGCGAGCATCGACGGGCCCGCGCGAGCCCACTGGCTGCGTCGGCGCGGGCCGAAGTAACCGTGGTGGAGCGCGCCCCCGAGCTGCGTCCCGGTGAGCAGGCGGCTAGAGAGCTGTCGGCCTGCGCTTCAGCGAACCATTGTGGCCCAACGACTTAGCAGGAGTGCAACACCTGGCTCATCGCGTCCTTCTCCGCCTGGGTCACCCACAGACTGTAGAGAGCTTTGACGTCGATCTGCCGGGAGACGTAGGTGCACCGGTAGCCCTTGTTCGGCGGCAGCCAGGACGCGGCGTCGGAGTCGGACTTCTGACCGTTGGTGGGCCCGTCGACGGCCCGCACATTGCGAAGGTCGTTGGCCAGGTCGCGGCGCTGCTCCGGGCTGAGCTGCTGCGCACCCTTCTGCCACGCATCCGATAGAGCGACGATACGGTCGATCTGCACGGCGGTCGAGGTGTCCTGACCACGAACGAACGCAATGGTGGCGGCGGTGTAGGTGTCGTGCAGGGTGCCGGTCGCCACCACACAGTCCCGCGTGCTCGCCTTGTAGGTCAGATCGACCAGGTCGCGCCGGAGGATGTCGTTGCGGGTGTCGCAGCCGTTGTGGCCGCCCTCGACTCCGTTGTCGTCGGACCACGAGGTGCCGAACTGCTCACGGGCGTATCCGGTCTTCGGTGCGCGCCCTTTGACCGGCAGGGTGTCTAGCTTTGCCAATGCCGGTGCTGGATCGAAGCCCGTTGCGGGGGCAGCCGGTGCGCCCCCGAGTGAGCCGGTTCCCGGGTCGGCATCGGCGATCGCCGAGCACCGCGTCAGGCCGAGCACGGTGACCGCGCTCAATGCGACGAGGGCGGTACGGGGGGCGCTGCGCATGCGTCTGTTCTCCTGTTGTCTGTGGGCCGGATGTGAAAACGGTATTGCGTGCGCCCCCGACAACATTGGTAGCGGCTCACATCACCTTGGGGATCGGGTCCGGCTGGGTACCCTCTGGGCGAAGGAGACAGACAACCGGAGGGGCCAGGCCGCCGTGTGGTGTTGTCGCCCGAGGTCACACGACCGCACGCCCACCGGATACCCCGACCCGACCGGACCGGTTCACTTCAGATACCGGTCCGGCGCTTCACGGGTGCCATACCCCTCCTGGGCTTGCCTCGGCGCACACCGGTTCGGAGAAAGATCGACGCGGGCACGCCACGGTGCAGGTCGAGCCCGTCGAGAACCTGGGCCACGCCGCGAACTGCCCTGGTGATCGCCGTCGCACAGCGACTGCCCACGCGCTGGACCGCCGGCACGGGAGAATCGGTGTCATGCCCGCCCGCCGCCGTCCCGGTCACCTCGTCCACGTCTTCGCAGTCCTGCTGCTCGCCCTGGTGACCGCGGCCTGCGCACCGTCCACCGACCAACCCGCTGGGTCGGCCGCACCGCCATCCTCCGGTCCTCCGATAGTGGTGACGCCCGCCGACGGCGCCACCGCGATCAACCCGCTCGACCCGGTGTCGGTGAACACCACCGGCGGCACCCTCGAGACAGTCACCCTGACCAACGACGAGGGCCGGGTCATCGAGGGGATCTTCACCCCCGACCGGCTGTCCTGGAAACCGGGAGTTCCTCTCGGCTACGGCCGCACCTACACGCTCGCGGTCACCGCTGTCGGCGACCAAGGAGTCCGCAGCGAGAAGACCAGCACGTTCTCCACCGTCACCCCCGGCAATCAGACCAAGCCCACCTTCGTCACCACCGGCGGGAACCTGCTCGCCGATGGCGGCACCTACGGCGTCGGCATCGTCATCGTCACCCACTTCGACGAACCGATCACCGACCGGGCCGCCGCGGAGAAGGCTTTGCACGTTCAGACCACACCCCCGGTCGCCGGCTCGTGGTATTGGGCCGACGATCAGAGCGTGCACTGGCGACCGGAGAACTACTGGACACCCGGCACCCAGGTCACCGTCCGCGCCGACGTTTACGGCATCCCCCTCGGCGAAGGCCTTTTCGGGCAGGAGGACGCGCAAACGTCATTCACCATCGGCGACGCCCACATCTCCGTCGCCGACGACACCACCAAACAGGTCACCGTCACCGACAACGGGCAGGTGGTCCGCACGATGCCGACGTCGATGGGCCGGGGTGGCACCGAACTCGTGGATGGTCAGACCCTCTCGTTCTGGACTCAGCCGGGTATCTACACCGTCATCGACAAGGCCAACCCGGTCATTATGGACTCCTCCACCTACGGGCTGCCGGTGAACTCCCGCCTCGGATACAAGGAATCGATCAACTACGCCACCCGCATCAGCAACGACGGCATCTACCTCCACGAACTCGCCGACACCATCTGGGCGCAGGGCAACACCAACGTCTCGCACGGCTGCCTGAACCTCAGCCCCGACAACGCTCGCTGGTTCTACGACTTCTCCGTCCCCGGCGACATCGTCGAGGTACGCAACACCGGCGGCGCTCCCCTCGAGCTGTGGCAGAACGGCGACTGGTCCCTCCGCTGGGACCAATGGCAGGCCGGCAGCGCCCTGAACTGACGAGACCCGCACGGCCCGGGCCGTCGCAGGAGAGCTCGTGTCCCCGACGGGCCGAGGATACGACGGTCGCCGTGAAGTCGCTCTGCGCCCATCCTTGATATCAAGCTCCCAGCTGCTGTTGATCTGGTCCGTGAGCACGGGAATCGTCGCTGCGTCACGTCCCCTCGGCGCGGATGCGGTTTTGCCGAACACCGGTCCGGGGTACGTGGTGACTGGGGTTTGTCGAGGTGGTGATTTCGGTGCCCGATTCCTATGCCGACGTCGTCGAGCGGTTGTGCGGGGAGTTCGATGGTCGGGTGCCACCGGTGGTCCCGCAGATCGTGCGGCAGTGATGCCGCGACGCGAGTGGCGCCGACTCGCCTGCCGATCCGAATCCGCCCGGACTCGAAGGCCTCGCGCGGCAACGACTGCTGGTCGCGGCGACCCGTGGCGGGACGACCGGCAGCGGAGACGGGACAGCCCCTTTATCGCCACAGACCAGAAGATTGGGGCCTGGCGGTGACAATCGGCCCTAATCTCAGGCCGACGGACGGCGAACACTGGGATACAGGCCACCGGCGTTTCGCGCCGGTCGGGGCGGAACGCGATTCACCGAGGAGGCGATCGTGAACAACACCATTCCCGACGAGAACGTTGTTCGCATTGCCGTGGACCTTGCCTGCCGGGCGCCGTCGGTACACAACAGCCAGCCGTGGCAGTGGACGTACGCCGACGGTCAACTCGACCTCTACACCGAACGCGGCCGCGTCCTGGCGTCCACCGACCCGTCGGGCCGGCAGTTGGTGGTCAGTTGCGGTGCGGCGCTGAATCATCTTCAGACGGCACTGATCGCTCTCAAGTGGGCCGCGGACGTCCAGCGTGTCCCGGAGGGTCCTCGCTCGGGTCACCTGGCGACGATCCGGTTCCGGCACGACGCCCGGCCGCAGTCGCACGACTTCGATCTGCTCGCGGCGATCCGGCACCGGCACTCCGACCGCAGGCCCTTCGGACCGGTCAGTGCCAAGACTCCGCTGCCTGCCGCGTTGGACGACGTGGTGCGCCGCCGGGACGTCCACCTGACCGTGCTGAGGCAGGAGGCGCGTCCAGCGCTGGCGAGAGCAACCGAAACAACTGCGGCCGCAAGGAAATACGACTCCGCTTATCAGGCCGAGCTGCATTGGTGGGCCGGTCATTCGACCGCACAGGGCGGAATACCGCCGGACGCGCTCGCCACCGCGGACAACCGGGATCGCGTCGACATCGGGCGCCACTTCCCCGCCGGCCGGGACGCCGGCGCGACCACGGAGACGGACCACTCGACCGTACTGGTGCTGAGCACCGCCAACGACGGTCGCGGTGAGTGGCTCCGCGCCGGTGAGGCGCTGTCCGCGGTGCTGCTGGAGGCCACCGTCGGCGGTTTGTCGACGTGTCCGCTGACCCACATGACCGAACTCCGTCAGGGCCGGGAGATCATCCGCGAACTGCTCCCCGACCGCGGGTTCCCGCAGGCGCTGATCCGGGTGGGCACCACTGAGAAGAAGTCGGCGCCGCGGCAGACGCCGAGACGGCCGGTCGAATCGGTCTTGTCGGTCGGCCGGCGTCGTGTCCCCCGCTGACGGGGCGCGGCGGTGAGAGCAGTTATCCCGTGAGGTGCACGCGGCTGTGCGTGGCCGTTTCCACGTCGGCTGCGGTGGCCTCGATCAGTTGGTGCGCGAGGTCGGACAACGCGCGGGCGGTAGCTAATTCCTCTCCGATCTCAGGGATTTCGGTGTCGTCCGGGTTTCGGCGGGCGAGTCCGGACCCGACGAACGTGCGAGTGTCGCGGGTGCGGAGCCGCGCCTGCGCGCGGGTTCTGGAGCCGCCTTCCTCCGAGTCGTGTTCGTCGATGACGATCTCCACCAACCATGTCGTCTCGTTCATGTCCGGTGGCCTCCGTTCGGTGTGAGTGCGGGACCGAGGTGGTCCTGTCACCCAGTGTTCTACGGTGCCGGACATCTAGGAACCGTGAGAATCACGACCCGGCATAGGAAAAGGCAGGGAGTCGTCCACTCCGTGCCCCTTTCAACGTATAGCGCACCGGGGGCCTTGCGGCAAGACCCGGGTCGTGCCGCAGAATCTCCCGCCGGAGCCAGAGCCTGCGGAAAACGCGGAGCGAACTGGCCGAAATGCACGCATGTCGAAATGGGGGTTTTCAATGATCGACGTGATCGTTGCCGGCGGCGGACCGACCGGCTTGATGCTGGCCGCCGAGTTGCGGCTGCACGGTGTGGACGTGCTCGTGCTGGACAAGGAACCGGAGCCGACGAAAGTGGTCCGCTCGCTCGGCCTGCACGTGCGCAGCATCGAACTGATGGATCAGCGCGGCCTGCTGGACCGCTTCCTCGCGGAGGGCACACGGTACGAGGTCGGTGGCTTCTTCGCCGGCATCGACAAACCGTGGCCCGATCGGATGGACACCGCACACGGGTACGTCCTCGGCATCCCGCAGACCGTCACCGAGCGCCTGCTGGCCGAGCACGCCACCGAACTCGGTGTCGAGATCCGGCGCGGCTGCGAACTGGTCGGGCTGAGTCAGGACGAGGACGGGGTGACCGTCGAACTGGCCGCATCCGGAGACACCCGGCTGCGCGCCCGGTATCTCGTCGGCTGCGACGGCGGCCGCAGCACGGTCCGAAAGCTGCTCGGCGTCGGTTTCCCCGGCGAGCCGTCGAGGGTCGAGACGCTGCTCGCGGAGGTGGAGCTGACGGCGCCGCCGGAGGAACTGGCCGCGGTGGTGGCCGAGGTCCGCAAGACGCAGAAGCGGTTCGGCGCCATGCCCCTCGGGGACGGGGTGTACCGCCTCGTCGCACCCGCGGACGGGGTCGCCGAGGACCGGATGGTCCCGCCGACCCTGGACGAGCTGAAGCGGCAGGTGCGGGCTCTCGCCGGCACCGACTTCGGCGCGCACTCGGCGCGCTGGCTGTCCCGCTTCGGCGACGCCACCCGGCTGGCGGACCGCTACCGGACCGGCCGTGTACTGCTGGCCGGCGACGCGGCGCACATCCACCCGCCGACCGGCGGGCAGGGCCTCAACCTCGGCCTCCAGGACGCGTTCAACCTCGGCTGGAAGCTGGCCGCAGAGATCGGCGGCTGGGCCCCGGACGGGCTGCTGGACAGCTATGAGACCGAGCGGCGCCCGGTGGCCGCCGACGTGCTGGACAACACCCGCGCGCAGATGGAGTTGATGTCCACCGAGCCGGGTCCCCAGGCGGTGCGCAGGCTGCTGTCGGAACTGATGGACTTCGAGGAGGTGAACCGGTATCTGATCGAGAAGATTACCGCGGTGGGCGTCCGCTACGACTTCGGCGCAGGCCACGAACTGCTCGGCAGGCGTCTGCGGGACGTCGCGCTGAAGCGCGGTCGCCTGTACGGGCTGATGCACGGCGGTCGCGGACTGCTGCTCGACCAGAGGGGCCGGCTGTCCGCGGCGGGCTGGGCGGATCGGATCGACCAGGTCGACGACGTCAGCGAGGAACTGGACGTACCCGCGGTGTTGCTCCGGCCGGACGGTCACGTGGCGTGGGTCGGTGACGATCAACGGGATCTGCTCGCGGTGCTGCCCACGTGGTTCGGCCCCGCCGACGGCTGAGGACGGACGTGTGACCTTCGGCCCTGTCATTGTGCTCGCCGTTATCGCACCGTTGTACGAGGGCCGGCGCACGACATCGGAGCCGGCGAAGGAACGAGGACACCATGTTCGAACACTCCACCGCATCGCCGCGCGAGGATCGTCATCGGTGGGAGGACGAGCCCGGCGAGTTCCTGTACGTGCATCCCGCGGGGTTCGCGCTCGCGGTGGTGTCGGGAGCGGTGACCGCGGGCCTGGTGGTCCTGCTGGGTGCGTGGCTCGCGACTCCCCTCGTCGGAGTCGGCGCCGCGGCGACGCTCGTCGCCACCGTGGGGTTGGCGGCGGCGATGTTGATGCCGCACCGGCCGCGGCGCCGCGGATCCGGACCGTTTCGTCCGGCCGCGCGCTGAAGGCCATGTTTCCGATGCTCGCCGGCGTAATCTGAATTCTCCGAGCGTGACGCGGCCAGGTCTGGAGGGTGCCCATGATCAGGGTTTTCCTGGTGGACGACCACGAGGTCGTCCGGCGTGGGATCGCGGATCTCCTCACCTCCGATCCCGCGCTGACGGTGGTCGGTGAGGCCGCCTCCTATGCTCAGGCGATGGCGCGGGTGCCTGCCCTGAAACCGGATGTCGCCGTCCTGGACGTGCGTCTGCCCGACGGCAACGGAATCGAGCTGTGCCGGGAGTTGCACTCGCTGATGCCGGAGTTGCATTGCCTCATCCTGACGTCGTTCACGGACGAGCAGGCGATGCTCGATGCGATTCTCGCCGGGGCCAGCGGATACGTCGTGAAGGACATCCGGGGTATGGAGCTGGCTCAGGCGGTCCACGATGTGGGGGCGGGCAAATCTCTGCTCGACAGTCGCGCCGCCGGCGTATTGATGGACAAGGTCCGCGCCGACGCCGATGGGAAGGACGGCATCTTCGCGCACCTGACCAATCAGGAGCGGACCTTGCTCGCCCTGCTCGGTGAGGGGCTGACCAACCGGCAGATCGCCGCACGCATGTTCCTCGCTGAGAAGACCGTGAAGAACTACGTGTCCCGGCTGCTGACGAAACTGGGTGTGGAGCGCAGGACGCAGGCGGCGGTGCTGGCCACGAAGATGCCGTCGAAACCGTCCGGCACCTGACGGCAGCGGTGGTCGTTCCGGCTCCTCGTGAGGTCGCCGGGTGGGACAATGCGTCGTGTGACCCGTCAACCGGACGAACACGACCGAGGGCCCCTGCTCGGTAGCCTGTCCGAATTGAGGCTGCGCGAACTCCTGACCGAGGTGCAGGAACGCATCGCGCAGATCGTCGACGTGCGCGATCACGTCGACGGCCTACTCGAGGCGATGCTGGTCGTCACGTCGGGACTCGACCTCGACAACACGCTCCGCACCATCGTGCACGCGGCGATCGATCTGGTCGACGCGCGTTACGGTGCGCTGGGGGTGCTCGCCCCGACCGAGGGGCTGAGCGAGTTCGTCTATGAGGGCATCGACGAGGAGACGCGGGAGCGGATCGGCGACCTGCCCCGTGGTCGCGGCGTCCTCGGTTTCCTCATCACGGATCCGAAGCCGGTCCGGCTGGTGGACCTGTCCCGGCACCCCGTGTCGGTGGGATTCCCGCCCGACCATCCACCGATGAAAACCTTTCTGGGAGTTCCCATTCAGGTGCGGGACGAGGTGTTCGGGAATCTGTATCTCACGGAGAAGGCCAACGGTGCGCAGTTCACCGAGGACGACGAGGTGCTTCTCCGCGCCCTTGCGGCCGCCGCCGGTATCGCGATCGAGAACGCCCGCCTGTACGAGGAGTCCCGGACGCGGCAGGCATGGCTGGAGGCGACACGGGAGATCGCGACCGAGTTGCTCGCCGGCAGCGAGACCGCGGAGGTGCTGCAGGTGATCGCCGACGACGCGCTTGCCCTGACCACCGCCGACAGCGCCTTCCTCGCGGTGCCGGACGATCCCGACATGCCGTCGGACGAGGTCACCGAGCTCGTGGTCACGGCGTCGGCGGGGACGGTGTCGGATCGGATCATCGGCCAGGCGATCCCGGTCGAGAGGTCGACGTCCGGTGAGGCATTCCGGGAGAGGACCCCGCTCCGGGTCTCCGCGCTCGCGTTCGATCCCGGGTTCGAGACCGGAGCCCGGTTCGGTCCGGCGCTGGCGCTCCCCCTGCGTGCCGCGCAGTCGGTGTCCGGGGTGCTGGTGACCCTCCGTCATGTCGATGCGGCGCCGTTCACGGACGATCAACTGGCGTTGATGTCGGGTTTCGCGGATCAGGCGGCGGTCGCACTCCAATTGGCGAACAGTCAACGCCGGATGCGTGAACTCGACGTCCTGTCCGATCGCGACCGGATCGCGCGTGATCTCCACGACCACGTCATCCAACGGCTCTTCGCGGTCGGCCTGTCGCTGCAGAGCACCCTGCAGCGGGCGAAGGCTCCCGTCGTCAAGGACCGGCTCGAACAGTCGATCGACGACCTGCACGACATCGTGCGCGACATCCGCACCGCAATCTTCGACCTGCACGGCGGTTCGGGCGGCATGACCCAGTTCCGGCGGCGCCTGCACGAGATCGTCGCCGAGACCACCGCGGATTCCGGGTTGCGCACGACCGTGCACATGTCCGGTCCGCTGTCCGTCATCGACTCCTCGCTCGCCGAGCATGCCGAGGCGGTCCTGCGTGAGGCGTTGAGCAACGCGGTCCGGCACGCCGGAGCCGACACGGTCACGGTCAGTATCTCCGTGTACGACGATCTAGCGATCGAGGTCGCGGACGACGGCAAGGGGTTCGAAGAGACCGTCGTCACCAGCGGGTTGGACAACCTGGCCGCCAGGGCGCGAGAAGTGAACGGGCACTGCGTCATCGACTCGACACTCGGCGGCGGAACCACTCTCCGGTGGTCCGCTCCCCTTCCCTGAGTCCGGGTGCGCTTCAGCTCAGTGCCGCCCGCACCAGCAGTTCGAATGCCGGCCGCGGATCGGTGGTGTCTCCGCGGGCGATGCGATGCAGGATCAATCCCTCCGCGCAGGCCATCAGAGCGGTGGCGGCGGTCTGCGGATCCCGCGCACCCAGGTGGGCGAACGCCGAGACGACCGATGCCTCCATGGCGGTCCGTCCGCGTGCCAGCGCCTCCCGGAGAACGGGGTCGTGGCCGGCCTCGAGGAACAGGATCAGGCGCGCCGCGGTGACGGTGCGGTTGGCGACGGTCGTGTAGTCGATCAGACCGCAGACCGCGTCGACGAGGTCTTGCGCGGATGCCGGTGCCAGCATGCCGACCTCGGACAGTTCGCGTTCCACGATCGCGTCGACGGTCCCGGTGAGCAGTGCGGCCCGGGTGCGGAAGTAGTTGGACGTCGACCCTTTCGGGATGCCGGCGCGGTCGTCGACCCGGGCGTGGGTGAGCGATCGCAGACCCTCGGTTCCGAGCAGGTCGATCGCGGCGTCGAGCGCCTTCGTTCTCGTGGACGTCACCTCGCTACTATAAACATAGTGACTTGGCACTATGATCGTAGTAGCGTGAAGTCATGAGACACGAGACCCCCGACGATGCCGAAGTGTCCGACCCGAACAGAGTGCCGGACAACACCTTTCCCGAACTGGACGGGGTCCGGCACCGCTACGTCCGGCTCCCCGGCCTGCGGATGCACGTGGCCGAGGCCGGTCACGGCGACCCGGTGGTGTTACTCCACGGCTTCCCCCAGCACTGGTGGGAGTGGCGCGGGGTCGTCCCGGGGCTCGCCGAGCACTACCGGGTGATCTGCCCGGATCTGCGCGGCGCCGGCTGGACGGACGCCCCGCCCACCGGATACACCCGCGCGCAGTTGCTCGCCGACGTCGAGGCGCTACTGGACGCGCTCGACCTCGACCGGGTCTGCCTGATCGCGCACGACTGGGGCGCACTGCTCGGATACGAACTGTGCCTGAGCGCGCCCCACCGGGTCCGGAAGCATCTGAGCCTCGGTGTCCCCCACCCGTTCGTCCGGTTCGACCCACGGTTGCTGACGGCGATCGCACGGCACGGCTGGTTCGAACCCGTCATCGCCGCACCGTTCCTCGGCCCGTCCCTGCTCGGCCGTGGACGTCAACGGCTGACGTACCACCTGCTGCGGGGTTTCACGACGGGCCGGAACACGTGGTCGGAGCGCGACGTCGAACTGTTCGCCGGACGGTTGCGCGAACCGGCCCGCGCCCATGCGGCGTCGGCTCTCTACCGCTGCTTCATCATGCGTCAGGCGGCGCGGATCATGATGGGCGCGTACCGGCACACCCGGCTCGCCACTTCCACCCGGGTGCTCGTCGGCGCCGAGGATCCCATCGTGCGCCCGGAATTCCTCGGCGGCTTCGAGGGGCACACCGACGATTTCGGTGTGGAGTTCGTCGACGGCGCCTCGCATTTCCTCGTCGACGAGCGACCCGATGTGGTGCTCGAACGCTCGCTTGCATTCTTCGCCTCGGCCTGAGGGGCCGGGGATCGTGAGGTTTTCGGTCAGGCAGTGCCCAGCGGGTGCGCGCCGACGACGGAGAGTAGTTGCAGCTTCTCGTGACTGTCGCTGCCCGAGGTGGCGGTGTAGACAAGCAGGTGGTGCTTGACTTCGTGGGGGCGGATACCGACCTCGTGGTCGTTCCACCCGTCTCGGAATTCCGCGCTCTGGGCAAGGAGCAGGTCCGCCTAGTGCGCGGCGCGAGAACTGCGGCCCCGCAGGGTGACGATCTCGCGCAGGCCGGAGGCGAACATCCGGGACCAACCTCCTCGCCGCTCGTCCCGAGGTCGGGCGCGACGAGGAGACCGCGGGACGCAGACTCATCCGCGCCCTGTCCGAACGGGGGATTCTCCTCGGGACCGTCGAGACTGCGACACTCCCGGCCCTGTACGCCGCCACCTCACCCGACGCCGAAGGTGGCGGGTTCTACGGGCCCCGCGGACTCGGGCACCTGGGCGGCCCGCCGGCGGAGCAGACGCTCTACAGCCGCCTGCGCGGCGAGGACGAAGCCCGACGGATGTGGCGGACCTCCGAGGAACTGACACGCGTGACCATTCCCGCGGGCCGGTGTCACGACGCGGCGACGGACACCTGACGGGCGGGGTCGATGCTCTCCGGACGTACGCCCTCACCGAGGGCGAAGCCCACGCCGCGCACGGTGTGGACGACATACGGCGATTCGACGGCCACCAGCTTCCGTCGGAGGGAGCAGATGTAGGCGTTGAGGACGTTCGTCTTCGATTCGACGGTCACACCCCACACCATCAGCATGAGGTCGCGACGAGTGACGACCCTGCCGATATTCTGCGCGAGCACGGTGAAGAGGATGAATTCCGTCCGGGTCAGCGTCGTACGCAACCCGTCGTAGTCGGTGTCGTGCCGTTCCTCGCACAGGCAGAGATCCTGGCTGCCGGCGGGCGCCGGCGCGGGCACCTCGGGTTTCACACGCCGGAGGATCGCGCGGAGCCGGGCGACGAGTTCGTCCGCACCGACCGGGATCTCCAGCACGTCGTCGGCGCCGGCCTCGAGGAGGTCGCTGCGACGGTTCCCGGAGCGGAAAGTGCCGATCACCACGATGGCGAGCGCGAATCGCATCGCCTTCAACCCTCGCACCGTGGTGTCGGCATCGAGGTGCGGTGATCGCGCGTCGACGATCACCACGTCGGGGGGTTCGATCCGTGAACGCACCGGTTCCGCGTAGGTCCGCGTGACGAAGAATCCGCCATCGCGGAGGCGTTCGACGAGGGAGCTCTCCACGTCGGCGTCGATGAGCAGGACACGCGGCCGGGCAACTGCCGGGCTCGACACAGAGTTCATGCGGATTCCTCCTGTTTTCGAGCCTCGCGTCGGTGTGCCGATAGATCAACCCCGCGCCGAAGATCAAGTTCCCACGCCGCAGTTGATGACGATATCGAGCGGAACTCCCCTATCGTTACCGTGAGACCGCTGCATCACCCGATCGGGAGGTCGCTGTATGTCGGGACTGCGACACATCGCACTGCATGGGGACGACGTCGCCTACCGGCTGAGCGGTGCGGGCGAGACGCTTCTGCTCGTACACGGGATGGCCGGAAGTTCGGCGACCTGGCGTGCGGTTCTCCCGCAGTTGGCGCAGCGCTACCGAGTGCTGGCCCCGGATCTGCCCGGTCACGGTGATTCCGCCAAACCGCGCGGCGACTACTCGCTGGGCGCGTTCGCCGCGTGGCTGCGCGACCTGTTGCACGAGTTGGAGATCGAACGGGTCACCGTCGTCGGGCAGTCGCTCGGCGGCGGGGTGGCGATGCAGTTCAGCTATCAGCATCCCGAACTGTGTGAGCGCCTGGTCCTCATCGGCAGCGGCGGACTGGGGCCGGACGTGAACTGGACGCTGCGGTTGCTGGCGGCGCCCGGGTCCGAGTTCCTGCTCCCCCTGATGGCGCCGGCCGCGATACGCGACGCCGGCAACAAGGTTCGCAGCTGGCTGGCGGCGATCGGGGTTCAGTCGGTTCGCGGCGACGAGATGTGGCACGCCTATTCGTCGCTGTCCGATCCGGAGACCCGGCAGGCGTTCCTGCGGACGCTCCGCGCGGTCGTCGACCATCGGGGGCAGGCGGTGAGCGCGCTGAGCCGGCTGTACCTGAACGCAGGTCTCCCCACCCAGCTGATCTGGGGTGATTCGGACGGCATCATCCCGGTCGCGCACGGTTACGCGGCGCACGAGGCGATGCCCGGGAGCCGGCTCGCCGTCCTCGACGGTATCGGCCACTACCCGCACCTCGAGGATCCGGCCGCGGTGGTCGGCATCATCGACGACTTCGTCTCCACCACACCCGCACGCATGTGAACCCTGTCCGCCCACAGGAAGGTCGAGATCCATGGCTCCCATCTCGATCGACGCCACCGACGACGTCGTGACTCTGGTCAACGTGTTCACGGTGACACCGGAGACTCAGCAGCGGCTGGTGGAACTGCTCGGCCGGGCCACCGAGGAGGTCATGCGGCATCGTCCCGGTTTCGTGTCGGCCAACATTCACGCCGGTCTGGACGGCACCCGGGTCGCGAACTACGCGCAGTGGCGCAGCGTCGAGGACTTCCGGGCGGCACTGGAGGATCCGGTGGTACGCGAGCACATCGACGAGATCACGACGTTCGCGACGGCCGACCCTCAGCTGTACCGGGTGGTGTCGACGCATCACTCCTGACGCAGGGGTGACTCGGATCGAGCGGCGCCCAGGCGTCGTCCGGTGACGAGGATGTAGATGCTGACCAGCAGCACCCAGGCCGGGAACGCCAGCGTCGTCCACAGGCTGACGCTGACGACCAGCAGCAGGGCCAGGGCGAGCAGATACGTGGTCACGACCAGGAATCGCGGCATCAATCCGGTCCGGAGCCAGATCGTTCCCAGCGAGATCATGAACACCGCCGCCATCCGCAGCGCGTAGACGTGGTTGATCTGCAGCATGATCTCGCGGCCGAAGTAGACGATCTCGTCCGCGGAACTACCCGAGTGCCGGGCGATCGCGAGGACGCCGCCCGCCACGCCCATCGAGACGAAGCCCATCGCGAGGAACAACAGCCCACTGCCCAGGAACACCGTCGCGAAGAAGCGGTCCTCGAGGTCGCCGAGGCGGTCGCGGATGACGCCGATGAACCAGAGGAACGCGATGCCCGCGAACGGGGCAAGCACGAGTGCCGTCTTGATCCGCGTCTCGCCGCTTCCCACCCAGGGGGTTTCGTCGAACGGGTCGGCAGGCAGTGCGGTGTGCAGGAGGACGAGGCTGGCGGAGAAGAACGCGGCGAACACGATTCCCGCGACGGCCGCCGAGCGTGGCGTCCTCAGCCGGCGGAACTGTTTCTCGCGCTGCATTTCGGCCATGGGTCAATCCTGGCTCGAGCGGTGACCGGGAATCATCGATTCGCGTCAACCGGCCCCGTGCCCGTCAAAGAAACCGACCGCAGCGTCTGCTACGCCCGATTCGGGCGCGCGAACTGGCCTTTCCCCGGCGCGGGTGCAGACCGGGCGTGTCGGCCTCCCGCTGGGCGGAACGCCGCATGGCGTGCCGCATCCCCGAGAACTGTGATGTCAATTACACATTCGCGAGACTTCGACCACCGAATGTGACCACCCACCCCTACCGCCCGGCTCGGGCGCGCCGCACGGCCGCGGCGCCGCCACGAATTCCCGTGCAGGTATTCGAAAGGACCCGATGATGGTCACCCATGCGCCAGACGGCGGATCGGCCCGGACGCGACAGCAGGACGTCGCCGACGAGCGATGGACGCCCCGACTGATCTTCTCACTCGCCTCGATCGTGTTACTGCTGGAGATGCTTGCAGTCAGCTACATGATGATCTCGATCGCGTTGCCGCAGATCGTCACCCACTACCGGACGACGCAGGGTGCGTGGTTGCTCACGTCGTTCCTGCTGGTGGGGGCGGTCACCTGTCCGCTGATCGGCAAGCTCGCCGACACCCACGGCAAACGCAGGCTGCTGCTGACGGCCGTCGCCCTGTCCGCGCTGGGGTCGCTGATCTCGGCGATCGCACCGACGTACGCGGTGCTGATCGCGGGCCGCTCCCTGACCGGGCTGCTCGTGCCGTGCCTGTTCCTGAGCTATTCGCTGATCCGCGACGTCTTCCCCGCCCGGACGGTGGCGCTGGCGGTCAGCATCGCCACGAGCGGAATGGGGCTCATCGCGATCCCCGCGCCGTTCTTCACCGGCTGGCTGATCGACAATTTCGGGTTCCGGAGCATTTTCTGGTTCTTCCTGGCCGGTCTCGTGGTCCTCAGCGTCCTGATCCGGGCGACGACCGACGAATCGACCGTCCGTCTGCGTTCGCGCATCGACCTGATCGGCGCCGCGCTCCTCGGCGCGGGACTCGCCGGCATCCTCGTCGGCGTGAGCTTCGGGCCGTCGTGGGGCTGGATGTCGGGGTCGACCCTCGGGTTCATCGCCGGCGGTGTCGCCCTGCTGGTGGCGTGGATCGTGTCCGCACTACTGCTGCCGGACCCGCTGATCGACATCCGCTTCTTCGGTAAGCGGCCCGTGTTCCTGACGGCACTCGGCGCCGGATTCTGCTACGGCACGTCCTCTGTGTTCACGATCATGCTCCCGATGATGTGCATGACCCCGGCGATCCTGGGGCTCGGCTACGGATTCGGTATCAGCGCAGAGGGATTCGCGATCTTCCAGGCGCCGCTGGGTGGTGCGGTGGTGATCGGCGGACTGATCGTCGGAACCCTGGTACCCCGGAACGTGCGGCCGCGCATCCTGATGGTCGTGGGCATGCTCGTGATGGCGGCGGCCTGCCTGCTCACGGCGACGATCCACGATGACAAGGCGCTGCTGATCGGCTTCGCCGCCCTGCTTGGGGTGGGAATGGGCATGGGGTACGCCTCCATCCCGAACCTGCTCATCGCCGCGGTACCGCCGCAATTGCAGGCGACGACGGCGAGCATGGTGGCGGTGTTCCAGAGCATTCTGCCCGCCATCCTTCCGGTGATCGCCTTCACCGTGTTGAACTCGCACATCGCGACCGTCATGCAGGGCGCCGTCTTCTACACGGACACCGGCATCACCATCGCGTTCGTAATCGGCGCGATCTCGGCGCTGCTGGGCGCCGTGGTGGCCGTCGCACTGCCCCGCAGGATTTCGCAGCTGAGCGCACCCGGTGCCGAGTCCACGTCGGCGACCGACGTGGTTCTCGCCCACTGAGCGGCTGGTCATGACGTCGTCGCCGCGTCCCCGAGCGGGCGCGGCGACGACTACGGAGCGGGCCGCTCCGTCGAAACCGCTCCCTGCCGTCGGCCGAGTGGGAGGCTGAGGGGGAAACAGTTCTCTGGTTCGACTCGGACGACAGGAGACCACCATGCGACTGACCACACTCGGCGACCTTCCCGGACGCATCGCGACCGGGGGCTTCATCCTCCATACGGGATTGCAGAAATGGTCGGCGGACGAGCAGACCGCCCAGGGCGTTCACGGTATGGCGGCGGGGGCGTTCCCGTTTCTGAACGCGATTCCGCCGGAACGATTCATCAAGTTGCTGTCGATCGCCGAGATAGGCACGGGCGTAGCGTTACTCGTACCGTTCGTGCCCACCGCCGTCGCGGGGGCTGCGCTCACCGGGTTCTCCGGGGGTCTCGTGGCGATGTACGCGAGGACCCCCGCACTGCGCAACCCCGGCAGCATCTGGCCGAACGAGAACGGCACCGCGATTGCGAAGGACACGTGGATGCTCGGGATGGGGCTCGGTTACGTGCTCGACGGGTGGACGCGGCTGCGCAACCGCTGACCGTCCGGAAGTGAGGTCGACGCTCACGTCACTGTTCGGGGACGGCGCAGAAGTCGCTGTCGGAGAACCCCGACGGCCGCACGCCGAGCGCCTGGTTGAGGCGTCCTCGGTGGTTCTCCCAGGCGATGGCCGCGGCGAGTTCGGTCAGCTGGGCCTCGGAGAAGGCGGCGAGGAGCGAACGCCGCAGGTCGTCGCTGATGTGGGCGGGGGTGCGTGTCATCGCCTCGGCGAACTCGAGGACCAGTTTCTCGGTGTCGTCGAACGCGGAACTCTCGCGGAATGTCGGCAGGGCGCGCAACTGGACGTCGCTCACTCCGAGGGCACGGCTGAACGCCGACCCGATGTCGAGGCAGTACTCGCAGTTGGTCAGCGCCGCCGCCTTGATCTCGGCGAGCGCCTTCAACCGAGGGTCGACCCGGGCGCTCGCCGCCAGCGCGATCTCGTGGAATCCGACGGCCGCGAGCAGTTGCGGTCGGCGTCGCATCCAGCGGAACAGATCTGCCCGGTTGCGGCGGGCGGTGGGAAAGACGCGGCGAAACGAGTCCATCTGACCGAGGACGCTCATGCTGTCGGTCTACACCCGCGGCCGGACCTAGACAACCCCTGGACCATTCGGCAATCGTCGTGTCCCGGCGGCGGGAGTGTTCTACGTTCGGAACTGAGGCCGACCCCGCCGCACCCCGAGGAGTCACCATGAAGGCAGTCGTCTGCACCGGGACTCGCCTGGAGTTGGGTGACGTCCCGGCTCCCGTCCCGGCCAGGGGTCAGGTGTTGATCGACGTGTCCCGGTGCGGGATCTGCGGCTCGGACCTGCACGCCCGCATGCACGCTGACGAGATGGCGGAACTGGCGGCCGAGACCGGCTACCGCGACTTCATGCGTTCCCACCAGCGGGTGGTGCTGGGTCACGAGTTCAGCGGCACCGTCGCCGGCTACGGGCCCGGCTGCCGGAAGCGGTGGCCGATGGGTACCGCGGTGGTGGCGTTGCCGATCGTCCGCACCGGAGCGGAAATTCACCTGACCGGCCTGTCGGCGTCGGCGCCCGGCGGCTACGCCGAACAGGTGGTGGTGCAGGAATCGATGACCCTGCCGGTCCCGAACGGTCTGACGGCGGAGAAGGCGGCCCTGACCGAGCCGATGGCGGTGGCGTGGCACGCGGTGCGCAAGGGGGACGTCGGTAAGCGCCGGAACGCGATCGTCATCGGGTGCGGCCCGATCGGTCTCGCGGTGATCACCATGCTGAAGGCGACCGGTGTCCGGACCGTAGTGGCCGCCGACTTCTCCACCCGCCGCCGCGAACTCGCCCGGCAGTGCGGTGCCGATGTCGTCGTCGACCCGGCCGCGGCGTCGCCCTGGACGTCGTACCCGCGACGTCGGGAGACGACGTCGATCACGGATGTGCTCGGCCTCGGACTGGACACCATGGAGAAACTGCGCCGAATCCCGAGGCTGCCGTGGTGGCACGCCTTCACCCTCGCCGACGCGGTGGGCGCGACCCCGTCCGGGCCGGTCGTCTTCGAATGCGTCGGCATGCCCGGGGTCATCGACGGCATCTTGGCCGGGGCGCCGCTGCGGTCCCGCGTCGTCGTGGTCGGGGTGTGCATGGAGACGGACACGTTCCGGCCGGCGCTCGCGGTCGACAAGGAGATCGAACTGCGCTTCGCCGTCGCCTACGACCCCCGCGAATTCCGCGACACCCTGTATATGCTTGCCAACGGAAAGGTCGATCCGACACCGCTGATCACCGGCACGGTCGGCCTGCCCGGGGTCGAATCCGCGTTCGCCGCGCTGGGTCACCCCGAGGTGCACGCGAAGATCCTGATCGACCCCCAGGTCAGCACCGCTTCCCTGTGATCCGCCGCCGATGAACTCCCACCATCCCCGCCTCCGATGGGTCGCCCCGGCGCTGCTCCTCGCGCTGATCTACGCGGCGTCGCTCACCGTGTACGGGTTGAGCAGCCGCACCGGCGAGGACGAGGGACCATTCGAGGGCAGCAGTGACGAGGTCGTGGTCCTGGTGACGGCGAAGTCGCTTCAGCCGACGACCGACCGGGTGCAGGCCGAGGTGACGATCGCCGTCGGCGAGGAGTACCTGCACGCCAACGGCGACACGCTGAATCGGGACATCACGCTGCTGCTCCTCCCGAGCACCAGTCACGAGGAGATCGTGTTCCGTGCGGGCGCCGCACCGACGACGTTCGACACCGAGTTCATCGCCACCGGCAACGCGGCGTACTGGCCGTTCGACCGGTTCGAGGTCAACCCGATGGTGGTGGAGGCCTACGAAGGCGCAGGCGCCGACCGTGCACTGCTGCCCACTGGTCTCCTCGTGGACGGCCGAGTCGACGGGTGGAAGGCGCGGGCCGAAGCGGTGACCGTCGACACGGACCTCTCGCGGAACGGCACGGGCGCCGCACTGTTGTTCGCACGCACGGGCGGCAACCTGATCTACGCCGGCATCCTCCTGCTGATGATGACGATCCTCGCGGGGCTCGCCGCGTTCGTCGCGCTGCAGACGTTCCGGCGCAAACGCGCCGTCAACACCGACATGCTCGGCTGGATGGCGGCGATGCTGTTCGCGGTCGTGCCGTTGCGCGGAATCCTGCCGGGAAGCCCGCCGATCGGGTCGTGGGTGGACATCGCCCTCACGGTGTGGGTGGTGTCCACCCTCGTCGCGTCACTGGCGTTGTTCGTCTTCTGCTGGTGGCGGGACAGCGATCAGCCCGCTCGGCCCGACGCGGTTGCCACGAGCGCGACGGATTCGGAATAGTCGATGCCGTGGTGCGCCGAACGGGGAGAGTGTTGCCGCCGTGGTATCTCGGCCCCGTCAGCATGGTGATCATCTGCCTGCATCGGCGGGCGTCGCCGCGAGCGGGTACGGCTGGTCCCGCTGCCGGTGTCGGAGCGGGCCCGGATCCTGCCCGAGTTCCCGATCCGGGTGCCGCACGGGGTCACCATGTTTCTCGAGGCCGGGACGGTCGCGAACTCCCTCCCGAGGCAATCGCGGCCGCGGCCTACCGGTGCGAGGTGTTCCGCATCGAGCCGCTGGACTGACGGGGGGTCACCGAACTTCGAGCGTGCCCACCATGTTCGGGTGGTAGGTGCAGTGGAAGGCGAACGTGCCCGGCTGGCCGGGCACCGTGAACGTCGCGGTCGCGCCCGGTTCGACCTCCACGTCGAACAGGTCACCGGTGTCCGCGGTCACGGTGTGTTCGGCGGTGTCGTCGTTGCGGACGGTGACCTGCTCTCCCGGCGCAAATGTGCCGGGCAGCGTGTACTTGAAGTCGCTGATCACGATCTCCCGTGCACCCGCAGGCATGGACATCGGCATCGACATCGACGGCATGTCGGTCATCATGTGGTCCCCGGTGTGCTCCGATTCGGAGGAAGCGGACGAGTCGTCGCTGTCGTTACCGCACGCAACCAGCGCAAAGGCGGCCAGCAGGATCGGCAGGACAAGTGTCAGTACGCGTTTCATGATGGTTGCCTCCGGGGCGCCGTGGGAACGGATGCCCGACGCCCCGCTCCTCGCGGGAGTAGTACCCGTTTTCCCGGAAGACACCCCTCGGTGTGCATGGTGACGCGTCAGCCGCCGTTCAATGCCTCCTGCGTCTCGAGGTTCGCGACCGGGGTGCGGAGGGAGGCGACAGCGTCGGCGTAGAGGGAGGACTTGATCTCGCCGAGCGTGCGGCCACGCGTCGCGACGAGTCCCTGCGCGTGTGCGACGGCGTCGGCGAGCACTTGCTGCTCGGGGGCGACCTCGTCGACGAATCCGAGTTCCTTCGCCGCGGTGCCGCCGTACCGCCGGCCGGTCACCAGAGCGGTGTGCACCGCCCGCGCGGGCAGGCGGGCCGCGAGCAGCGCGATGCTGCCCGGCGCGTAGCTCGCGCCGATGGTGATCCCCGGCAGGCAGAAGTAGCCGCGGTCCTCCCGCATCACCCGGTGGTCGTGGGCGGCCGCGAGGATGGCGCCGCCGCCGAAGGTGTGCCCGGTCAGCGCGGCCACGGTGGGCAGCGGGAAGGTGAGAATCCGGGCGAACAGGGCCTGCACGCGGTCGATGTAGGAGTTCAGCTTGTCGGTGTTGGCGAGGACCCAGGCGGTGTCGAGACCGGTGGAGTAGAACTTCCCGACCGCGGTCGTCACCAGCGCGGCGGGGCCGTCGTGCTGCTCGACGCGATCGAGGAGACCATCGACACTCGCGATCCAGTCCGGGTGGAAGGCGTTCTCGCTGTCCCGTTCGCCCTCCTCCCCGAAGAACAGGACGAACACATCACCCGAGCGTTCCAAGTACGGCATGCGGCGAGGCTACCCGCAGACCGGCGCGCTGCGCCCCTCGAGCACACCCGGTGGGTGAAGTTTCAACTGTCGCGGGGCCGGGTATGTCGATCGTCAAACAGCTGAGGGGTGGACCATGAAGAGCGGAACAGGCATTGCCGACACCCGTACCGTTCGGGACTACATCCACACGGTGGCCAGGAGCGTTCACGCCGATTCCATCGACTGGTGGGACTGCGACGGATTCGACGCCGTCCTCGTGCTGCCGTTCCGGTTGCACTACTTGCCCGGTCGCAACGCCGTGCTGGCCTGGAACCGGACCTTCGGCTGGTCGCTCGGCGTCGAAGGACTGGGCCGCCGCAGCGTCATCGTGATCGACGGCCTCGGCCTCGGCCGAACACCGCCGCCCGCCGTGTGCGCGGAGCGTGCGGTGGAGTTGATCGACGACTACTGCCGGTCCACACCGGCAATGCCTGCCGCGCACGGTCCCGGCCCCGCCGCACCGGCCGCCGCGGATCGCTGTCCCCGCATCGGCAACGCCGCCGCCGGTGGCGGACGGCGGGACAGAGTCGTCAAACGACCGTGACCGGTGGCGCCGGAGGCCACGACGACAATGTGGCCCAACCGCATTCCTCCGCGCAGGAGCAGCCGATCGTCGCCGCGGAGCAGGGCGCGGCGCGCATCAGCACGGCGGAACATCCACTCGGCAAACCGGGCCCGCGGTTCGACCGCCGGTCCCCGTTCTTCATCGGCATGGCCGGGGCGGCGTTGCCGTCACGTACGCGCTGATCGAGGTCGTTCTCGCGGCCCGCGGGGTGCTGGTCCTCATCGCCGTCGCCGCCTTCCTCGCGATCGGTCTGGAACCGGCCGTGTCCTGGCTGGTGCGGCACGGGTTTCCCCGATGGGCAGCCGTCGCAACGGTTTTCGTCGTCGCGTTCGCGATACTCGCCGGGTTTCTCGCCGCCGCGATCCCGCCGATGGTGACGCAGGGCGGCGCTCTCGTCCACAACGCCCCCGACTACCTGGGCCACCTCGAGCAGCGCTACCCGGTGCTGCAGGAACTGAGCACCCGCTTCCATCTGCAGGACGAACTGCGCCGGGCGCTCGATGCGGGCAATGTGCCGGTCGTGCTCGGCGGGCTCGTCGGCGCGGGCAAGTTCGTGTTCAGCGCCATCAGCGGCACGGTGATCGTGGTCGTGCTCACCGCGTACTTCCTCGCCGACTTCGGGCACATCCGGTCCTCCCTGTACCGCCTGGCCCCGAACTCGCGGCGACCGCGCACGATCCTGATCGGCGACGAAATCTTCGCGAAGGTCGGCGGCTACGTGCTCGGGAACCTCCTGATCTCGCTGATCACCGCCGTCCTCACGTTCGTGTGGCTCGTCGCCTTCGATGTCCCCTACCCGCTGCTGCTGGCCGTCCTCGTCGCCGTGCTGGATCTGATTCCGGTGGTCGGTTCCACCCTCGCCGGTGTCGTGGTGGCGTTGGTCGCCCTGACCGTGTCGCTGCCGGTATCGCTGGCGACCATCGTCTTCTTCGTCGCCCTCCGCCTGTTCGAGGACTATCTCCTCGTTCCCCGGATCATCGGCAGAACCGTCAAGGTGCCCCCGATGGTCACCGTCGTCGCCGTCCTCATCGGCGGGGCCCTGCTGGGGATCGTCGGCGCGCTGCTCGCGATCCCGGTGGCCGCCGCCGTCCTGCTCCTCGCCCGCGAGACGGTGTTTCCGCAGCTCGACCGGCGTTGAGCAGGCGCGGCGCGAAAACGGCCCTGTGGAAGAAGTTTCCATGTTCTGCTTACCCTGGAGACGTGGGATGCGCCGGGGCATGCTCGGGGTCGTGTCCCGAGCATGAGAAGAGGCGCTGCATGTCGGTGATGAGTCCCACCGAGGCGATGTTCGTGCTGTTCGAAACACCCTCGCATCCCATGCACATGGGTGCACTCGAACTGTTCGAACCGCCGCGCGACTCGGGACCCGATCACGCCCGGGTCATGTACGAGGCACTGATCTCGCAGGAAGGTGCGTCCGACACGTTCCGCCGGCGCGCCGTCCGCCCGCTGCGCGGCGCCAGTTACCCGTGGTGGTCGTTCGACGACCGCATCGACCTCGGCTACCACGTGCGGCACACGGCGGTGCCGGGGCGGGGCCGCATGGAGGACCTGCTGTCGCTGGTGTCCCAGATGCACGGCATGCCGCTCGATCCGCAACACCCGATGTGGGAGATCCACGTCATCGAGGGGCTCGCCGACGGGCGGACGGCCGTGTTCTCGAAGATCCACCTGTCGCTGATGGACGGACCGGCGGGGCTGCGGCTCCTCCACCACGCCCTGTCGACCGACCCCGACGCCCGCGACTGCCCCGCACCGTGGATGCCCGGGATGGCCGGCACGTCGCGGCGCGAATCCGCGTTGCCCGTCGCCGCGGTCCGGGCCGGGGTGCGGGCGGCCACCAGCATCGTCGGGGTGCTGCCCGCGCTCGCGAAAGTCGCGTACGACGGCGTCCGCGACCAGCATCTGACGCTTCCCCTGCAGTCACCGCCGACGATGCTCAACGTTCCCGTCGGCCGGGCCCGGAAACTGGCGGCGCGGTCGTGGCCGATCCGGCGACTGGTGTCGGTGGCCGCCGCCGCCCGCACCACCATCAACGCGGTGGTGCTCGCCATGTGTTCGGGGGCGCTGCGCCACTATCTCCTCGAGCAGTACGCGCTGCCGGAGGCGCCGTTGACGGCGATGCTGCCGGTCCCGCTCGACCTCGGGGGCACCATGATCGGACCGCGCGGCCGCGACCACGGGGTCGGCGCGATGGTCGTCGGGCTGGCCACCGACGAATCGGATCCGGCCGCCCGCCTCGCCCGCATCAGCGAATCGGTCGAGCACACCAACCGGGTGTTCGGGGCGCTGAGCCACACCCAGTTCCAGGTGATGAGCGCGCTGGCGATCAGCCCGATCCTGCTCGAGCCGGTCCGCCGGTTCGTCGACGACACTCCCCCACCGTTCAACGTCATGATCTCGTACATGCCGGGCCCGTCGCGGCCGCGGTACTGGAACGGCGCCCGCCTGGACGCGGTGTACCCGGCGCCGACGGTCCTCGGCGGTCAGGCGCTGAGCATCACCCTCACCAGCCGGTCCGGTCAGCTCGACGTCGGGGTCGTCGGCGACCGGAACGCCGTTCCGCACCTCCAGCGGATCATCACGCATCTGGAGACGTCGCTGACCGATCTGGAGAACGCGGTCGCCGCGTCCGGCACCTGACCGCTATCCGGTCGGCTGCCGCAGAGACGTGCGATTGCGGTCCCAGCACGCGGTGACGTGGTCGCCGACCAGATCGTCGAACGCCAGGCATGCCGCGGCGCCCAGCAGGACGTCGTCGCCGACCGCCGGCCGTGCGGCGACGAGCCCGCCGGCGAGGTCCCGGCACACGATCTGTTCGTGCACGGAGTCGGCTTCCACGTGCTCGTCGAAGAACAGGGTGGCCGCCTTCCCGAACCCGAGCCGACGTAGACCGGCAGCGTACTTCTTACTCGGCAACGCGGACGTGGTCTCCACCGCGCACAGGTGCCCCACCAGGGCGCCGAGACGACTGCGGTGGAGTCCGAACAGGGACAGTGCGTTCAGAGACGCCAGCGTCACGGCGGGCACCGCGTCGACGTAGTGCGCGTACGCGTCGGACAGTCCGAGTTCGCGCATCGTCGTCGCGAACAACGCCGAGTGCATGCGCTCGGGCCTGCCGCCACCGTATTCGTCGGACTGCACCTCCACCAGCGCCGCCTTCGGTGCGCCCGCGAGCCGCGGAATGCCGAGCGTGTGCACGTCCGCCTCTCGCAACTGGTTGAGGGAACGGTGGATCAGCAGTTCCCGGAACTGGGTGAGATCCGCGTCGTGGGCCATGTGCCCGGACAGTCCCGGCGCCGTGCTGGGGGCGGTCATCTCCCACAGCGCCGCCACGACGTCGTCGACGCCCGTCGGAGGATCTGCGAGCGCGCGGATCGCGGCATCGAACGGCACCTCCAGCGCCGACCGGGCGGCGATGAGGTCGCTGTTCCACTCCCACCGGTCGTCGACCCCGGCGATTCCCTGCAGATGCAGTTCGTACAGGGCGGTCAGGCAGATCTGCGCGTCCTCGTCGAACAGGAAGGCCCGCGGGTCGTCGCGCTCCGCCGCGGCGAGGGCGCGCGCCGCCACCACGAACGGCTCGGCATCGGCGGCGTCTCCGCGCAGAATGGGGAACAGGAAACCGCTGACGGGACCGCGCGGCGCCGGACAGGGCATGGACGTTCCCGATCGCGGCACCGTGCCCGACGCCGACTGAGAGTGCAAAGTGGTCATATGAACTCCATTCCCATATCCGGGGCCGACGAATCCGACGTGACCATCACCGTCTGCCCGGACGGCCCGCTCCTGGTGCGTGGTGCGGCGCGGATCCTCGACACCGAAGGTAACCCGATCGGCGGCGATCGGGCCACCGTGGCACTGTGCCGGTGCGGGCGGACGAGCATCGCCCCGTTCTGCGACAGTTCGCACAAAAAGCGGCGCCGTCGACCGTAGAGCCGCGGCGGCCTGGCGAGAAGTGCAGTGGCGCAGCCGAAAATAATAAGGACCGGCCGCGGCGGAGACCCGAAGTCGGAAAGCCTCCTGCCACCCTCGGCAGAATGAGGTAACGTCGGAGACCTGCACGGTTGAGCCCCCAGCCGCAATGGACGGGCACGGTTCCCGCGCCTTCTCTCGTGCCTGTCTCCTTCGTTGCTCGACCGTGAGGAAACGACATGAAATCCGTTCTCAGTGCGCTGCCGACACCCACCGACCCCGCCACCGATACGACGCTGTTCAGCTGGGCGGCGGAGCCGGAACACGGGCGGCTCGCCGTCGACAGTGCGCCGGGTGCCGGCGGGATCCTGGTCGTCCGGATCTCCGGCGACATCGACGTCACCACACTTCCATCGTTCGGAAGTCATCTCGAGGAAGCAATCGACGAGCGGTTACCGTTCGTGCTCGACCTCTCCGACGTCCAATTCCTGTGTGCGTCGGCGCTGCCGATCCTGGAGATCATGTCCGCCCGCGCGCACCGGCTCACCGTGCCGTGGGCAGTAACCGGGAACAACGCTCTCCGCAGGCCGTTGACCGCGATGAACATGGCCGCGTCCATCCCCTTCTGCACAAACCTGGAGGACGCGTTCCGGCTGGTCGCCGGCGGAATACAGCGGGGTGGGCGCTCCGCGTGACTGATTCCGCCCCGCACGGCACGTCCGACTTCGTGGTGGTCGCCAACCGGCTGCCCGTGGACATGGAGACCCTCGACGACGGAACGACACGCTGGAAGCGCAGTCCCGGAGGCCTCGTCACAGCCCTCGAGCCGATCCTCCTCGACCGGGACCGCGGTTCCTGGGTGGGCTGGCCCGGGGTGCCCGACACGAAGGTCGAACCGATCGTCTCCGGCGGGATCGACCTGTACCCGGTGGAATTGAGTTCGGACGAGGTGTCGCGGTACTACGAGGGATTCTCGAACGCGACGCTGTGGCCGCTGTACCACGACGTGCTGGTGGCCCCGGTCTTCGACCGGGACTGGTGGCACACCTACTTGGAAGTGAATCGCCACTTCGCCGAGGAGACGGCTCGCACCGCGGCCGAGGGCGCCACCGTGTGGGTGCAGGACTACCAGCTCCAGCTGGTGCCGCGCCTGCTCCGGGAGATGCGCCCCGACCTGACCATCGGATTCTTCCTTCACATCCCGTTCCCGCCGGTCGAACTGTTCATGCAGCTGCCGTGGCGGAAGGAGATCGTGGAGGGGCTTCTCGGGGCCGATCTCATCGGTTTCCATCTGCCGGGGGGCGCCCACAACTTCCTGTTCCTGGCCCGCAGGCTGCTGGAACTCGACGCCACCACGGCAGGCGTCGGGGTGCGCGGCGCACTCGGCCGGGTGACGCTCGACGACCGTGTCGTGCAGGTCGGTGCGTTCCCCATCTCCGTCGACGCCCGGCAACTGGTCGAGCAGGCCACCGACCCCGCCATCGTCGAACGAGCCCAAGAGATCCGCCGGGAGCTCGGGAACCCCCGGAAGATACTCCTCGGCGTCGACCGGCTCGACTACACGAAAGGCATCGACCTGCGGCTGTCGGCGCTCGGCGAACTCCTCGACGAGGGGCGCCTCGACCCGTCCGACACCGTGATGGTGCAGCTCGCCACCCCGAGCCGCGAACGCGTCGAGCACTACATCAAGATGCGCAGTTCCATCGAGGAGCAGGTCAGCCACATCAACGGTGATCACGGTCAGATCGGCAGGCCGGTGGTGCACTACCTCTACCAGCCCGTCGATCGCAGCGAGCTGATCGCGCTGTTCCTCGCCGCCGACGTCATGCTCGTCACTCCGATGCGCGACGGAATGAATCTCGTGGCGAAGGAATACGTCGCCTGCCGGGCCGACCTGGGCGGTGCGCTGGTGCTCAGCGAATTCGCGGGGGCCGCCGCCGAACTCCGGGGCGCCTACCTGGTGAACCCGCACGACCTCGACGGCGTGAAGAACACGATCGTCGCCGCACTCGACCAGGAGCGGGAGCAGGGGCGGCGGCGCATGTCGCGGCTGCACCGGCAGGTGCTCGACCACGACGTGCACCGATGGGCGCGGTCCTTCCTCGGCGCGCTGGCCCCGGTCATCACCGACTGATTACCGCCCCCGCCACGCCTCACTCCGGATTCGTCGTCACCGATTCGACGATGCGGCGCGCCACCTCCGCCAACTTGACGTGCTCCTGTTGCGACTGCGCGACGAGGATGTCGAACGCCTGGTCCGCGGACACACCCCGCAGTGCCATCACGATCCCCTTGGCCTGCTCGATGACGGCGCGGCTCTTCATGGCCCGCGTGAGGCCCGTCACCTCGTTCCTGGCCAACTCCACGCTGCGCGCGCTCCTGAGCAGCCCCTCGATCGCCGTGGTGTAGACGAGGAGCACCACGGCGTCGAGTTCGCTGAAACCGTGATCGCCCTGCCCGTAGATGTTGAGCGTGCCGGCGAGGGCCTCGTCGACAGCCAGCGGTGCGGACAGGAAACTGCGCATGCCGGCCTGGTCGAGGTTGTCGGCGAGGGACGGCCACCGGGTCGCGGCCTCCCCGAGTCTCGCCTTGACGACCTTCCGTGTGCCCGCGACACCGAAGTAGTCGCCGTCGATGGCCTGGAAGTTCTCGATGTCGATCTGCCGGACCGCCTCGTCGGTGAAGGCGACGGTCTCGACGCGGCCGTCGCGCAGCAACGAAACTCCGGCCATGTCGGCGCCGGCGAGCGCGTCCACCACCTGCTCGCAGACCCGTTGCAGCAGCAGGCCCATCTCCACCTGTGAACCGGAGTTCCGATTGAACTCGTCCAACGCGGTTGCCAAGGAGCCCAATTGGGCAGCGATCGTCGCCCCGTCCAGATCGGGGGACATCGACTCAGGGTGCTCACCCGCAGTCTCGGCCATTCTCGGATACACCTCGGATTCCGGGTGTAACCGACAGGACACCCACTGAACGAACGCAGCAGTTGTCTCTACCGTCGAGGAGACTTTACTCGACCCGGGAACCGACTTCGTCCACCGATCCCGTCGCCGGGCGCGGCCGGTTCACCGGAAGCGGTTCGAACGAGCCGATCCGGTCCGCTCAGCCGCCGCCCAACTGCTCCCGCAACCCGGACAGGGTGCGTGCCAGGATCCGCGAGACCTGCATCTGTGAGACGCCCACGCGCTGCGCGATTTCCGTCTGGGTCATCGAACCGAAGAAGCGCAACATCAGCACTCGGCGTTCGAGCGGCGGAAGTTTCTCCAGCGCCGGCCGCACCGAGGCGTGACTCTCCACGTTCGCGAGCTCCGGGTCCTCCTCGCCGAGTGTCTCGGCGAGGGGAAGGTCGTCGGGGTCATCTCCCATGGCCGCATCCATCGACAAGGTTTGGTAGGCATTCTTCGCGAGCAGGCCCTCGGACACTTCCCGGACGTCGAGTTCGAGTTCGGCCGCGATCTCACTCGCCGACGGCGACCGCCCCAGTTCCTGCGACAGCTCGTCGACGGCCTTGGCGATCAACGCGTGGAGTTCCTGCATGCGCCGGGGCACCCGCATCGACCACCCGGTGTCGCGGAAGTACCGGCGAACCTCACCCATGATCGTGGGCACCGCGTAGGACACGAAGTCGAAGCCGCGGTCCGGATCGAAGCGGTCGACCGCCTTCACCAGCCCGAGGCGGGCGACCTGCAGCAGGTCCTCGTGCGCCTCGCCGCGACCGCCGAACCGGCGGGCGATGTGATCGGCCAGCGGAAGGCAACGGGTGATGATCTCGTCGCGCAACGTGGACGCCTCCCGCGACGACGCCTCCAGGGTTCGCAGGTGCGCCACCGAGGGCGCCACGTCCTTGTAGTCGTCTCTGCCGGGACGGTGCCGTTCGCTGCGTTCCGAAACCGGTGACACTAGTTGGTGCCCCGGTATTTGACCAGTTCCACCGCCACGGTCCGCTCGACGGACCCGTTGCCGACAGGTCCCTCCGACACCGACACCGCATTCATCAACGTCTCGAGCACGTGCCACCCGAAACTCTCCCGGTTCGGCACCCCACGCCGGCTGAGGGGTGCACTGATCGTCACGTGCAACCCGGTTTCCGTCACCGCGAAGGAGCACGTCAGTTCAGCACTTCCCGGCGTAGCCGCGATCAGTTCCGAACACACCTCGTCCACGGCGAGTTTGATATCGGCGACGTCGTCGAGCGTGAAGTCTCCCAGAACGGCGAGAGTTTCCGCCACGGCGCGCACCACAGGCAATTGTTCGAACTCCGCCGCCACACGAAGTTCCACGGGCACACCGGATCTCGTTTTCATTCGTCTAACCTCGTCGACCTCGGCCATCTGCACTCCACGTCTGTGTCGTCGGTTTCTGCGACTCTCGGCAGCGTACCCAGCTGCCGCGGCCCTCAACCCGCCGGCGAACGAAAGCGCGGACGTGTCCCGAATGTGTTCCTGACGTGTGGTTCGACGAACCCGATTCGGTGGGTCTCAGGCGATCCGGACGTCGCGTGCCTGGTTGCCGGTGTCGGTGCGGCAGACGGTGAAACTGACGCGCTGCCCGTCGACGAGGATGCGGTGACCGTCTCCGGCGATTTCGGAGATGTGGACGAAGACGTCGTCGGATCCGTCGGCCGGCGCGAGGAAGCCGAAACCCTGGTCAACGTTGAACCATCGCACCGTGCCGGTCTGCAGGGCCGTCGACGGACGGGCAGGCAGTGTGTCGCCGGTGCTCATCGTGCCGCCCTCCGATCGGCCAGGCCGCGGAGCGCGGCGCCGCCCCCCAAGCTCGCAACGAGTAGAACCACGAGCAGAGTCACGTTGAGCATTGCTCCTCCTCGGCGTGCACACTGTCGACCCCCTGGTCGAATCAACCCGATCAACCCGAAAATAGTGGGTCTCTTTCGAGTACGGGGCGGTTCGCGCCGAGCGTTTGCACAATCGAGATCTGGCGGACACAACGCATCCGCTTTGGCGACCACAGAAGATCTGATTTGCCAGGCATAGATTTTGTAGTACGGTCGAGGCGTCGGAACTTCAGCGATCGAGTCGACAACGTTCGCCGATACGAACAGAAGTCGCCGGCGAGGTAGGGGCCCGTGATTCGAGACCTTCCGTCACGGGTACGCGGTGAGTTCACCAGGCGCCGCCCCCACACGCAGGCGACCGAACGGGGCATCCACGCCCCGGGGTTCCGCAGGCAGTCAGCAAGCGAAAGAGAGGACCGAGAATGTCGAAATTCACCGTGCCGGGTCTTTCCGACGAGCAGGGAGCGCGAGTCGCCGACATCCTGCAGAAGCGGCTCAGCGCCTACAACGATCTGCATCTGACGCTCAAGCACGTTCACTGGAATGTGGTAGGTCCGAACTTCATCGGCGTGCACGAGATGATCGACCCGCAGGTCGAGTTGGTGCGCGGCTACGCAGACGCGGTCGCCGAACGCATCGCCGCCCTGGGAAAGTCGCCCGACGGCACACCGGCCGCCATCACCCGCGACCGCACGTGGGACGACTACTCCGTGAACCGCGACACGGCGCAGGCGCACCTCGGTGCCCTCGACCTCGTGTACAGCGGCGTCGTCGAGGACAACCGCAAGGCGATCGCCGAAACGGGCGACCTCGACCCGATCACCGAGGACCTTCTCATCGGCCAGACCGGCGAACTCGAGAAGTTCCAGTGGTTCGTGCGCGCCCACCTCGAGAACTCCGGCGGCAGCCTCTCCACCAACGGTGCGCAGTCCGAGAAGCAGGCCGCCTCGCAAGCGCGTTAAGTACGGACAACCCTCTTACCCACTACCGAAAGGTGACGAACATGGCTGAGAACAACAGCGGACCGGCAGAAGCCGTCAAGGGCGTCGTCGAAGACGTCAAGGGCAAAGCGAAGGAAGCCGCGGGCGCGGTGTCCGGCCAGGACGACCTCACTCGCGAGGGCAAGGCGCAGCAGGACAAAGCCGCCGCCCAGCGCGAGGCCGCCGCGAAGGAAGCCGAAGCGGAGAAGGCCCGCGGCAAGGCCGAGGCGCAAGAAGCACGCCAGCGCGCCGAACAGTGACACGCTGCGGGCCGGAACCCGGCACGCACCGAACGTCTCCGCTCCGATTGACACCGGCGACCGCCGGTGGCACTCACCCTGAAAGGACTGATACGTGCTAGGACTGGGAATTCTGGGCTGGATCATCATCGGCGGCCTCGCCGGATGGATCGGCAGCAAGATCATGAAGACCGACGCCCAGATGGGGATCATCCTCAACATCGTCGTCGGAATCGTCGGCGGACTCCTCGGCGGCTTCATCCTCAGCCTCTTCGGCACCGACGTCGAAGGCGGCGGTCTCTGGTTCAGCTTCTTCACCTGCCTCCTCGGCGCGGTGATACTCCTGTTCCTGGTCAAGCTCGTCACCGGGCGACGTGTGACGCGTTGATTTCCGGAATCGGGCCTGCCTGTCACACGATGGGCAGGCCCGATTTCTGCGTGCCCCGGCCCGGTCATCGCCCCAGCAGGCGGATCACCGCCCTCTCCACCACTTCCCGCTCTGCGTCCTCGGACGACGCCCGCCGGGCTCGCCGCAACGACGACGCGATGGTGTGCCCCGAGTCGAACGCGGTGATCACCCGCGGATCGACGTACGACGTCCGCGCGACCTGCGGGGTGTTACCCAGTACGCTCGCGACCTCGCGCATCACCTCGGTTTCCGCGGAACTGCGGGCCCGCTTCGACGAGGCGGCACCGATGTCCGCGAACGCCACCGCGGCGATCACGGTCGCGTGCCAGGTCCGAAGATCCTTGACGGTGTACTCGTCCCCCGCCACGTCCTTGAACCGGGCATTGACGTCGTCGGCATGTACCTCGAAACACTTGCCGCCCCTGCGATAGACGAGAAGCCGATCGCTCGGCGGCGCGTCCGCACGCAACAGCGAACGCAGGGCGGTCGCGAGGGCGGCGTCTTCGAACGCCAGGGTCCGCTGAACCCCGCTCTTGGCCGGGAAGTCGAGTTGCACTTCGTCGGCCCGCACGGTGACGTGTTCGCGCAGCAGTGTCGCGACACCCCGTGAACCGTGCTCCTCGGCGTACTCCTCGCCACCGATCCGCAGGACACCGCGATCGAGCATCCGCAGCGCGACCGCCTCGACGCGGTACCTCCCCCGGCCTCGGCGGCGCAGCGCTTCCCCCACGTGCTCCCGCCATTCCGGCAGGCGCGCGGCGAGCGACAGCACCCGGTCGTATTTCTCCGCGTCGCGTTCCTGCCGCCACCGTTCGTGGTACAGGTACTGGCGGCGTCCCGCGGCATCCACACCGACCGCCTGAATATGACCGTTCGCGTGCGGACAGATCCACACCTTCCGCCACGCGGGCGGGATGACCAGAGCGTCGATGCGCGCCCTGTCGTCGTCCGACACGGCGGACGACCCGTCGGGAGCCTCGTAGGAGAAGCCTCGGCCCCGCCGTCGCCGGCGAATACCCGCCGAGGACGGATCACTGTTCCGCAACCGCATCTGTGCCCCTCCTGTCCGTGCCGGAACCGTGCAGGTCTCCGGATCTCGTGATACCCACGAAGCCACACCGTCACGCGATCCGCCGATTTCGTGTGAACCAGTGGTCTCGCGTCCACAATGGGGTATTCGTTAGGAATGGACAGTCGAGGGCCGGAGCGCGACGACGCCGACTGGAACTACCGCGCCCGCCACGAGACCGAAACTCAGCGGCTCGACCGCAACTGGAGCGGTCTTCTCCAAGAACTGCGCGTCGTGCAGACCGGTGTGCAACTGCTCACCGGCTTCCTGCTGACGTTGCCGTTCCAGCAACGGTTCGAGGACCTCACGGACAGCGAGGTCGGCATCTATCTGGCGACGGTCGCCCTGTCGGTGACGTCGACGATGCTGCTCGTCGCGCCCGTCGGTCTGCACCGCATGCTGTTCCGCAGGCACGCACTCCCCGAACTTGTCGCGGCCTCGCATCGGCTCGCGATCTGTGGCATCGCCACCCTCGGCCTGGCACTGATCGGTGTGGTGGCGTTGATCTTCAGTTTCGTCATCTCACCCCTCGCAGGAGCCGTCGCCGCCGCTGTCGCATTGGCGATGTTCTGCGGACTCTGGGGCTTCGCCGCAGTCCTGCAGTCGCGGCACCGGTGAGCCCGCGTTTTGGTCCGACGGCTTCCGGGTAGGCGAAACGGGGGCAGCGGAAGGAGAGGGTGATCGTGTCCGAGAGCACGCACGGCGAGAAGGACGAACCAAAAGGTGGCCGCCCGGGCCCAGCCGATCACGGCAAGGACGGCGGCATGGCCACTAGAGAAAACGCGCCCGAGTTGACGGAGGACTCCGCCGACGCCGAAAACGACTGACAAACCCGAACCGCCGCTCGAGCACAGGAGGAATGTTGTGACGTATCAGCCGGACAACGGGCCCAGCCATGAGTTGAATTCCGAATTCCGTCCACAGGACGACGCCCATACCATGCGCAACCACGTCGGTGAAGCGATCACCGACGGCCGGAATTGGCCCGGGTACATCCTCATCGCCGCCGGAATCGCCGTGCTCGGGTTGACCCTGGTCGCGGCGGGCTACGGATTCGAGGGCTGGGCGCTGATCGGCGGAATCGCCTGCGTCCTGTGCCTCGTGCTCGGCACCGTCCTGGTTCTCCTCGAACGGCGGCGCGTCAAAGCACTCGAAGGCGAAACGTTGACCGATCAGGAAGGTCATTGACCGATCCGAAGGCGGACCTCCACGACTACCTTCAGGCCGCACGAGATGCCCTGCTGTGGAAGTTGGACGGGTTGTCCGAGTACGACATCCGCCGACCGATGACCGCGACCGGCACGAACCTGCTGGGGATGGTCAAACACCTGACCGGCGTCGAGATCGGCTACTTCGGGGAGCCGTTCTGCCGATCCGTCGAATTCCCACCGTGGGTGACCGACGACGCCGAAGACAACGCGGACATGTGGGCAACCGCCGACGAGTCCCGCGAATACGTCGTCGGCCTGTACCGCCGGGCGTGGGAGCACACGGACGCCACCATCCGGGCGCTGCCGCTCGACGCGCCCGGCCGGATACGGCACTGGCCGGAAGACCGCCGCGACGTCACGCTGCATCGGATTCTCCTGCACGTGATCGCCGAAACGCACCGGCACGCGGGGCACGCCGACATCGTCCGGGAACTCGTCGACGGAACCGTCGGACTGAGAGCGGACAACGGCAACGTGCCTACCGCAGAGCGCACGTGGTGGGAGAACTACCGGGCCCGCCTCGAACGGGCGGCGCGGGAGGCCGGCCGCGGCTGACCGCGTTCACCCGGCCGCCGGTTGCACAGTCGTCGTGGTGACAACCGGCGTGGTCGCCGCAACCGACTCCGCTGCCGGCGTCGTCGTGGGTTCCGCCGTGGTGGTCGTCACCGGGGAGGGTTCCGAGACGGCCTGCGGCGCAGACGGCGACGTCGTTGCTGCTGCGGCGGCCATCTCCGCGGCTGTCGTGGGTTCCGGCGACGTCGTGGATGCGAGCGTCGTGGGTGCCGGTGCACTGGGGGTCGTCGTGGTTGCACTGACCGAGTTGCCGGCCGGGTTGCTCGCCAACTCGGGCTTCTTCGCGTCGGTGGTGGTGGTGGGTGCGACCTGCGCCGCTTCCGCGTCCTTCGTCGAGGCGGCGGCGAGTTTCGCGGTGGGCTGCTCCGCAGCAGCCGTGCGCGCCTCGCCCTTCTCCGCTTCCTGCGCGAGGTGTGTCAGCCAGGCCGCTGCGTACTGTGCAGAGGTCAACGGTTTCCCGTTTCCTGCGTTCGCATCACGCCAGTAGTCGAAGTGGTGGCCCGTCCCCTCACCCAGCGTCTGCTGGTACGGATCGCTCATCGCCACCTGGATCGTATTCTGATTGTCCGCGATGAACCCGATGATTTCGTTCCGCACCTTGGCGGGCAGGTAGACCAAGTCGACCGCCTGATTGGACGAGATCGGACCGGCCTGCGTGTTCGATTGCGTCGCAGCGGAATCGGCGGGCTTGTATGCCGGATCCGACACCTTGACCAACACATCGAGGAACGTCTCGTCGGACTGCATCCAATTGTCCTGCGACTGGATGTCCGCGAACGCGGCGAGGGCGATCTGCCCGAGTACCACCGCGAGATCCTGTCCCGTCGCCGGGGTCAGGCCCTCCTTCTGCAGCGCGTCGATGTTCAACTGCCGTCCCGCGTTGATGGCGAGTTGCAGCAGCGCGATGTTCTCGGGTGCGGAGCAGGTCAGATCGGCTTCCGAGCAGAACGATGCCACCTTCCCGTCCAAGGCGCCGAAACTGCCGGACGTCCCGGGCAGCGCACCGCGTCCGGCGGTGCCGGTCTGACCCGACTGGTAGGCGAGATCGAAACCGTCAGGATTGCGGAATTCGTTCTCGGCGCCCGGAAATGCTCCTTCGCCGAGGGTGCGGCCGGCGTCCGCCAGGATGACGACACCGACAACGGAAGCGGGATCGAGGATGTCGTACGAACCGTCCTGGCCGTCCTGATTCCCGACTTCCATCGCAACCCGTCTCGCGACGTCGGCGCCTTCGCTGTAGCCGACGATCGAGAACTTGGTGTCCGGGCACGACGCATGAATGGAACGCATGACAGTTTCGGCGTTGTCGACGCCGGCGTTCACGGCGTCCTCGTAAGAGTTCATGTTCGCCGGGTACTCGACGTACACCGCGGCGTAGGACCCTCCGCCGACGGACTGCTGCGGCGCGTTCACCACCTCATCGATCCAGGGGCTGGCGTAGTTGCTGGAGTACGACGCGGGAAGCGGCGTGCCGTCGGGTGCCACGAGCATCTGGTGGGTGCCCGGCCTAGGGCTGTCACCACGGCCGGCCACGGCGATGCTGACCATGTCGTAGCACGCGTCCGAGGCCGCTGCGGTCAAGGCTGTCGCCGTCGTGGCAGGTGAGCCCGGGTTCGACCACGGTGTCGCGAGCAGCGCCGCCAGTCCCAGTGCGCCAGGGGCGACCAGACTGCCTGCGATCCTCCGTCGATGCGCGACCTTGCGTGCTGAAACACGACGTTTCATGGTCTACCCCATCCGTTCGTGGCGCGTGCCGAACACCCGAGTAGGTGTCAACGCGTTAACAGACAAGTCGCGCAACGCCGCAGCGGTGTTACACGGTGCCTGGCAGACGTCGTTTCAGGACGCTCGGAGATGCGCGACGAGGATCGTCTCGATTTCCGACCTCCGCGCCGCGGACGGGAGTCGTGGGGCCGCCGACCGGTAGTGATGTCCGGTCGCCTTCCTTCGCGTAATTGCACGCCGCGCACAAACCCGCCCCGTTACGTGCCGTGGTGGCGCCCTTGTTTCGGCGAAAGGATGTGGTCGTGATGGCGGATCGGGGGTCGAAAATACGTTCGATAGTACGCAGCGGTCGCAGCCGCGGCAGTAGTCGGACCGGGGTCGGTCCCCGGTCGTGCCGTCGGCTCGATCCACCGGTGGTTGTCGCCGTTCTGGCAGAATTGGGCGGACGTCGCTCGAACTGCGGCGCCCGGTTCACGCCGCGTTGTCGCACCTCGGGAGGCTAGTCATGCCGAATGAACTCTCGGCGACGGGACGTATGGGGGGCGACAGTCCCAGTGCTGTCTTCGCGAAGCTGGCCGAGATGGTGTACAACGGCGACGACTTCGATCACGTCTACCAGGCCATCTGCGATGCCGCGGCGACTCTGGTTCCCGGGTGTGCGCATGCCAGCCTCATGCTGAAGCAGAATGATCGTCACATCACCGTGGCGGCGAGCGACGAGGTCGCAGCGCACGTCGATGCACTCGAGCGAGCCGAGCAGGAAGGCCCCTGCCTCGACGCGATCGAAAACGACGCACCGCAGGTAGAGACCGAACTCGCTCGGTCGACGCAGTGGCCGCGGCTCGCCCGGCGCACAATTGCCGAGACGCCCGTCCGAGGCGCCGCAGGGTTCCGGCTCGTGATCCGCGGACGCAAGGTAGGCGCACTTAATTTGTTCGCGGACAACCCCGGAGAGTTCACCGACAAGTCGATCGATCAGGCGATTCTGATCACGGCGTTCGCGGCGGTGACCCTGACAGCGCTGCACGAACACGAGGAAGCGCAGACGCTACGTGATGGCCTCGCCAGCAACCGCGAGATCGGGAAAGCCATCGGACTGATGATGGCCTTCCACGACATCTCCGAGGACAGGGCGTTCGACCTGTTGCGTAAGACGTCGCAGGATATGAACATCAAGCTGACAGGCGTCGCACGGGAAGTCATCGCGCATCACAACTCGAAGTTCGACTGAGTTCGGGCGGTGTAGACAATCGGTTGATGCCCACCTGGTGGCGACGTAGTGTTGATCGCGCGTGGTTGAGAACACAGCCGCAGTTTGTTTGGAGGCCGCAGCAGTGCGCGGTGGACGGATTTCCGCGCACTCCCATGCCACTGTGATCCTCCTGCCGGTGCGCTCTTTCCGCCGATAGCGCACTGAGACCGACAAGGTTGCACGCGATCGGAGGGGTCATGAAACTGTCACGCATGTCGTTCCACCGCACTCCCCCGACTGCGTCACCCGCCGCCCACTCCACACGGGATGCGCTTCACGACCGCAGTCTGCGCATGACCGTCGAATTCGCACCGTTCGCCGACGCCACCGTGGGGCGGATCTCGGGCGACATCGATGTGCTCGCTGCACCATCCTTCGCGCTTGCCCTCGCTCATCTGACCGACGGGGGCGCCTTCTCACGCGTCATCGTCGACATGACGGCAGTCGACTTCGTCGGAACGTCGGGATTGTCGATCCTCTCCGAGTTCGCGGAATCGGCCAGGCGGCAGCACATTACGTGGGCGCTCGCGGGAAATCGTGCGGTATTGCGCCCCATCGAGGCCATCGGATTGAGCGCGACGATTCCGACCTTCAGCACGGTCCACGACGCGTTCGACAGGGTGGAGAAGATCGCGCACACTTGATCGGAGCGGCGATGCCTGGGAATCAACCCACCCGTGCGGGTGCGAAGTCCGCCGCTGCGGAAATCGTGAGCCGGCTTCTCGACAAGGCCGGCCCCACATACGCGTCCGCGTCGCACATCACCCTGAAAGACACTCCCACACCGCTCTTCCAACTACTGACGCTGTCGCTGCTTCTGAGCACGCGAATCTCCTCGGAGATCGCCGTCTCGGCGGCCAGGGAACTCTTTCGTGCGGGACTGCGCAGCCCGCGCGCAATGCGTGAGGGGGACCGCCGCACCATGATCTCTGCGCTCGGCCGAGGAAATTACGTTCGCTACGACGAAAGCACGGCTACCCGTCTGCACGCCGCCGCGGTGCGAGTCGACGAGGAGTACGGCGGCGACCTACGGCGGCTGGCTCGCGCCTGCGATCACGCGACCTCCGGCGCGGTCCGGTTACTGACCGAATTCGACGGGATCGGCCCGGTGGGCGCCGACATCTTTCTCCGGGAAGTGCAGGACGTGTGGCCGTGGGTGCGCCCCTACTTCGACATGCGGGCGCGCGAGTCTGCGCGCGATCTGGGGCTACCGGACGATCCCGACGCACTGTCCGACCTCGTCCCGCACGGCCGGGTCGCGGAACTGGCGGCCGCCCTCGTGCGGGTCTCCCTCGACTCGCACCTTCGCGACGAGGTGCGTGGCGAGAGTTCGTGAGAGCCGACGCCCTACTCCGGCCGAATCGCACCTTCGCGACGAGGTGCGTGGCGAGAGTTCGTGAGAGCCGACGCCCTACTCCGGCCGAATCGCAATCGACTCGCGGTCGTCGTCCTCGCGGAACATCGCTTCGATGCGGTTCTTGATCTCCACCGTGCTCATCGAGCCGCGGGAAGGGGCGAAGCCACGATTGCGAGCGGAGACGGGAGTGAAGGTGTTCATTGCCAGTGCTTTCTGTCTTCCGCGTCGGCGAGAGCCGCGGGGTGGTCGAGGGGTGCGTCCGCGATACGGACGACGGTCAGATCAGGAGCGCGGCGAGTGCAACGGCAGCGAGCACTGACACGGAAGTGGCCACCGCGACGAGAACGGACCCCGTGACGACGATGGCGGGCGCGGTCGCGGTCGCGGCCGAGACGGAAGCGATGTACACGGTCGGACGCAGCGTGTGCCGGCGTGCCGGCTCCTCGGCGCAGGACGGCGACGTCGTGCGCTGATCGTGCTGTTCCACCGTGGTGTGGGTCATGTGCTGGCGTACCCCGTAATAGCGACTGAGTGACCTGAGTCACAAACTTACGAGTACGTTGTACATCACAACATGCCCTTCGCGCCAGTGGCCGCCGTCCCCAATCGCCCCAAGGACGCCTCCCCGGTCGCCGGCGCCCCCTTCCGGCCACGCAACCGATCCGCGCGTCGGGACGTCGATTCAGGCGCGGTTGCCACGGACAGCCACCTGAGAGATGTGTGCTCCCGCCCGTGGCTAGTTGCCAGATGTGGACCTCGTGCAACGGCCGTACCCTGTCAAGCGCCGATGCCGTCGGGAGCGGTGTCCTCGCAGAGATGGGGGTCGGCATCGAATCTCATCGCTTTCCCAGCGTTGTCGTAGGTGGGCCAGCCGGGATCTCCATGGGTCGCGAAGTCGAGCCAGGTTCGATGCATCGCGTGGGTGAGCGCGTCGGGTGCGTCGTCGCCGATGAGGCCGCGGCATGCATCTGTGGTGTCGAAGACGAAGGGGACATCGAGGCCGTGTGCGGCGCCGTGCAGTGGTGATCGCCATGCGAATTCGTAGACGTAGGCGGGGCCCGGGTGACGGCGCGCGGTGCGGCGGCTCGGTGATCGGAACATCAGGTCCGTGTAGGCAGCTGTGAGTGCTTGTGCGGGCGTGACTGCCGGGTCGTGCAGACGGTGTCGTTCGAGAAGCGCTTCGGCATCGGGGTAGGTGGCGGCCAGCTCGGCTACGGCGTCGTGCGCGTCGAAGGCGGCGAACTCGTCGGCACCGAAACCGAGGTTGGCTTCCTCCAGCGTTGTGCCGATCAACAGGTCGACGCCGCGCGAGTGTGTGCTCGGAACTCCGACCGGGTCGGGGAGGACGTCGTCACCGGTGGCGGGGAGGAACAGCGCGCGACCGTGGCCCGGGTCGAAACCCTTGTCGTCGCGCAAATCTGGGCGGGATGCGTTTCTGAGCACGGCACCCTGCGCGCGCAGCAGATCGACGGCGGAGCATGCTCGGAACGCTCCGATTGTCGGGGAGGTGCCGAGCCGGGCGGCGAGTGCTTTCGTGAGTTCTTCGGCGAGCTCGAGCGGGCGGGCCATCTCGTCGTGGCCACTCTGGACGATCGCTCGCCGGAACAGTCCGGCGGCCGGCGGGGAATGCAGCAGGAACGCGACCGAGGTGCCGCCGGCCGATTCGCCGAAGACGGTGACGTCGTCCGGGTTCCCACCGAATCCGGCGATGTTGTCGCGTACCCAGCGCAATGCTGCGATCTGGTCGCGCAATCCGATGTTCGTGACCTCCCCGGGCAGCGCGAGGAAGCCCTCCGCCCCGAGTCGGTAGTTGACGGTGACCAGGACGACGCCGTCGCGCGCGAACGACGTGCCGTCGAACGCCGGGGCGGTACCCGAGCCGATCATGAACCCGCCGCCGTGGAGGTAGACCATTACCGGAAGCCCAGTCGTGCCGGGGTCCGGTGTCCAGACGTTGAGATTGAGGTAGTTGCCGTCTCCGGTTACCCATCCGGGCCCGACCAGCGGTGCCAGAGACGCCTGAGCGGGGTGCAATGGCGGCTGGGGTGCGGTCGCGCCGTAAACAGTAGCGTCCCTGGTGCCTGTCCATCGTTCGGGCGGGCCCGGGGGTGCGAATCGGAGTTCGCCCGCCGGCGCTGCCGCGTAGGGGATTCCCAGGTAGCGGGCGACCCCGTCGGTGTGGTCACCGGAGAGTCGCCCTGCCTCGGTGTTCACGGTTCGGACGGTCATCAGCGGCGTCCCCTTTCGTATGTGCGCGTCACGCCGGATGGCCGGGCCGAGGGTGGTCGTTCGAATCGGTATTCCCCCAGCCCAAGCCTCCCACGGCGCTTCGGTGACGACATGACCGCGGCATCCGATCGCTCGACACTCGAGGAAAGCGGATCACACTTCGCGTCAGAACCAGCCTTTGCGCTTCGCCCAGACGAGCAGTGCCCCGGACATTGCGAGCATGACGAGCACGATCACGGCGACGGAGGGCCACTGCGTCCGTTCGTTCACGATGACGTTCATCCCGATGATCGAGGACAGGGCGGTGATCGGCAGCGTGACGGCCGCGATGACGGCGAGTCGCTCGGCGGCGACGGTCATCTTGGTGTTGGTGCGCGCCTGGTAGAACTCGATCGTGCCCTGCAGGTAATCCTTCTGTCCTCTGGCCATCACGGTCAGATGCTGGAACTGATCGACCGCATCGAGCAGGAGGTCCCGGCCCTTACCGGTACCGAATGCCTCGATGGTGACCATCCTGCCGTACACCTCCCCGCTCAACGCGGCCATGGTGCCGACCGTGAGCAGACCGTGCCGGACCCGGAACATCTCGTCGAGAAAGGTCTCCGGATCACCGAGGTGCCCGCCGGTGACCTGCTGCTCGAGCTTCCACACGTCCTTGGTCAGTTCGGCGGTGTAAGCACGCATCCGTGCCGTCAACGCGGCGAGGAGCGCGAACGACAACTCGAATGCCGTGCCGGGCCGCAATTTGCCCGACTCCAGCCTGCCCAGCACCACATTCACCTCGACCATCGCCGTCGAGGGATCGATCGCCGGATTCACGGGGCCGTGCACTGTCACCAGGTAGCGGGCACCGATGAACTGGTCCAGTTCGACGTAGTGCACGTGCCCGTGTGCGCCCGACTGCGGCGCGTGCAGAACCACGAAGAAATGGTCCACATACCGGTGCACCTTCGGCACCTGATTGCGGTTCATCGAATCCCCGACGGCGAGAGGATGAAAATCGAAGACGGTCGTCAACGTCTCGTGTGCCTGATCGTCCCAGGTCGGGATGTCCACCCAGACCAATCCGTCGGGCCGGTCGAGCAACTCTGTCAGTTCGGTCGCCGCACAAGAACGCACACCGTCGTCGGAGATGAAGCGGACGTCCATTTCGGCCTCCTCGCCATGACGCGCCGTCACCACTGTCATAGCATCCACAGCTGCCCGGAAAGGGCAAACTGTGGAGGTGACCGACGACGGGACTGCGCTGATCGTGGTGGATGCGGCGAACGTCGTCGGTTCGCGTCCTGACGGCTGGTGGCGTGATCGCGCCGGTGCGGCCCGCCGATTGCTCGTTCAACTGGGCGCCCTGGAACAGCATCTGGACCGGCCGGCCGAGGTGGTGGTCGTGATCGAGGGTGCGGCGAAGGCCGCGGTCACCGGGGAGCCGGATCGGGAATTCGACGGTCTGCGGGTGGTGGCGGCACCCGGTTCGGGCGACGACGCGATCGTCGACGTGGTGGCCGCGGCCGCCGAAGACAGCGACCGGCCGATCACCGTCGTTACCGCGGACCGTGGGCTCCGGGCCCGAGTCGAGGCGCTGGGGGCTCGGACGGTCGGTCCGCGGTGGCTCTTTGCCCGCATCGATGCCGAGCGTTCCTGACCGTCAGCGGTGCCGCGGCGATCGCTGCCCGTCGGGGGTGACCACGAGGTCGAGGATGCGGCCGCGGACCTTCTTCCGCGCCCATCCCCACCGTCCCTGGTCGGCCAGGGCGGCGTGGGCTGCGTTGTACCCGCACATCCCGTGGACACCACCGCCCGGGTGGGTGGCGGAACTGGCCAGGTACAACCGGTCGATCGAGGTGTAGGGCCCGGACGAACCAGGCGTCGGACGGAAGACCAGCTGCTGATACAACTGGGCGGTGCCGCCGTTGACGGCACCGCCGTGCAGGTTCGCGTTACTCGCCTCGAGGTCGCCGGGACGCTGTACGTTCCGGCCGACCACGCGCTCGGCGAACCCCGGCGCGTGCGATTCGAGCATCGCATCCACGCGGTGCGCCAGCAGCTCCGCAGATTCGTCGTCGGTGATCCCCCGCGGCAGATGTGTGTAGGCCCAGGCGCTTTCGGTTCCTTCCGGGGAGCGGCTGGGGTCCGACGTCGTCATCTGGCCGAACAGCAGGAACGGGCGTTCCGGGATGATCCCCGTCGTCAGGTCGGCCATCCAGCGGACCAGCCCGTCGTCGTCGGCACCGAGGTGCACCGTTCCGGCGGATTCGAGGTTCCGGGACCGCCACGGAATCTTGCGGTCGAGTGCGTAATTCACCTTCACGACGGGGGTGTCCCATTCGAACTTCTCGAGGTCGGCGCGCACACCTGCGGGGACCACCGAGGAATCCAGCAGCCGTCCGTACAGTGCCGGCGCCGACACGTCGGCGAGCACGGCGCGGCGGGCCAGGTAGCGGTCACCGCCCGCCGTCCGAACGTGGGTGGCCGCTCCCCCGCCGACCTCGATCGAGGTCACCTCCTCGCCGCAGCGGACCTGTGCGCCGTCTCGTCTCGCCCGCTCCGCCATCGCGGCCGAGAGTGCGCCTGCGCCACCGACCGGGACGACGTACCCGTCGTCCTGCGCGAGCATGGTCAGGAGATATCCCATGACCCCGCTTCCCGGCGCGTCGACGGGGGTGTCGGCGTGCATTGCGTTACCCAGCAACAACACTCGGGCAGCTTCGCCGTCGAACAATTCGTGCGTCATCCGGCGTGCAGGCAGCATGAGGAAACGCACGAACCGCAGGGCTTCCGCGGTGCCGAGCTGGGACAGCAGCCGGCGTGGTCCCCGGACGGGCGGGAACGGACGGAACAGCGTGTCGAGGAACGGCTCCTTGACGTCCTTCCACTGCTCGAAGAGCCGGAGCCACGCCTGCCCGTCCCCCGGTTGCCTGCGCTCGAGGTCGGCCGCGGTGTCGGCCGGATCCCGGCGGATCATCGGGGCATCGTCGTCGTCCGGGTGCCGGGGGTGCCCGACTGCGGCGGGGGCCTGAGTCCATCGCAGTCCCACTCCCCCGAGGTCGAGGTGCCGGATCGCCGGAGACACCGCCGCGAGCGGATAGAACGCGCTGAACAGGTCGGTGCGGAAACCCGGGAAGAGTTCCGCCGACCGCACTGCGCCGCCCGGCTCGGGTTGCTGTTCGAGGAGCACGACGTCCCAGCCGGCCGCGGCCAGGGTGGCCGTCGCGGCCAGCCCGTTCGGCCCGGCCCCGATGACGACGGCGTCGACTGTCTGCACGGTCACGATGTCAGGGTTTCGTGTTTCGCTCGGCGAGGAACGAAAGTCGGCGCAGGCACTCGAGATTGCGCGGGAGCACCGCCAGGTCCTGTGCCATCCTCGGAACCCAGGTCAACGGGGCGGAGGCCGCGACCTCGGACATCTGGAGGTGGCAACCGGATTCACGCGGCTCCAGGCGAAGACGCACAATCGCTTTGGTGGGGGTCACCTGCGCCAGCAGCCGGAGTTCACGGTTCTCCTCGGAGAGGAGCACCTCGGTGGAGTCGTCGATCAGTGCGGGCCAGGCGCCGACGGAATGGTGCAGACGGCTTCCCACCGCGGGCCAGTCGGCGGACACGGCACGCATCCGTGACGCCCCGACCACCCACGACGGGTACAGCCACCCGTTGGCGAGGACGGACCATACATCCGAAGCCGAAGCCGACGTGTCGCGATGTGCTTCGATGACGACCACTCCCTCGAATCGGTACCTGACGACTCTCCGCGCTTACCCTCCCCGGCCGCATCGAAAACGTGATCCGCGTCGCGGTGGCCACCGACCCCGGCCTGTGGTTGGCTCGAGCGCATGACTGCGGAATCCCTGTCTCCCACCCGAGCGGCGCTGTTCGACGTCGACGGCACGCTGGTCGATTCCAACTACCTGCACGTGCGGGCGTGGCAACGGGCGTTCCGGGAGGTCGGGCACGACGTGGACGCGTGGCGGGTGCATCGTGGGATCGGGCTGGATTCGTCGCTGCTCCTGGAATCGCTGCTCGGAGACGACGCGCAGACGCTCGGGGATCGTGCGAAGGACCTCCACAGTACGTATTACCTCGGCGCACGGGACAGCATGCGGCCGCTGGCCGGAGCCCGGGAACTGATTCGTGAACTGCACGGGCGCGGCGTGCAGGTCGTCCTCGCCACCTCCGCCCCCGAGGAGGAATTGGATGTGTTGCGGGAGATCCTGTCGGTCGACTCGTGCATCGCACACGCCACCTCGTCCGCGGACGTCGATAACGCGAAACCGGATCCCGGAGTGGTGCGGGCGGCTCTGGACCGTGCGTCCGTGTCCGCGGACTCCGCGGTGATGGTGGGTGACGCGGTATGGGACGCCGAGGCTGCGTCCCGGGCCGGTGTCACGTTCGTCGGTGTCCTCAGTGGCGGCATCTCCCGCGCCGAATTGACGGCAGCCGGCGCGGTGGCCGTGTTCGAGGACGCACAGGACCTACTGGACCACCTCGAGTCCAGTCCGCTGTCGGAGCTCTGGGGGAACTAGGCGCCGCGCGACGACCACGCCTGCGCGATGTCGGGATACGCCTCGGCGATCTCGTCGACCCGGTCGTCGCTCGCGTTGTCGATCTCGGCCCGATGGCGCTGGGCTGTCACCAGCGGCCCCTCCGAACCCGAACCGCCGGCCGGCGCGTTTGCCTCCCATTCGTGGATCACCTCGTCGAGGCGGAGGGCCACGAACTCCTTCTTGGTGTCACTCATCATCTGTTCCTTTCCGACAATTCAGGCCTGCGCTCCGATTTCCTCCCCGGACGCGAACCGTGATTCCGAATCGGTGACCAGCCCGATCGACACGAGTGGGCGCGGGAAGATCAGATCGGTGAGGTAGGCGAGTGCGACCGCCCAGCGGTTGGCGGCGTTCGGCATGGCGTAGAGGTGATAAGCCCGGGTGACCACCTTCGCGAGGAACCCCGACAGCCGGATGCCGAAGGGATTGGCGACCGCGAACCCCGGGCCGAGATCCACGACGAGACCCATGTCGCGATGGGTGTACGGTTCCGCGTCACCCACGCCGAGGCTCGCCGCGACGTTGCGGGCGAGGGCCCGCCCCTGCCGGACGGCGTGCTGCGCGGTGGGCGGGGTGATCGATCCGCTGTTCTTCGGATCCGGAACGGCCGCGGCGTCGCCGCCCGCGAAGACGTCGGGATGCCCGTCGACCGACAGATCGGGGCGCACCGTCAATCTGCCCTTCTCGGTGGGCAATCCGAGCGTGTCGACGAGGGGGCTGGCGGTCACCCCCGTCACCCAGGCGACCGTCCGGGTGGGAATCACGGTTCCGTCGTCGAGGGTGACGTGCTCGGGTCCGAGTTCCGTCAGGGTGGTGTCGAGTCGCACGTCGATACCACGGGAGCGCAGCACCTCCAGCACCTTGTCTCCCAGCTTCTCGCCCACCTCGGGCATCACCTTGTCGGCGGCGTCGAGCAGCAGGAACCGGATCTTCGCGGGGTCGAGGTTGCGGCGGGACGCTGCTTCGTCGGCCAGGGCGCGGAGTTGGGCCGTGAGTTCGGTGCCCGCGTAGGAGGCACCGACCACGACGACCGTCCGGCGGGCGTCGGCGACCCGGGGGTCGGTGTCCCGCTCGGCGAGTTCGATCTGGGTGAGCAGCTGGTCGCGAAAGTACAGCGCCTCGGCCGGCGTCTTCAGTCCCCTGGCATGCTCGGCGAGGCCGGGAATGTCGAACAGTCGGGTCACCGATCCGGGGGTGAGCACCACCCGGTCCCATGCCACCTGCTCCACACCCTGCTCGCAGTCGGTGACGTGCACGGTGCGGGCCTCGAAGTCGACGGCGTCGACCCGGCCCGTCACCAGTTCGACGTCCGGCAGCGCCTCGGACAGCGGCACGGTGACGAACCTCGCGTCCAGGATTCCGCCCGCCACCTCGGGCAGGAGCGGTGTGTAGAGCATGTAGTCGTGGGGCGAGATCATGATGACGCGGGCGTCGGTCCCCCGGAGGCGCTGCGCCAGAGCGCGGGCGCATTCGAATCCGGCGAAGCCGCTGCCCACGACGACGATGCGAGTCGGCTCTCCAGCTGATTCCTGGGTCATACGGAACGCTTTCCCCAACGACGCGTCGAACGAAACAATCCCCCGGTCACGACCGCGGCGGTGTGAGGACGGCGAATTCGGGTACTCGACCGGCGGAGAACGATCGACGGGATCGAATGCGAAGGGCGGGAACATGAGTGCGGCATCGAAAGTGATGTACAAACCGTTGGCGCTGGCTGCGAGTGTCGCCGGCGGACTGGCGGCGAGCGCCGTGTTCGGTCAGGTGTGGAAGCGTGTCGCAGGCGAATCCGAGGCTCCCGACCCCAAGGATCTGTCCCGCAGCACCCGCGAAGTGCTGATCGCGGCCGCCGTGCAGGGCATCGTGTTCGGCCTGGTCAAGGCGGCGGTCGACCGGGCGGGTGCCCAGGGGTACCGGAAGCTGGCCCACGCCGACCCCCGGTAGAGCGAGGCACTTGTCCCAGCACACCCCTAGGCTGAGCCGATGCGTACCCGTTTCGCGGAAAATCTCGATAGCCTGTCCGGCGATCTCGCTGCGATGTGCCGGCTGTCCGTCACCGCGATGTCGGAGGCGAGCGACGCACTGCTGCAGGCCGACCTCGAGCTCGCCGAGCACGTCATCGATGTGAGCGCGGAGCTCGACGATGCCGCGGCGCACTGGGAGAAACGTGCGTTCGCGCTCCTGGCGCTGCAGGCGCCGGTGGCTCACGATCTCCGATTCATGGTCGGCGGGCTCCACATCTCCGCGGATCTGCACAGGATGGGCGGTCTCGCCGTGCATATCGCGAAGATCGCCCGCCGGCGGCATCCCGACTACGTCGTCCCCGACGAGGTACGGGACGTGTTCACCGAGATGGGCACCGTTGCTGTCGCGCAGGCGAGGGAGACCGAACAGGTGCTGCAGCACCGCGACCCCGAGCGCGCCCGCGGATTGCTGACGGCGGACGAGGCGATGGACGACCTGCACCGCAGCCTGTTCACGATCACCCAGGCGGAGGACTGGCCGCACGGTGTCCAGTCGGCCGTCGACATCACCCTGCTCGGCCGCTTCTACGAGCGGTTCTGCGACCACACGGTGGAGATCGGCAGGCGTGTCATCTTCCTGGAGACCGGCAGTCTGCCCGAACAGTGAGAGCGCCGACCGGTCAGCTCAGCCCTTCCGCCGCCGCGACTGACGGCGTCGCACCCCGGGTGTAGACGTCGAGATGGAAGTCCGCGTCGCGGTACGACCCGACGCGGCGGAGGCCGTCGCGCGCCGCGACGGCGTCGTGCACCGCGTGGCCGGTCTGCGGGTATTCGGGCACCGGATGCTGCCAATGCACCGCCACGAGGGTGCCGCCCTCCTCCAGGGCGTCGACGGCCCGCCCCAGCACGATGCCCAGGTCTGCGGGCGTCAGGTAGTACAGCACCTCGCTGAGCACGACGAGGTCGAAGGTGCCTGCCGGCCACGGATCCAGGAGCGACGCCCGGTCCAGGTCCACCCGGTCGGCCACTCCCTCACGGCGCACCCGGTCCCGCGCGCTCGCCAACGCGCGAGGCACCACGTCCGTCGCGACGACCCGGTCGCAGCGTCTCGCCAACTGCGCCGTCAGTACCCCGATCGAGCATCCCGGTTCGAACGCCCGCCGATAGTGCGGACGGGGCAGCGCGGCGAGGGTGAGCGCATACTTGCGGCGCTCGTACCACCGGTCGTCGAACCCCCACGGGTCCGCCGAGTCCGCGTACATCGACTCGAAGTAGCCGGGATCCATCGCGCTCACCACAGCACCCGTTCCGTCGTTCGCATCAGTCGCGCCAGCACCCACGGCGGGAGGATCGCGGCGTCCCGGGGGTCCTCGGACAGTGGCTGGATCTGGGTGCGGAATTCGTCGACGGCCCGGCGTTTGCGCGCCAGTATGTCGGGCGTCGGTGCCAGTGCGCGCATCCGGTTCCACGGCACCGATGCATCGGCCGGCCGGGCCCAGTGCCACATCCAGACCGGGTACTCCACCAGACGGTGGCCGGTAATCGAACATGCCTGCGCCGCAGCCCTTCCGGTGGCTTCGTGATCGGGGTGACCGTCACCCCGCCAGGTCGCGAGGACCCACACTGCCTCCCTGGCCCGGGCTGTCGCGGTGAGCACGTCGACGAGGCGCGTGGTGAGTTCGCGTTCGCGCGCGCACACCCCCCCGTCCGGCAATCCGAGGCGGAGTGGTTCGCCGACGCTCAACAGCGCTGTCGCGCGGTTCGATTCGGCGATCCGCGCGGCCGCCAGCGCGGCGGGTGACAGGGTCGGCGACTGCGGATGCGACGCCCCGCCGTCGGTGACGGCCACGACCTGGACGGGAACACCGGCGGTTGCGGCGGTGGCCATCAGGGCGCCCACGCCGAGTACCTCGTCGTCGGGATGCGGCGCGACGACGACCAAGCGGTCGCATTCCGTGAGCGGTATCGGCGGACACCGGACGGAGGCCAGCCACGGCTGCCACACGTGCTCCGGGGTGCCCCGGCCGGCTACGGGTGTCTCCCGGAATCTGGTGGCGTTGTCCACGGTCAGTCCTCCCCCGCGACGAGTTCGCCGAGTGTCGCGAGATCGCGCTCGGCGTGGGATTGCCGGATGTAGACGAGCAGGTCCGCGACGTTGCGGGCATGGTCTGCGTCGGCCGCGAGCGGAGCGGCGCCCAGCGCGCGGCCGACGCGGTCGATCACCTCGCTCGCGGTGCGCTCGACGAGCCCCCGCACCCGGAACGCACACACCTGGGCGGACCTTCGATCGAGCGGACCCGAGTCCACCTCCGCGGCCGCCGATTCGAGTGCCCATCGTGTCGCGCTGACGGCGACGTCGATCGCGCCGAGGTGCGCGAGTTGGTGACTGTCCGCCCGGCCGCCGCGCGCGCGAACCCGCAGCGGTTCCGCGACGGCGAGGGCGCCACCGAACCAGCACGCCGCCACCCCGATGCCGCCGTGCCAGAACCCTGCCCGGTCGAGGTACCGGTCCGCGGCGCCGACGGCTCGCGCGGGAACGCCGTCGAACGTCACCGTCTCGGTGTCCGTCGCCGCCATCCCGGGATTGCGCCAGCCCCCGTGACCCGGCGTGACCCCGGGTTCGCGAAGATCGACGGCGAACAGCCGGGGTTGCCCGTCGACGCGCGCCGTGACCAGGGCGTGCGTGCACATCGACGCTCCGGAGCACCACGCCTTCGTTCCCCGCAGTCGCCATCCGCTCGCGTCGTGGGTGGCGTCCAGGACCGGGTGTGGTGGTTCGCTGGCCCAGACTCCCCACCACTCGTCCCGGCCTGCGCGGGTGCCGTCGATCTCGGCGAGGATCGCGTCCGCGTCGGCGTGTGCCTCGAGCAGCCGGCCGACCGAGAGGTCGCGGCGGCACCACTCCGTGAGCTGCGCCCACCGGGCCGCGGTGAACCCGCCGCCGGGCAGCGGCAGTTCCGCAGCACCCGAGCGGATGATCGCCCGCACGGCGGCGTGGGTCGGGCTGCTGTCGTGGGTGACGTCGGTGCTCATCGGTCCTGCAGTCCCTCCAGGTAGGTGGCGAAGCCCTGTGGGGCGCGGGCGTCGGCTCGTGCCGACGTCTCCACCGGCGCGTCGATACTCCACACCACGTGCGCTCCGCGTTCGACCATCCGCTGCACCAGGTCCACGTCCTCGTGCGCGGGCAGGGCGGCGAACCCGCCCACCGCCCGGTACAGGTCCGCGGAGAATCCCAGGGACGCGCCGTGCACGTGTCCGTGGGCGGTTCCGGAGCGGTAGGCGCTGCCGTACCGCGACCGGACGTGGTCGGGCCACGCCGACCAGTCGGTGACCGTCACCGTGCCCGCCACCAGCTGCGCCCCGCGACTCGCGTGCTGCAGCTGGGAGGACAGCCAGTGCGCGGGGACGATCGAATCCGCGTCCGTGGTCGCGAACCATTCGTGTGGGCGCGCGGCGACCGAGTCGAAACCCGCGCGCCGGGCGGCGCCGACGTTCCGTGCACCCAGCACCACGACCTCGACGTCCGCCGCGCGGGCGACGGCCTCGCTGCCGTCGGTGCAGCCGTCGAGCACCACCACCGTCGTGACCGGCACCGGCACCTGCCGGGCGGCGGTCTGCACCCCGTCGAGGCAGCACGACAGCAGTGCTTCCTCGTCGTGGGCGGGCACGACCACCGTGATGTGTTCGACGCGCATGACGTCCCTTCCGCTCAGCCACTGTTCCGGGTTCAGCAAGTACCCAGTCCGTCGGCGGCGGAACCACCGCGGGCCCCGATTCGGGATCGCCCTGCGCGGGTAACCTCCCGCCATGAATGCCGCGGACAGCCCCCGCTACCGGAAGATCGTGCTCACCGTGGACGGCGAGGAACGGACCCTCGACGTGGACACCCGCACCACCCTGCTCGACGCGCTCCGCGACCACCTCGGGGTCACCGCGCCGAAGAAGGGCTGCGACCACGGTCAGTGCGGATCGTGCACCGTCCTCCTCGACGGCAGGCGTGCCACGTCCTGCCTGACGTTCGCCGTCGCCCACGACGGTGCCCGCGTCGTCACCGCGCACGGTCTGGCCGACGGCGACGTGCTGCATTCCGTTCAGCAGGCGTTCGTCGAGCAGGACGGACTGCAGTGCGGCTACTGCACGCCCGGTCAGATCTGTTCGGCAATCGGCATGTTGGACGAGTTCCTGGCCCTGCAGCCGAGTGCCGTCACCGAGAACCTGACCGCTCCGCCCGAACTCACCGACGACGAGATCCGGGAACGGATGAGCGGGAACCTCTGCCGGTGTGGCGCCTACCCGAACATCCTCGCGGCGATCCGGCAGGCGGCGGAGGCGTGATTCCCTTCGATTACGAGCGGGCCACCGACGTCGACAGCGCCGTCGCCACCGTCACGGCCGACCCACGGGCGGCGTTCCTCGCCGGGGGCACCAACCTGGTGGACCACATGAAACTCGGAGTGGCGGGGCCGCATCTCCTCGTCGATGTGAGCCGACTCCCCCTCGACGGCGTCGAGGCACTTCCCGACGGCGGGCTTCGCATCGGCGCCGCGGTCCGCAACAGCGACCTCGCCGCGCACGACGTGGTGCGGGCCCGGTACCCGATGCTGTCGCGCGCGCTCCTGTCCGGTGCGTCGGGACAGCTGCGCAACCTCGCGACGACCGCGGGAAACCTGCTCCAGCGGACGCGCTGCGTGTATTTCCAGGACGTCACGACGCCGTGCAACAAACGCGAACCCGGCACCGGCTGTTCCGCACTCGGTGGTTACGTCCGCCATCACGCCATTCTCGGTGCCTCGGAGCACTGTGTCGCCGTGCATCCGTCCGACATGGCCGTCGCGATGACGGCCCTCGACGCGGTCGTGGTGGTGCGTGACACCGGCGGGGAACGGCGGATCCCGCTGCGCGAGTTCTACCGGCTCCCCGGGGACCGGCCCGACCGCGACACCGTCCTGCGGCACGGCGACCTCGTGACCGCCGTGGAGTTGCCCCCGCCGCCCGCCGGGAACCGGTCCGCGTACCGGAAAGTGCGGGACCGGGCGTCCTTCGCGTTCGCCGTTGTGTCGGTGGCCGCCGAACTGACCGTCGACGACGCGTCGATCACGTCGGCGCGGGTCGCGCTCGGTGGGGTCGCACACCGGCCGTGGCGCGCCACACGCGCCGAGGAGGTCCTGCTCGGGTCGCCACCCACGGAGGACACATTCACCGCGGCGGCCGAATCGGAACTCGCCGCTGCACAGCCGCTTCCGGGCAACGAGTTCAAGGTCGTGCTGACCCGCCGGGTACTCGTGTCGGTACTCCGGTCACTCGCCGAGGAGGCGCACCGATGACGCTCGTCGAGCCGAAAGTGATCGGAACCCCCGCCGAACGCCTCGACGCCCACGACAAGGTGACCGGGACGGCGTCGTACGCGTACGAGCACACCGTGGCCGACCCGACATATCTGTACCCGATCCTGTCGACGATCGGCCGCGGCCGGGTCACTGCCATGCACACGGCCGACGCGGAGGCCCTGGACGGGGTGCTCGCGGTCCTGACGGTGTTCGACGCGCCCCGTCTCGCGGACACCTCGGACGGGGAACTGACGATCCTGCAGGACCCCGAGGTCCACTTCCGCGGCCAGTTCGTCGGCGCGGTGGTCGCCGAATCACCGGAAGTCGCCCGGCACGGTGCGGGCCTCATCCGTGTCGACTACGACGAGGCACCCCACGACACCGACTTCCGTTCCGACCGAGGCGATCTGTACGCCCCCGACGACGTCAACGCCGGGTTCCCGACCGACACCGACGACGGCGATGTCGAGGCCGCACTCGCCGCCGCAGCGGTCACGGTCGATCAGGTGTACTCCACCGCGATGGAACACAACAATCCGATGGAACCGCACACCACCATCGCCCGGTGGACCCCGGGCGGCAGCGGACCGGTTCTGACACTGCATGATTCGACGCAGGGCGTCCATTCCGTGCGGCAGACCCTGGCACCGCTGTTCGGACTCGAAGTCGAACAGGTGCGGGTGATCGCCCCGTACGTCGGCGGCGGGTTCGGGTCGAAGGGACTGCCGCACGCGCACAACGTGCTGGCGGTGCTGGCGGCCCAGCGGACGGCCGGACGGCCGGTGAAGTTCGCGCTGACCCGGCAGCAGATGTTCGCCCTCTCCGCGTATCGCACCGCCACGGTGCAGCCCATCCGGCTCGGCGCGGACGCCGACGGACGGCTGACCGCGCTCTCCCACGAGGCGATCGAGCAGTCCGCGAAGATCAAGGAGTTCGCCGAACAGTCGGCGGTCCCGTCGCGGATGATGTATTCCACGCCGAACCGGCACACCGCCCACCGTCTAGCGGCCCTCGACGTGCCCGCCCCCTCGTGGATGCGTGCGCCCGGCGAGACGCCGGGCATGTTCGCGGCCGAGGTGGCGATGGACGAACTGGCCGTGGCCTGTGAACTGGATCCGGTCGAACTGCGGATCCGCAACGAGCCCGACGTCGACCCGAGTTCGGGCCGCCCGTGGTCGGGTCGACGCCTCACCGACTGCCTGAGGGAGGGCGCCCGGCGTTTCGGGTGGGCCGACCGCGACGCGACGGCGCGGTCACGGTCGAACCCGGAGTGGCAGGTGGGGTTGGGCGTGGCCTCCGCGACGTACCCCGCGAACACCACGCCGGGATCGGTGGCCCGGATCGTGTACGAATCCGACGGCACCTACACCGTGCAGATCGGTTCGGTCGACATCGGCACCGGGGCGTGGACGGCGCTCACCCAGATCGCCGCCGATGCGCTGGGGTGCCCGCTGGACTCGATCGTCCTGCAGATCGGTGACACGAACCTTCCGCCGGCGACGGTCGCCGGGGGCTCCACGGGAACCACGTCCTGGGGCAGTGCGATCGTTGCGGCGGCCCGCGCGTTCCGGGACCAGTACGGCACCACCCCGGTCCCGGGTGCGGAGGCGAGTGCGGGGACCCTCGACAATCCCGACGCCGAGAGGTTCGCGCTCCATTCGTTCGGCGCCCATTTCGTGGAGGCGCACGTCCGCCGCGACTCCTGCGAGATCCGCGTCGAACGCATGCTGGGCGTGTTCGCGATCGGCCGGGTCGTCAATGCCCGGACGGTGCGGTCGCAGCTCATCGGCGGCATGACGATGGGGGTGTCGATGGCTCTGCACGAGAGCAGCGTGAACGACCCCCGGTTCGGCCACGTCGTGACCCAGGACCTGGCCTCCTATCACGTCAGCACACACGCCGACATCAGGTATCTGGACGCGGTGTGCCTCGACGACGTCGACGAGCACGCCGGTCCGATGGGGTCGAAGGGCGCCGGAGAGATCGGCATCGTCGGGGCCGCGGCCGCGGTGGCGAACGCGGTGCATCACGCCACCGGGGTCCGGGTGCGGAAGGTGCCGATCCATCTGGACGATCTGCTGCCGGGGTGACCGGCCGGGCTACTGCACGCCCCACGCCTGTGCGAGGGAGGTACGCAACTGACCTTTCATCGCGCGGATCTTCTGGATGTCGGTGGCCTTCGGTGCGAGTCCGTCGAGCACGAGTTCCATGAAACGACGGCGGTTGACGCCGAATCGTTCCAGCAGTTCCGCCGCGCTCGCACCGCCGAACGGCGCCCATTGAATCGCGAAACTGATCATCCAGCGCGCATCCGAGCTCACCGAGTGCATCTGCGCGAGCAACTCGCACCGGCGCAGCGCCAGGCGCAGCCATTCGGTGCCGAACGCTTCTTCCGGTTCGCCCACGGTCTCGGTCGCCACGGCGGTCATCGCGGATCACCGGAGCGGACGGCGAACACCGGCAGTTGTTCCGCCGTCGACGCCGGACGGAACTCGACCCGGACCGGGCAGTCGGACGGTGCCGGGATGTCGCCGTCGATCCAGGTGTACACCCACGGACCTTCGTCGAGTTCGACGATCGCGATCGTGCAGGGGGCGCGGCCACGGTCGATGCCGCTGTGCCCTCGGTCGACCACCTTCGAGGACACGATCGACCCGACTCCGCAGGACGGGACCCGCTCGAGGTTCGAACCCTGGCAGGCGGAGCACGTGGCCATCAACGGCGCGAGCAGGGTCGTGCAGTTGAGGCACCGCTGGATCATCAGTTCGCACTTCTGTGCGATTCCCTGCCAGCGGGTCATGTTTTCGGTGGTCACGCCGTCACCCCCACGAGATCCTGCCCCACCGCGTCGCATGCCACATGTTTCCCCCCGGTCCACTCGAGACACCGGTCGGCGGTGTGCACCCGACGGAGCGTCGGGGGCAGTGGAAGTTGGGGGTCGGGCTTTCGGTGCATTCGGGGATCAGTGGACATCGGGGGCCTCGGTCTGGAGCCGGAGTGGGGGACGTGTATGAGCATCCCGTCCGCAGCGCGGAAGTACAGCGGCTGAACTACCCGGAGACATACCTATTTCGCCCCGCGCGGGTGCCTGGTCAGGGGTGCGGGTCCTGCGCGTGTTCGACGATCCACGCCGCGATCTGGGTGCGCGACGTGAAACCCAGTTTCGCGAGAATGTGCTCGACGTGCCCCTGCGCCGTGCGCTGGGAGATGACCAGCCGCGCCGCGATCGCCTTGTTGGTCAGCCCGTCGGCGACCAGTTCGGCCACCTGCGATTCGCGCCGGGTCAGGTGCGTCGTACCGTTCGACGACGCCGCGGCGTCGGGTCGCCGCTCGTCCAGCGCGAGCCCGACCGCGTCGTCGAAGGACGTGTGGATGCCGTGGTCGAACGCCGCGTCGAACGCGCGGTCCCCGATCACGGCCCGTGCCTGCTGCTCACATTCCGCGTGGTGGACGAGCAGGTTCGGGTAGACGGTGCTCGGGTTGCCGACGGTCCGTGCGACGGCCGCCGCGGCACCCATCAGTTCGGCGGCGTTCCGGGCCCGGCCGGAGCCGACGGCCACCCACGCGAGCACCTCGAGGGCCCCGCAGGCGCTGATCCGGTCGTCCACCAGATGCGACAGCCGCAGTCCCTGCTTGACGTAGTCGTCGGCGAGGGCGAGGTGCCCGCGCTGCCATGCCGCCATTCCCGCCGCCCACAGCGACCAGCCGCGATACACCGATTCGCCGTGGGCCTCGGTGAGCGCGAAGATCTCGGATCCGCACATCTTCGCGACCGCACCGTCGCCCTGCATGCCGCTGACCAGCGCCACCCCGAGCAGTCCCCACGTCAGTTGGAGCAGGCTGCCCCGGTCGCGGAACACGGGCAGGGCCTCCTCGAAGCATGCCCGCGCCCGCGGCAGGTCGCCGGCGAACATGGCGCAGCACCCGGCGGCATGCATCACGAGGGCGCCCAGGACCGTGTCGCCGTTCCGTTCGGCGAGGACGGCCCCCTCGTCGACCAGTGCCTTCGCGGCCTCCCGGTCGCCGTGCATGCCCGCGAGCACGCTGTCGACGTACAGCGCCTCGATCCGTTCCCGGCTCGCGCCGCCCGGGTGTCGTCCCAGCAGTTGCCCGAGCCAGCGGCGCCCCTCGCGGAGCTGTCCCCGGGCACGCCAGTACGGATACAGTGCGGCGGCGGTCCGCAGTCCCGGTTCGGACTCCCCCGGCTCGGTCAGGCAGAAATGCAGCGCGGCCCGCACGTTCAGCTTCTCCGCGTCGAGCCGGCCGATCCACATCACCTGCCGGGGTCCGATCCATTCGGCCTCGCACCGCACCACCAACTGCTCGTACCAGTCGCGGTGCCGCCTCCGCAGCGACACGAGCTCGCCGGTCTCCTGCAGTTTCTCCCGGCCGTAGTCGCGCACCGTCTCGAGCAGGTGGTACCGCACCGCCGGCCCGACCTCTTCCCGGATCAGGATCGACTTGTCGATCAACGACGCCACCACGTCGAGGACGTTCTCGACGGGCAGGTCGCCGGCGCAGATTCCCTCCACCGCGTCCAGTTCGAAGCCGCCCGCGAACACCGACAGCCGCGCCCACAGCTCGCGCTCCTCCTCGGTGCACAGTTCGTGACTCCAGTCGACGCACAGCCGCAGAGTCTGCTGGCGGCTCGGCGCACCCCGCGACCCCACCGTCAGCAACCGGTAGCGGTCGGTCAGTCGCTGCAGGATCTGTTCCGCCGACATCACCCGCAGCCGCACCGCCGCCAGCTCGATCGCGAGCGGCAACCCGTCGAGTTGGCGGCAGATCCGGGCCACGGCCACATGGTTCTCTTCGGTGAGTTCGAACTCCGGCACCGCGGTGGCCGCCCGCTCGACGAACAGCGTCACCGCCTCGTACTGCGGCAGGGCCTGCAGGGAGGTGCGTTCGGGTTCCGGCACCGTCAGCGGCGGCACCCGGAGCACCGCCTCCCCGCCGATCGCCAGCGGTTCCCGGGTCGTCGCGAGGATCCGTAATTCCGGGCAGCTCCGCAGCAACGTCTCCGACAGCGCGGCGGCCGCGGCGACCACGTGCTCGCAGTTGTCGAGTACCAGTAGCAGTTGCCGGTCGGCGAGGTACTCGGTCAGCAGCACTTCCGGGTTCCCCGTGCGCTGCTCCCGCAGTCGCAGCGCTGACGACACCGCGTCGACGAGTGTGGTGTCGTCGTCCAGTTCCCCCAACTCGACCAGCCACACACCGTCCTCGAAGGCGCGGCTCGCATCGGCGGCTACCCGTAACGCAAGCCGGGTCTTCCCGACACCCCCGATCCCGGCGAGAGTCACCAGACGGGACACGGACAGCAGGCGTCGCGCCTCGGTCACCTCACGGCGACGGCCGACGAAACTCGTCAGTTCGTGGGGCAGGTTTCCCACTGTGCCCTTCACTGCCGCCGGCATCACACCGTCACTCTCGACTCGCAGCCCCCTGCGCACACGGTACTCCCGGTGCGCGGGGGCAACGCCGCTTTCGGCTGCGCGTCCGCGAGTCTCGACGGACCCGCGATCACCGCGTCCAGCGGGTGGGCGCCCAGCGGCCGGTGTAGGACCGGATGCGGCCGGCGCGCCGGGGCTGACGCAGCGCGCCGGCCTCGGTCAGGCTGTGCGGGATCATCGCGATGCGCGTGCCGTCGACCACGTATGCGGCGCCGGTGACGAACATTCCGGCCGGCGCACACAGATACGACGCCACCGCCGCGACTTCCCGGTCGTCGGGGCCGGGCGCCGCGAAGTCCGGTTCGACCGCGGGCACCACGACCGAATTGACGGTGATCGAATAGCGCGCCAGCTCGGCGGCGAGCAGACCGGTCAGCCCGCCGAGACCCGACGAGGAGGTGGTGACGTTGACGATTCGTCCGCCCCCGCCGCCGGCGATCATGTACCGCACGGCGCGCTGGATGCACTCGACGGCCGTGCTGCCGGGGCAGCTGACGAGGACGCCGATTCCGCCCAGGTCCCGGGCGAACTCGTCGACGGCGGCGGCGGAGCCGGGCAGGTCGGCCAGATCCATGCGCTGCACGGCCGCGCGCACCGATCTGGTTTCGACGTCGGCGGCCGTGGCTTCGGCGCTGTCCCGGTCCGCGGCGTACGCGAGGCCCACGTCGAATCCGTCGTCCGCGAGCGCCAGTGCGACGGCTCGGCCCATCGGCGAATCAGATCCCGTCACGACTGCGGTGCGTGTGCTGGGGTGCATGGCTTCGGAATACCCCCTGGTAGATCCGCTCAAACTCTCAACATTTTCGGACTGCGCACGGGCAGAACACAATCCGGCGACGAGCCACAGGTGGCCCGCCGCCGATCGAGACCCCGCCGGGTCAGCAGTTGGACGGTGCCGGGTCGCCGCGGAAGCGGGCGTCGAGGTAATCGAGGGCGGTCGGCAGGCCCAGGACGGCCGTGGTCAGGTGATCGGGACTCGGGAAGAGGTCCGACTGCACCTTGGCGCCCGCGGCGCAGTACCGGGCGATGGTCGCTTCGATCGAATCGACCGGGATGAGCACATCGGTCGGGCTGTGCCATTCGAAGATCGGTGCGGTAGGAACGCCCGGGTACAACTCGACGCTGTTCTCGTTCAGCACCTCCCAGGCCTGCGGACTGCTCATCAGGTCGGTGGTCTTGGCGACCTCCGTGGCGCTGCGGCCGGCGCCGGCCGCGAGAATGCCGTTGGTGCACGCGTTGACCATCTCGTCGCGCATCGCCAGTCCGCGGTCGTTGAGCTGCTCGCTGATCGGGAGCTTGTCCGGGTACTCCCGCTCGAGTCCGAGCGCCGCCGCCATCGCGAGACCGAACGCCGGATGCGGTTGCATGCCGAGACCGTTGGCCATCTTGCCGATGTTCATGGGCACACCGCCCTCGGCGACGCCGACGATGTTCAGTTCCGGGGCGTACGTCGGTGCGAGTGCCGCGGCCCACGCCGAGGCCATGCCGCCGCCGGAGTACCCGGCCAGCGCGACCGGGCTCTCCGCCACTGCCAGTTCCGGCACCCGCTGGACCGCGCGGATGCCGTCGAGCGTGATGGTTCCGCCGAGCCGGGCGGCGCCGTAGGCACTGTTCGGGCCGAGGTGGTCGGGCAGCGCGACGGTCCAGCCGCGCTGCAGTGCCAGGTTCAGTGCCGGTGCCTCCTTGATCTGGAGGTCCGGGTCGTTCGAGTACAGCGTCCGCGACGGCGCGCATCGCGGCCCGAGCGCGTTGATGATGTGCTGATACGACAGCAGCGGCCCGTTCACCGGCCGGTTGCGCGGCACCAGCACGGTGGTCACCGACGCGATCGGGTGGTCCTCCGAGTTGGTGGTGCGGTACTTCACCTGCCAGACGTCGGTGTCGGGGAAGGCCAGCAGCGGCGGCATGGGACGGACCGCGAGCGGCTCCCCGACCGCGGCCTCCGCCAGACCCTGTGGCTGCCCGTAGAACGGATCGGGGTCGGAGGCGGGATAGATCGGCAGGGCGGCGGCGACTCCGGCGTTCGCGATCGCGGTGCAGGCGACGAAAGCGGCACACAGAGCGCTCGCGGTGAGGCTCGTGATACGTGAGCGCTTCATGTCGCCTCCTGTTGTGGGTAGAGATCGATTGTTACCGAGTTCGCAGGAGATATCGCGATTCGGGCCCGCCCGTTACTGCACTGCAATCGACGGCGGGCCCGCCCGCAACGAAAACGGGTCAATGCGTGCCCAGATAGTCCTCGAGGACGGGCCCGACCACGGCCAGGACCTCGGGTTCGATCATCTGGTTGTGCTCGCACTCGATCTTGACTTCCCGGATGCCGCCGGTGACCGAATTGCGCCATTCCTCCGGTGAATGCTCGCCCGTCGACGCCGACCCGGCGGCGGTGAAGAACAGCATGTCCCCGTCGAACACCTGCGGCCGGAAGGTGTTCATGATCCGCGAGGAGTTCGTGAACCCGGCGCTGATTCGCTCGAGGTGCCGAGGGGTCAGTCCGGTCTTCTGCCCGAACGCGTCGTCCAGCAACTCCACCGCCCGCTCGTACGTGAGTTCCTCCCCGGACACAGACTCGAGGTCCAGCCCGAGACCGTGCAGCAACTCGGGCACGGTGAGGCTCTCCGGGCCCTGATCGGTCCCGTTCACCACGTAACTGTCCATCAGGGCGAGGGTGTCGACCGCCTCCCCCTCCCGCCGCAGTTCGACGGCCATGGCGTGGGCGATGACGCCGCCGAGCGACCAGCCCAGCAGGTGATACGGCCCGTGCGCCTGGACCTTGCGCATCTCCAGCACGTACTGGTGTGCCAACTGCTCGATCGAGTCGACGGCCGGGCCGCCGCTGATGATCGGCAACTGCAGCCCGAACGCCGGACGGTCCTGCGAGAGGTGCTGCAGCAGTCCCGCATACCCCCAGGACAACCCGATCCCGGGATGGATGCAGAACAGCGGCGCCTTTTCCCCCGTCGGGCGCAGCGGAATGACGACGCCGAGCGCCTCGTCGACCGGCGACCCGGCCGCGTTCTCGGTGTCGACCCGGAGCGCCAGCCCCGCGGGCGTGGGGTCCAGGAACATGGACTGCAGCGGGATCCGCCGTCCGAGACGGTCCTGGAGCACCGTGATCACCCGGGTGGCGACGATCGAGTTACCGCCGAGGTCGAAGAAGCTGTCGGCGGTGCCGACCCGGTCCACACCCAGCACCTCGGCGAAGGCCTCCACGATGATCCGCTCGGTCGCCGTCGTCGGGGCCCGGAAGGCCGCGCCGGTGGTGCCGAACTCGGGCGCGGGCAGCGCCTTGCGGTCGAGCTTGCCGACCGGGGTCATCGGGATCTGGTCCAGCACCACCACGGCCGACGGGACCATGTGCGCGGGCAGACGGTCGGACGCGTGGGTGCGCAGTTCCGCCGGCTCGAGATCGTGTCCCTCCGCCGCCCGGACGTACGACGCGAGGAGCGTGTCGCCGGACGGTCCGGTGTGACCGATGGTGGCGGCGAACGCGACCGCGGGGTGGCGGGCGAGGACGGCGTCGATCTCACCGAGTTCGATGCGGAAACCACGGACCTTCACCTGGAAGTCGGTGCGGCCGATGTACTCGATGGTGTGGTCGCCGCGCCAGCGCACGACGTCGCCGGTGCGGTACATCCGGCGGCCGGGCTCCCCGTACGGGCAGGCGACGAACCGTTCCGAGGTGAGCGCCGACCGGTTGTGGTACCCGCGTGCCAGTCCGGGTCCGGTGATGTACAGCTCGCCGGGCACACCGGCCGGGACGGGCTGCAGCCGTTCGTCGAGGACCAGCGAACCGAAGCCCAGTGCGGGGGCGCCGATGTTCACGACCCCGCCCGGGCGCATCGGGGCGCTGACGCTGGCCTGGATGGTCGTCTCGGTGGGCCCGTACCCGTTGTGCATGTTGCGGTGCTTGCCCCAGATCTCCACCAGTTCCGGCGGGCAGGCCTCGCCGGCCACCGCGAGAACCCGCAGCGACTCGAGCCCCACGTCCTCGATGGACGACAGCGCGGTCGGCGTGATGAACGCGTGCGTGACCTCGTTGCGGCGGAACAGATCGGCCAACTCGGCGCCACCGAAGATGGTGGGCGGCACGATCACGACCCGGGCCGAGGCACCGAACGCCATCATCAGCTCGAAGATCGACGCGTCGAAGCTCGGGGACGCCAGATGCGAGACCCGGGAGTCGTGCGTGACCTGGAACCGTTCGTGTTCCTCCGCGGTGAGGTTGGCCATGCCGCGGTGAGTGACGATGACCCCCTTCGGTTTTCCGGTCGACCCCGACGTGTAGATCAGGTACGCCGGGTGCGCCAGATTCAGCGGCATCGTGCGGTCGGCGTCGGTGACCGGCGCCGAGGACACGGCCGCGACCTGCTCGTCGAACGTCTCGTCGTCGAGCACCAGCCACGGCACCGTGTCCGGCAGGTTGTCGCGCCTGCCGGCGACGGTCAGGCCGACCGAGGCCCGGCAGTCGGTGAGCATGTAGTCGATGCGGTCCCGCGGGTACGTCGGATCGACGGGCACGAACGCGGCACCCGACTTGGCCACCGACCAGATCGACACCACTTCCTCGATGGACCGCGGCATCCCGATGGCGACGAAAGTCTCCGGTCCGACGCCCTGGGCGCACAGCACTCGCGCCAGCCGGTTGGACCATTCGTCGAGTTCGCGGTACGTGACCTGCCGGTCCTCGAACGACAGCGCCACCGAGTCGGGGTCGAGGGCCGCGGCCGCCGTCAGCAGGTCCGGCCACACCTCGGGCCGCACGTCGGGCTTGCCGCGGGCCGGGACCATCTCGTCGATCTCCGCGTCGTCGAGCAGCGGGACGGTGCCGATCGGCCGGTCCGGGTCGGCGACGACGGCCGCGAGGACCCGCACGAACCGGTCCGCGATCGAACGGGCCGTGTCGGGGTCGAACAGGGAGACGGCGAAGTCGAGGCCGCCGGCGACACCCGCGGGCACGCCGTCCTGGTCGAACCGCTCGGCCAGGATCACCTCGAGGTCTTCCTTCACCACCCGGGTCTCCAGGTCCACGTTCTCGACCCGCAGGTCCGGCAGTTCCAGCGTGGGGTTCTCGTTGTTCTGGAACTCGAGGGCCACCTGGAACAGCGGTGAGTACGACGTGGACCGGGTCGGGTTGAGTTCCTCGACGAGCCGCTCGAACGGCAGGTCCGCGTGCTGGAACGCGGCCAGGTCGGATTCCCGGATCTGCCGCACCAGGTCGGTGAACGTCGCGGATGAATCGATCCGGTTCCGCAGGACCAGCGTGTTGACGAACATGCCGACCATCTCGTCGAGCGCCTCTTCACCACGCCCGGCGACCGGGGTGCCGATCACCACGTCGTCGGTGCTTCCGAGCCGCGACAGCAGTACGGCCAGCGCGGCGTGGACGGCCATGAACATGGTGGCGTTGTTGGCGCGGGCGAGTGCCGTCAGCCGCTGATGGAGGTCGGCGTCGATCGCGAACTCGACCCGATCACCCTCGAACGTCTGCTGGATCGGGCGCGGCCGGTCCGTCGGCAACTGGATGACGTCCGGCAACCCGGCCAGGGTCTCCGACCAGAACCGCAACTGCCGGTTGATCATCGACTCGGGATCGTTCTCCGACCCGAGCCCGGCGTGCTGCCACAGGGTGTAGTCGGCGTACTGCACGTGCAGCGGAGACCACTGCGGACCTGCGCCCTCGAGCCGCGACGTGTAGGCCACCATGACGTCGCGGGCGAGCGGCGCCAGGGAGAAGCCGTCCGCGCAGATGTGGTGCACCACGATCGTCAGCACGTGATGGTCGGGCGCAGTCCGGAACAGAGCCGCCCGCACCGGGACGTCGGTGCTGACGTCGAATCCGCGGGACACCAGGTCCATGATGTGCCGCGGCAGGTCCGCCGCGTCCACCGGGACCGTGGCGACGTCCGGCTGGGCGTCGGCGGCGGCCAGGATCCGCTGGGTCGGTTCGTTGCCGACCGTCGGGAAGACGGTGCGCAGCGTCTCGTGCCGTTCGAGGACGTCGGCCATCGCCAGGCGCAGGGCGTCCTCGTCCAGGGTTCCGGTCAGCCGCACCGCCAGCGGGATGTTGTAGGCGGGTGAGGACGTGTCGAACTGGTTGAGGAACCACATCCGCTTCTGCGCCAGCGACAGCGGGATCCGGTCCGGGCGTTCGACCGGGGCGAGCGCGGGGCGGGCCCCACCACTCACGCTGTCGGCGACGCGTTCGGCCAGCGACCGGGCGTCGGGGGCCTCGAACAGCGCCCGCACCCCGATGTCGGTGTCCAGGGCGTCCCGCAGTCGCGCGGTGACGCGCGTCGCGACCAGCGAGTTGCCGCCGAGATCGAAGAAGTTGTCGTCGATGCCGATCCGTTCGAGACCGAGGACGTCGGTGAAGATGTCCACGATCTTGCGTTCGAGGTCGTTGGTCGGCGGCTGGAACTCCGTGGTGGTGACGTGGAACTCCGGCGCGGGCAGCGCCGACCGGTCCAGTTTGCCCACCGGGGTCAACGGGATCTCGTCGAGGAACATGATGCTCGTCGGCACCATGTGCGCGGGCAGCCGCGTCGACAGGTGCGCGGTCAGCTCGGCGGGGTCGACGCCCCCTTCCGTGACGGGCAGCAGGTAGGTCACCAGCACCGTGTCACCGGACGGGCCGGGGGCACCGAGGGTCGCGGCGAAGCTGACCCCGGGGAACGTGGCGATCTCGTTGTCGATCTCGCCGAGTTCGATGCGGAACCCGCGGATCTTCACCTGGAAGTCGCTGCGGCCCACGTACTCGACGGTGTGATCGGCGCGCCACCGGACGATGTCGCCGGTGCGGTACATCCGCTCCCCCGCCTCCCCGAACGGGTTGGCGACGAACCGCTGGCTGCTCAGTTCCGGGCGCCGGTGGTAGCCGCGGGCCAGACCCGCGCCGGTGATGTACAGCTCGCCGGGAACACCGACGGGCACCGGCTGGAGCCGCGAATCGAGCACGAGTTCGCCGACGCCGCGGATCGGGCCGCCGAGCGTGATGGGTTCACCCACCGTCATCGGGTCGCTGATGTTGGCCATCACCGTGGTCTCGGTGGGGCCGTACGCGTTGGACAACTGCCTGCCGGGCGCCCAGCGGGTCACCAGTTCGGGCGGGCACGCCTCGCCGCCGAACACCACGTGCTGGAACTCGTCGAGCCCCGCCGGGTCCACCGTGGACAGTGCCGCGGTGGTGACGAAGGCGTGGGTGACGTGTTCCGACCGGATCAGTTCGGCCAGTTCCGCTCCGCCGTACACCGTCGGCGGCGCGATGACCATGGTGGCACCGACGCCGAACGCCTGCAGGTACTCGAACACCGATCCGTCGAAGCTCGGTGTCGAGAAGTGCAGTGTGCGGGACGTCTGCGCGGCCGCAAAACGCTGTCGCTGGTCCTCGGCGAAGTTGTCGAGGCCCTCGTGGGTGACGACGACGCCCTTCGGCTTGCCCGTCGACCCGGAGGTGTAGACGATGTAGGCCGCATTGTCGAGGCTTATCGGCGACCGGCGATCCGAATCAGCCACCGGCAGAGCCGGTTTCGACTGGCACGCCTTCTCGAACTTGGGCGAGTCGAGCTGCAGCCACGGCACCGAGTCGGGCAGCGACTTCTCGTACGCGGCCATGGTCAGTCCGATGGTGGCGCCCGAATCGGTGAGCATGTGCTCGATGCGGTCCATCGGGTAGTTCGGGTCGACCGGGACGAACGCGGCACCCGTCTTCGCCACCGCCCACACCGCGAGAACCGACTCGATCGACCGGGGAATGCCGAGCGCCACGAACGTCTCCGGGCCCGCGCCGCGGGAGATGAGAACCCGGGCGAGCTGGTTGGAACGCTCGTTGAGTTCGCGGTAGGAGACGTTGCGGCCCTCGAACGTCAGCGCCGTGCGGTTCGGATCCAGCGCGGCCGCGTCCTCGAAGATCTGCGGCAGCGTCCGGACGGAGAACCCGGGGCGCCCGCGCACCGGCGCGAACTCGGCGAGTTCGGCCTCGGTGAGCAGTTGCATGTGGGCCAGCGGGATCTCGGGCCGGTCGGCGAGGGCGTCGAGCACCCGCCGCAGCCGATCCGCGATCTCGTCGACCGTGCTTTCCTCGAGGACCTCGGGGAGGTACTCGAACTTGAAGTTCAACCGGGCGTCACCGGAGGCGACGACGGCGAGCGGGTAGTGCGCGGAGTCCTTGCCGTCGATGCCGAGGACGAACATCCCGGCGATGTCGGTCTGCTCCGTCAGTCCGGCCTCGTCCACCGGGTACGACTCGAACACGGTCAGCGTGTCGAACGCGCCGCCGCCGCCGACCGCCGACTGGATGTCGGTCAGTCCGACGTAGTGGTGGTCGAGCAGCGTAGCCTGTTCGCGCTGCACGCGTTCGAGCAACTCACCCAGCGACTCCCACGGGTCGAGGGTGACCCGCACCGGGAGGGTGTTGATGAACAGACCCACCATGGACTCGATGCCCGCGATCTGCGGCGGCCTGCCGGACACCGTCCCGCCGAACACCACGTCGGAGCGGCCGACCAGGCCGCCCAGCACGATTCCCCATGCCGTCTGGACGACGGTGTTGAGAGTGAGCCCGCGTTCGCGGCTGAGGTCCCGCAACCGGGTGGTGTGCTCCTCGGACAGCGTGAACGCGGTTTCCTCCGCGACGGCGGAGTGTGCCTCGCCCCGCTCCAGCGGGGCCAGCAGCGTCGGCTCCTCGACACCGTCGAGCGCGATGCGCCAGGCGTCGATCGAATCCGAGGTGTCGTGGCGCTTCATCCACGACAGGTAGTCGCGGTAGGAGTGGACCCGCGGCAGCAGGCTGCCGTCGGCGTCCAGGGCATACAGCGTCAGCAGGTCGCGGATGACCAGCGGGGTCGACCAGCCGTCGAGCAGGATGTGGTGGTTGGTCAGGATCAGCCGGTACTCGTCCTCGGTGAGCCGGACAAGGGCGAGGCGCAGCAACGGCGCGTCCGCCATGTCGAACTTCACCGACCGGTCCTGTGCCACGATCCGCTCGTATTCGCGGGTGGTCTCCTCGGGGCCCAGCGCCGAGAGGTCGAACTCCGACCACGGCAGTTCCACGTGCTGCTGGATGATCTGCGCGGAGGCGCCGGCACTGTCGTGGACGAACGCGGCCCGCAGGTTGGGGTGCCGGTCCAGCAGTGCCTGCCCCGCCCGGCGGAACCGGTCCGCGTTCACGTCGCCGCGCAGCTTGAGCGCCAACTGCACCAGGTACGGGTCGACCGAGGCGTCCGAGAACTGGGCATGGAACAGCAGTCCCGACTGCAGCGGTGACAGCGACCAGATGTCCGACAGCGCCGGGAACCGGGACTCCAGCCGGTCGATGGTGTCCTGGTCGAGCGTCACCAGGTCCAGATCGGACGGGGTGACACCACCGGCGTCGGGCCGCGCGACGTGCTCCGTCAGCGCGGTCAGCGCCTGCACCCACAGGTCGGCGAGCGCACGGACCTCGGACGGGGTGAGGACTCCGGTCGGGAACGCCCACGTGGCCCGCAGCCGGTTGCCGTCGGCCCCGGTGCCGGTGACGGCGTTGATGTCGAGCGCCGACGCCACCGGGATGTCGGAGGCGGGGATGTCGTCGAGCTTGGTGTCCGTCACCGGAACCCAGGCGTGCCCGTGGATGTCGGTGGACGTCGCGCCGCCCAGCCGGCCGAGGTAGTTGAACGTGACCTGCGGCTTCGCGAGCGCCCGCAACTGGTCGGCGCTGTCCGGGTCCAGGTAGCGGAGCATGCCGTACCCGATGCCGTGGTCCGGGATGGCCAGCAGCTGTTCCTTGATCGCCTTGATCGCCGACCCGGCGGCCTTGCCACCGGCGAACGCGTCGTCCAGGTCGATGCCCGACAGGTCCAGGCGCACCGGGAACATGGCCGTGAACCAGCCGACGGTCCGGCCGAGATCGGCGCCCGGCAGCACCTGGTCCTCGCGGCCGTGACCCTCGAGGCTGACCAGCGATTCACGTGTGAAGTCGCCGTGGGTGCGCCGCCACTGTGCCAGGGCCAGCGCCAGCGCGGTCAGCAGACCGTCGTTGACGCCGCCGTGGAACGCCTCGGGTACCCGGGTCAGCAGCGCGTCGGTGACGTCGGCGGGCACCTCCACGGTGATCTTCTCGACGGTCCCCGCGACGTCGATCGCGGTGTCGAGGGGACGCGATCCGATCAGCGGGTCGTCGGCCTCGAGCACCCGGCGCCACAGTTCGATCTCGGTGCCGCGTTCGCGGGTCGCGTCGACGAGTCCGTGCGACCAGCGCCGCATCGACGTGCCGAGCGGTTCGAGTGCCGGTTCCTGACCGGCGGAGACCTGCGCCCACGCCGTCGCCAGGTCGGGCACCAGGATCCGCCACGACACGCCGTCGACCACCAGGTGGTGGGCCACGACCAGCAGCCGCCCACCCTCGTCGCCGGCGTCGAACCACACCATCTGCAGCATGATCCCGGCCTCGGGGTCCAATCGTCCTGCGGCGGCGTCGAGTTCGTGGGTGGCGATCTCCGCGAACGCGGACCCGACGACCGACGGGACCTCGACCCGGTGCAGCACGTCGTTTACGTCGACGGCGCCTATGGCCTGCACCTCGATCCGCCACTGCGATGCGGCGCCGAGCAGACGCGCCCGCAGCATGTCGTGGTGATCGACGACGGCCGCGATCGTGCGCTTCAGCAGCGTCTCGTCGGCGGCGGCGGGCAGGGACAGCAGCGCGGTCTGGGTGTAGCGGCGGAAGTCGCCGCCGCGTTCGAGCAGCCACGCGGTGATCGGGGTGACCGGCATCTCGCCGATCCCGCCGCCCGGTAGTTCGTCGAGGACCACCACGTCGGCGGCGCCCGCCCAGGACGCGGCCTCGGCGAGGGCGGCGACGGTCTTGGCCTCGAACACGTCCCGGGGGGTGAGGACCACCCCGGCGGCCTTCGCGCGGGCCACCAACTGGATCGACATGATGCTGTCGCCGCCGAGGGCGAAGAACGAATCGTCCACACCCACCGATTCCAGGCCGAGCACCTCGGCGAACAGACCGGCGAGGACGGTCTCCATCTCCGTCGCCGGGGCGCGGCCCGCCGACACCCGTGCCCCGAAGTCGGGTTCCGGCAGCGCGCGGCGGTCGAGTTTGCCGTTGCTCGTCAGCGGCAGCGTGTCGAGGACCACGAGGGTGGCGGGCACCATGTACGAGGTGAGCTGGGTGCCGACGAACTCGAGGGCCGAGGACACCTCGACGGTGGCGCCTGATTCGGGAACCACGTAGCCGATCAGCCGGTGGCCGCCGTGCCCGTCGTCGCGGGTGAGGACGACGGCCTGCGCGATGCCGCGGTACCGGAGCAACGCGGATTCGATCTCGCCGAGTTCGATGCGGAACCCGCGGATCTTCACCTGGAAGTCGCTGCGGCCCAGGTATTCGAGCTGGCCGTCGGTGTTCCAGCGCGCCAGGTCGCCGGTGCGGTACATCCGTGCCCCGGGACGGAGCGGGTCGGCCACGAACCGGGTGGAACTGAGCCCGGCCCGGCCGAGGTAGCCGCGGGTGACCTGGTCACCCGAGACGTACATCTCGCCGATGGTGCCCGGGGGCACCGGGTGCAGGCGCCGGTCCAGGACGTGCACGTGCAGCCCGGCGATGCCGCGGCCGATCACGCTGGCCGACGCGGACTCCGCAAACGCACGGTCGAGCGCGAGGTAGCTGACGTGGACCGTCGTCTCGGTGATGCCGTACATGTTCACCAGGGTCGGGGCGGAATCGTCGTGCCGTGAGTACCAGCGGCCGAGCTGACCGAGGTCGAGAGCCTCACCGCCGAAGATCACGTACCGCAACGCCAGTGCCGCCGCGTTCACGTCGATCTCCGAGACGATGCGGTCGGTCTCGGCGAGCTGATAGAACGCCGTCGGGGTCTGGTTGAGGACGGTGACCTGCTCGTTGCGCAGCAGTTCGTGGAACATCTCCGGAGACCGTGCCGTGTAATAGTCGACGACGACGAGCCGGCCGCCGTACAGCAGCGGACCCCACAGCTCCCACACCGAGAAGTCGAATGCGTACGAGTGGAACATCGTCCACACGTCGTGCTCGTCGAACCCGTACAGCGGCTGGGTGTTCGCGAACAGCGTCAGCACGTTTCGGTGCGAGACGACGACGCCCTTCGGGCGGCCCGTGGACCCGGAGGTGTAGATGACGTACGCCACCGAGGCGGCGTCGAGCGGGGTCACCCGGTCGGCGTCGGTGATCGCCGTCGGCGACTGCTGCGCGAGGTCCGCGGTGGTCTCCGGGTCGTCGAGCAGGATCGCCGGGGTCTCCGAGTCGGGCAGGGCCGAAACGTCACCGGTCGTGGTGATCACGCAGTTCGGTGCGGCGTCCTCGAACACGAACGCGAGCCGGTCCGCCGGGTAGGTGATGTCGACGGGCAGGTAGCCGCCGCCGGACTTGATCACGGCCAGCAGGGCGATGATCAGATCGCAGGTACGTGGCAGTGCCACGGCCACCAGCGTTTCCGGGCCCACCCCCTGGGCGATGAGCAGCCGCGCCAGCCGGTTCGACCGGGCGTCGAGTTCCGCGTACGTCAGCGCCACGTCCTCCGACGTCACGGCGGTGGCGTCGGGGAACCGGGCCACGCTCTGCGCGAACCGGCCCGCGAGGGTGTCGCTGCCCGCCTCGACTCCGGCGGTGTTCCACACGGTCGCCATTGCCGTCCGCTCGGCGGCGTCGGTGATCACGATGTCACCGACCGGGGCCTGCGGGTCGGCGGTCACGGCGGTGAGGATCCGCAGGAACCGGTCGGCGAACGTGCGGACGGTGCCGGCGTCGAACAGATCGGTGGCGTAGATGAACGACGCGGTGATCCCCGACGCCACCCCGTCCGCGTCGAAGCCTTCCTCGACGCTGAGCTGCAGGTCGAACTTGGCGACCTCGAGGTCGAAATCGACGGCGGCCGCGGTGAGTTCGGGAAGTTCGAGGCGCGGTGTCTCGTTGTTCCGGAACTCGAGCAGGGCCTGGAACAGCGGCGAGTGCGCAGTGGAACGCTCCGGCGCGAGGACGTCGACGAGCCGCTCGAACGGCAGGTCCGAGTGGTGGAACGCGGCGAGGTCGGTGGCCCGCACCTGATCGATCAGGGCACCGAAACCCGCCGCCGGGTCGACGGCGCTCCGCAGTACCAGGGTGTTGACGAACATGCCGACCATGTCGTCGAGTGCGGCGTCACCGCGACCCGCGATGGGGGTGCCGACCGCGATGTCCTCGGTGGACGACAGCGCGGACAGCAGCACCGACAGGGCCGCGTGCACAGCCATGAACATGGTGGAGTTGTGTTTGCGCGCCAGCGCGGACAAAGCCCGGTGCACGTCCGCCGGAATCGTGAAGTCGACCTGCGCGCCCCGGAACGACTGCTGGACCGGGCGCGCCCGGTCGGTCGGCAGCTGCAGGAGTTCGGGCAGGTCGGCCAGCTGATCCGTCCAGTACCGGAGCTGCTGGGAGATCAGCGACTCGGAGTCGCTCTCGTCGCCCAGCAATTGCAGCTGCCACAGCGTGTAGTCGGCGTACTGCACCGACAGCGGGTTCCACTGCGGTGCGCTTCCCGCGATGCGGGCGGCGTACGCGGTCATGACGTCCCGGGCGAGCGGGGTGAGCGAGAACCCGTCGGCGCAGATGTGGTGCACCACGATGACGAGCACGTGATCGTCGGGGGCGAGCGCGAACAGCGCCGACCGCATCGGCACGTCGGCCGTGACGTCGAAGCCGGCGGTCGCGAGACCGGCGATGTGCTCCCGGAGTTCGGCCTCGGACACCTCGGTGATCTCGAGGTTCGGCGTCCACTGACCGGGCGAGAGCACCACCTGGGTCGGTTCACCGTCGTGGGACGGGAAGACGGTCCGCAGCGACTCGTGCCGGACGAACACGTCCGTCACCGCCGCGCGCAGCGACTCGACGTCCAGGTGACCGGTCAGCCGCACGGCCAGGGGGATGTTGTATGCCGCCGACGAGGTATCGAACTGGTTGAGGAACCACATCCGCTTCTGCGCCAGCGACACCGGCACGTGCGCGGGCTGCGCCATCGGTCCGAGCGGCAGCCGCACGTGGTCGCCGTCGTGCGCCGGGGCGAAGGCCGTCGACTCGATCAGGCGGGCCAGCTGATGGATCGTCGGCGCCTCGAACAGGGTGCGGACCCCGATGTCGGTGTCGAGTTCCGCGGTCAGGCGTGCCGCGACCCGGGTCGCGATCAGCGAGTTGCCGCCGATGTCGAAGAAGTTGTCGTCGATGCCGACCCGTTCGATGCCCAGGACGGTGGTGATGACGTCGGCGATCGTGTGTTCGAGAACCGTCGACGGCGGCCGGAACGCGTCGGAGGTGGGCAGGAACTGCGGTTCCGGCAGCCCCGCCCGATCGAGCTTGCCGACCGGGGTCAGCGGGATCTCGTCGAGGATCATGATGCTCGACGGGACCATGTGCGCGGGCAGCAGATTCGCCGTCCACTCCTTCAGCTCCGGCGGTTCGAGCACCGACTCGGCCTCCGGCAGCACGTAGGACACGAGCACGGTGTCGCCGGCGGGACCGGGACGACCGAGGGTGACGGCGAACGCGACGGACGGGTGCCCGGCGAGCGCGCTGTCGATGTCGCCGAGTTCGATGCGGAAGCCGCGGATCTTGACCTGGAAGTCGGTGCGGCCCAGGTATTCGACCGTGTGATCGGGCCGCCACCGCGCGAGGTCACCGGTGCGGTACATCCGGTCGCCCGCGTCGCCGTAGGGGTTGGCGACGAACCGCTCGCTGGTCAGCCCGGCGCGGGCGTGGTAGCCGCGGGCCAGGCCCTCACCGGAGATGTAGAGTTCGCCGGCGACGCCGACGGAGACCGGTTGCAGCCGCGAGTCGAGGATCACCTCGGACACGCCGCGGACGGGGGCGCCGATGGTGACGGTCTCCCCCACCTGCAGGTGATCGCTGAGGTTGCTCATGATCGTGGTCTCGGTGGGGCCGTAGCCGTTGTACAGGGTGCGGCCCGGCGCCCAGCGGGTCACCAGTTCCGGTGGCACGGCCTCGCCGCCGGCGACCACGTTCTGGAACACCTCGAGACCCTCGGGGTCCACGGAGGCCAGCGCCGCCGGGGTGACGAACCCGTGGGTGACGCCCTCGGCGCGGATCAGCTCCGCGAGTTCCTCACCGCCGTACACGGATGGCGGCACGATCACCATGGTCGCGCCGACGGCGAACGACAGCAGGTATTCGAGGACCGAGGCGTCGAAGCTCGGCGAGGAGAAGTGCAGTGCCCGCGACGCCGAATCCGTCGCGTAACGGGTTCGCTGCTCCTCGGCGAAGTTGTCGAGACCGCGGTGGCTGACCACCACACCCTTCGGCTTGCCGGTGGACCCGGACGTGTAGATGACGTACGCCGGGTGCGCGAAGCGCAGCGGCACGACGCGTTCGTCGTCGGTCACGGTGTCGGTGGACATCGCCCCGATGGCGGCGTCGGTCTCGGCATCGTCGAGGGTCAGCCAGGTGACCCCGGCGGGCAGCCGGTCGCGATCGGCCGCCACCCGCACGCCGAACGTGCACCCCGAGTCGGTGACCATGTGCTCGACCCGTTCCCGCGGGTAGGTCGGATCGACCGGGACGAACGCGGCACCGGTCTTGGTGATGGACCACACGGCGAGCACCGATTCGATGGACCGTGAGATGCCCAGTGCCACGATGTCTTCCGGGCCGACGCCGCGGCCGATGAGCAGTCGCGCGAGCTGGTTGGACCGTTCGTCGAGTTTCCGGTAGGACATCCGGCGGTCCCCGAACACGAGCGCGGTCGCGTCGCCCGACGCGGCGGCCGTCTCGGCGAACATCTGCGGCAGTGTGCGCACGGACCGGCCGGGCCTGCCGCGGGCCGGAACCAGTTCCGCTTCCTCGACGTCGGTGAGCAGGCGCAGCTGCGCGAGCTTCATCCCGGGGTGCTCGGCGAGCGCGATCAGCGCGCGGACGACCCGGTCGCCGATCCGCTCGACCGCGGCCCGGTCGAACAGATCCTCGACGAATTCGAGCTTCAGCTGCAGGTTCTCGTGCGCCGAGGCGATCAGGGCGAGCGGGTAGTGCGCGGCGTTCGCGCTGTCGTGCACGTCGAGGACGTGCATGCCGGCGATGTCGGTCTGCTCGGTCAGCCCCTCTCGGTCGACGGGGTAGGACTCGAACACGGTCAGCGTGTCGAATCCGGCGCCCGGACCGGCCACCGACTGGATGTCGGTCAGCCCCACGTAGTGGTGGTCGAGCAGTGCGGCCTGCTCGCCCTGGATGCGTTCGAGCAACTCCCCCAGCGTTTCCCGCGGGTCGAGGGTCACCCGCACCGGGAGGGTGTTGATGAACAGGCCGATCATCGACTCGATGCCCGCGATCTGCGGGGGCCGACCCGACACCGTCCCGCCGAAGACGACGTCGGAGCGGCCGACCAGGCCGCCCAGCACGATTCCCCACGCGGTGCGGATCAGGGTGCTCAGGGTCAGGCCGTGTTCGCGTGCGAGCACACTCAATTGATCGGTGCGGTCGACGTCGAGTTCGACGATCAGTTCACTCGACTGCGTGTCGCTCTGCGCCGACGCGTCGGCCGGCGCGAGCAGCGTCGGGTCGTCCACCCCGGCGAGGGCGCGCTGCCACACCCCGAGGGAGTCTTCGGTGCTGCGGTGCGACATCCACGCGAGGTAGTCGCGGTACGGGTGCACCCGCGGCAGCACGGTGGTGTCCCCCTCCGTGGCGTACAGGGTCAGGAGGTCGCGGATCAGCAGCGGCATCGACCAGCCGTCGAGCAGGATGTGGTGATTGGTGATGATCAGGCGCTGCTCGTCCGCACCGACCTGGATCAGCATGAACCGCAGCAGCGGCGGAGTGGCCATGTCGAACCCGCGGCGCCGGTCGGCGTCGAGGAGTTCTTCGATCTCGGCTTCGCGGCTCTCCTCGTCGAGCGCGGACAGATCGATCTCCGTCCACGGCAGTTCCGCGTACCCGTGGACCGCCTGGACGGGGGTACCGCCCTCGTCGTAGACGAACGACGCCCGCAGGTTCGCGTGCCGGTCGAGCAGGGCCTGCCCTGCCACCCGCAGGCGGGACGCCACGGCGCCGCTCAGTTCGAGCGTCACCTGCACCGTGTAGGAGTCGATCGACTCGTCGGCCAGCAACGCGTGGAACAACAGTCCGGACTGCAGCGGCGACAGCGACCAGATGTCGGACAGCGCCGGGAAGCGCGACTCGATGCGGTCGATGGCGTCCTGGTCGAGGCTGACCAGTTCGAGGTCGGACGGGGTCACGCCGCCGGCGTCGGGGCGGGCCGCGTATGTCGTGAGCGCGGTCAGAGCCCGGACCCACAGTTCGGCGAGTTCACGCACCTCGACAACGGTGAGGACGCCGGCCGCGTACGCCCAGGTGGCGCGCAGCTGGGGCCGGTCGTCCACCTCGGTGGTGACGGCGTTGACGTCGATGGCCGAGGTGACCGGGGTGTCGAGGTCCTGCGCCCGGTCCATGTCGACTTCACCGGTCGGCGTCCAGCCGGCGCGGGTGGCCGCCTCGGACAGGTCGGCGGCGAAGCGTCCGAGATAGTTGAAGCTGATCTGCGGCAGCGACCGGGCCGCGAGCAGCGGTGCGGTGTCGGCGTTGAGGTACCGCAGCATGCCGTAACCCATGCCGTGGTCCGGGATGGCCAGCAGCTGTTCCTTGATCGCCTTGATCGCCGACCCGGCGGCCCGGCCGCCGTCGAACGCGTCGTCGAGGTCGATGCCCGACAGGTCGAGGCGCACCGGGAACATGGCCGTGAACCAGCCGACGGTGCGGCCCAGGTCGGCGCCCGGGACGACCTGGTCCTCGCGGCCGTGACCCTCGAGGCTCACCAGGGTCCCGTCGACGGACCTGCCGTGCAGGGTGTGGCCGCGGGTGCGCCGCCACTGGGTGACCGCCATCGCCAGCGCGGTGAGCAGTCCGTCGTTGACGCTGCCGTGGATCGCTTCCGGAAGGGCCGTGAGGACGGCCTCGCTGACCTCGGCGGGCAGCTGCACCGTGACCCGGCCGACGGTCGCGTTGACGTCGACGTCGGGGTCGAGCGGGCGGCTGCCGACGAGCGGGTCCTCGCAGTCGAGGATGCGCTGCCACAGATCCAGTTCGCCGGCCCGGTTCGTCGCCTCGTCGACCAGTCCGTGCGCCCACCGGCGCATGGACGTGCCGACCTGGTCGAGGGCCGGTTCCTGGCCTGCCGAGATCTGCGCCCACGCGGTCGCGAGGTCGGGGACGAGGATGCGCCACGACACACCGTCGACGACGAGGTGGTGCGCGACCACGAGCAGGCGGCCGCCGGATTCCCCGGCGTCGAACCACACCACCTGCATCATGACGCCGGCCGCCGGATCGAGCCGGTCCAGCGCGGCGTCGAGGTCCGCGATGACGGTGGCCGCGAACGCCGGTGTTCCCGGGGCCGCGGACACCGCGACGCGGCGGATCAGGTCCTGCGCGTCCACGGCACCGATCGGGCGGACCGCGAGATGGGATTCGTCGGCGGAGACCATCAGCTGCGCGCGCAGCATGTCGTGCCGGTCGAGGACGGCCTGGAACGTGGCGATCAGCGGTTCGAGTTCGCGCAGGTTCGGCGGCGCGGTGAGCAGCGCGGACTGCGACATCCGGTTGAACTCGCCGCCCCGTTCGAGCAGCCACTTCGTGATCGGGGTGGTCGGCATGTCGCCGACACCGCCGCCGGGCAGTTCGTCGAGGACGACGACGTCGGCGGCGCCCACCCACGACGCCACCGCGGCGAGACCGGCGACGGTCTTGGCCTCGAACACGTCCCGCGGGGTGAGCACCACGCCCGCGGCCTTCGCGCGGGCCACCAGCTGGATCGACATGATGCTGTCGCCGCCGAGCGCGAAGAACGAGTCCTCGACACCGGCGGATTCCAGACCGAGCACCTCGGCGAACAGTCCGGAGAGCACCTGTTCCATCTCCGACACCGGCGCCCGGCCGGTGGACACCCGGGCCCCGAAGTCGGGTTCGGGCAGCGCGCGGCGATCCAGCTTGCCCGCCGGGGTGAGCGGCAACTCGTCGAGAACGATCAGCGCGGACGGCACCATGTACGGGGCGAGGAATCCGCCGACGAAGTCGAGGACAGCCTCCGGGTCGAGTTCCGCGCCCGCCGTGGGGACGAGGTAGCCGACGAGCCGGTTGGCGCCGGTGCTGCCCTTGTGCGCGGACACCACCGAGCGGGCGACGCCCGGGTAGCGGGTGAGGGCGTTCTCGATCTCGCCGAGTTCGATGCGGAACCCGCGGATCTTCACCTGGAAGTCGCTGCGGCCCAGGTACTCGAGCTGGCCGTCGGTGTTCCAGCGGGCGAGGTCACCGGTCCGGTACATGCGGGCACCGAGGCCCCCGTACGGGTTGGCGACGAACCGCTCCGCCGTCGTGCCCGCCCGGTCCTTGTAGCCGCGGGCCAGACCGGAACCGGTGACGTACAGTTCGCCGGTCACCCCGTTGGGCACGGGGTGCAGGCGGGAATCGAGCACCATTTCGCCGGTACCCATCGGCGGACGGCCGATGGTGACGCCCTCACCGGGCAGCATCGGTCCGGTCACGCTGGACACGACCGTCGCCTCGGTGGGTCCGTAGGCGTTGAACATCCGCCTGCTGCCGGTCACCCACTGCGCCACCAGCTCCGGCGGGCACACGTCACCGCCGGTGGCGACGCACTCGAGCTGGTCGAGACCCGCGGGGTCCACGGACGCCATGGCCGCCGGGGTGATGAACGCGTGCGTGACCCGGCCCTCGCGGAGCACGTCGGCGAGTTCGGTGCCGCCGATCACGGAGGCCGGGGCGATCACCATGGTCGCGCCGGACCCGACCGCCAGCAGCAGTTCCAGGATCGAGGCGTCGAAGCTCGGCGACGAGAAGTGCAGAGTCCGCGACCGCGGGGTGACCCCGAACCGGACGCGTTCGTCGGTGGCGAAGTTCGCCAGGCCGCGATGGGTGACGACGACACCCTTCGGGGTGCCGGTGGACCCGGACGTGTAGATCAGGTAGGCCGGGTTCTCCAGCGCGAGCGAATGTGTCCGGTCGGCGTCGGTCACGACGGCGGCGGAGTGCGCGCTCACCTGGTCGTCGAAGCCGGGTGCGTCGACCACCACGTACGGGGTGCAGTCGGGCAGGGTGGGACGGAACTCGGCGACGGTGAGGGCGAGCGCCGCACCGGAGTCGCTGAGCATGTGGACGATCCGGTCGGTCGGGTAGTTCGGGTCGACCGGCACGAACGCGGCACCGGTCTTCGCGACCGCCCACAGCGACAGCACCGATTCGGGCGACCGCGCCATCGCCAGCGCGACCACCGATTCCGGGCCGATGCCCCGCCCGATCAGCAGGCGGGCGAGACGGTTCGACCGCTCGTCGAGCTCCCGGTACGTCACCTCGCTGCCCTCGTAGGACAGCGCGGCCGCCTTCGGGTCCACGGACGCCGCGGACGCGAGCAGTTCGGGCAGGGTCCGCGGCTCGGCGTCGGGTCCGTCCATGACCGGGGTGAGCGCCGCACGTTCGGACGCCACCATCAGCTCGACGTCGCCGACGGCCATGCCGGGCTCGGATGTCACCGCGTCGAAGATCCGCTGCAGGTAGTCGGCGAAACCGGCGATCGTGGACGCGTCGAACAGGCTCGCCGCGTACGTGAACGCCGCGGAGATCCCGGCGGGCTCCCCCGACACCCCGAACTCCTCCGTGAGCGTGAGCTGCAGGTCGAAGTTGGAGATGTCGGTCGCCAGGTCGAGGCCGGTGACGGTCAACCCGGGCAGCTCCAGCCGCGGCCGCTCGTTGTTGCGGAACTCGAGTACCACCTGGAACAGCGGCGAATGCGACGTCGCGCGTTCCGGCGAGATCGCGTCGACCAGTCGCTCGAACGGCAGATCCGCGTGGTGGAACGCGTTCAGGTCGGTGTCGCGGACCGTGGACAGCAGTTCGGTGAACGTTCCGGACGGTTCGACCGGGGTGCGCAGCACCAGGGTGTTGACGAACATGCCGACCATGTCGTCCAGGGCGGCGTCGCCGCGGCCGGCGATCGGGGTGCCCACCGCCACGTCGTCCGTGTCGCCCAACCGGGCCAGCAGCACGGCCAGCGCGGCGTGGACAGCCATGAACACACTCGAATTGTGTTCGCGGGCGGTCGTGATCAACCGGCTGTGGATCTGCGGGTCGATGCTGAACGAGTGGATGCCGCCGCGCATCGACTGCTGCGTCGGGCGCGGATGATCCGTCGGCAGCGCGAGCAGTTCCGGAAGCCCGGCGAGCGTGTGCGTCCAGTAGTCGAGTTGGGCGGCGAGCAGGCTGTCCGGGTCGTCGGCGTTGCCGAGCACCCGGTGCTGCCACAGCGCGAAGTCGGCGTACTGCACCGGCAGCGGCGTCCAGTCCGGTGCCTGTCCCCCGGTGCGGGCCGCGTAGGCGGTCATGACGTCCCGGGCGAGCGGGGCCATGGAGAAGCCGTCGGCGCTGATGTGGTGGACGACGATGACGAGTACGTGCTCGCCGGGATCCGTGCGGAACAGGGCGGCGCGCACCGGCACCGACACCGTGACGTCGAAGCCGGCGCCCGCCAGACGCGAAATATGTTCGGGCAGCTGCTCTTCCGTCGAGTCGATCGGCGACAGATCCGGCACCACGTCCTCGGTCGGCAGGATCACCTGGAGGGGTTCGCCCTCCACCATCGGGAACCGGGTGCGCAGCGACTCGTGCCGGTCCATCACGTCGGCGACGGCGTCCTGCATCGCGTCCTCGTCGAGGTCGCCGGTCAGCCGCACCGCGAGCGCGATGTTGTAGGCCGGGGAATCGAGGTCGAACTGGTTGATGAACCACATGCGCTTCTGCGCCAGCGAGACCGGCAGATGGTCGGGGCGAACCCCGGCCACCAGCGGCGGACGTTCGGCGCCCTGCCCGGCCTCGGATTCGATCCGGGTGGCCAGCGTCGCGACGGTCGGGGCGTCGAAGATCTCCCGGACCCCGATACGGCTGCCGAGCGCGGCGTTGACCCGCGCCACCAGCCGGGTGGCCACCAAAGAGTTGCCGCCGAGGTCGAAGAAGCTGTCGTACACGCCGATACGGGGTGAATCGAGCAAGTCCGCGAAGATCGACGCGAGGATTTCCTCGATCGGGTTGCGCGGCGTGACGAATTCGGCGGACGGGCTGAGGAATTCCGGTTCGGGCAGCGCGCCGCGATCCAGTTTTCCGGTGGCGCCGAGCGGGAACCGGTCGAGCACGATGATCCGGGTCGGCACCATGTAGGCGGGCAACGCCTCCGCCGCCGCGTCGCGCACGACCGCGGTGTCGATGTCGGCGCCCGCCACGGGGATCACGTAGCCGACGAGGCTTTCACCGGTGGCCTCGCTGCGGTGCACCGTCACGACGGCCTGCGCCACCGACGGGTGCGCCAGCACGGCCGCCTCCACCTCGCCGAGTTCGATGCGCTGCCCGCGGAGCTTGACCTGGAAGTCGCGGCGGCCGATGTATTCGATGTTGCCGTCGGCGCGCCAGCGGACGACGTCACCGGTGCGGTACATCCGCTGTCCCGGTGCGCCGAACGGGTTCGCCACGAACCGGTCCGACGTCAGGTCGCTGCGACCGACGTAGCCGCGGGCCAGCTGGACGCCGGCCAGGTACAGCTCGCCGTGCACCCCGACCGGCACCGGGTGCAGCCGGGAGTCGAGGACGTACAGCTGCGTGTTCCACACGGGTGCACCGATCGGGACCGACGCGCGGTCGCCTTCCGTGCACTCCCAGAAGGTGACGTCGACGGCGGCCTCCGTAGGGCCGTACAGGTTGTGCAGCGCCGCGGATCCGAATTCGCGGAACGCGTCGGCGGTAGCCGGCGGCAGCGCCTCACCACTGCAGAACACCTGGCGCAGCGAACCGCACAGTTCGGGTTCGGCGCCCGCCGTGAACACGGCGAGCATCGACGGCACGAAGTGCATGGTGGTGACCTGGTGGTCGGCGATGATGTGGGACAGGTACGTCGGGTCCCGATGACCATCGGGCGCAGCCAGGACGAGTCGCGCACCGACCTCGAGGGGCCAGAACAATTCCCACACGGACACGTCGAACGTGACCGGTGTCTTCTGCAGCACCACGTCCGTGTGATCCATCCGGTACGTGTCCTGCATCCACAGCAGCCGGTTCGCGATCGCCCGGTGACTGACGGCGACCCCCTTGGGCCTGCCCGTCGAACCAGACGTATAGATCACGTAGGCGGTCGAATCGGGGTGGATCGGACCACCGCGCTCGGCGTCGGTGATCGGGGTGCTGGGCCGCCGGGACAGATTCAGGGTGTCGATCTCGATCACGGCGGCGTCCGCGCTGTCGACGCCCTCGCACCGGTCACGGGAGGCAGTGAGAACGCAGACGGGTTCGGCACTCTCGATCACGTACGCGATCCGCGACGCCGGATGGTCGGGGTCGAGCGGCACGTACGCGGCCCCGGTCTTCTCCACCGCATAGATCGCGATCATCAGTTCCAGGGACCGGCGCAGCGCGACGGCCACCCGGGATTCGGGGCCGACGCCGCGGGCGAGGAGTTCACGGGCCAGCCGGTTGGCGCGGGCATCGAACTCCGCGTAGAGCAGTTCCTCTTCGGCGAACACCACGGCCACGGCGTCCGGGGTGCGGGCCACCTGCGACTCGAACAGGCTGACCAGGGTCACCGAGTCCGGGACGGGAACGTCGGTGTCGATCCACTGCTCGAGCATCCGCTGCGTCTCGTCCGCGCCGATCAGGTCGAGGTCGCCGACCTTCGCGTCCGATCCGGCGGTGACGGTCTCGAGCAACGTCACGAACCGTGCGGCCAGCGCCGTCATCGTCGGCGGGTCGAACAGTTCCGACGCGTAGGAGAACTGGACGTCGATCGCGCCCGGGGCGCCGGAGTCCTCGATGTGCTCGGTGAGGATGACCTGGAGATCGAACTTGGCGGCACCGGTCTCGAGTGCCTCGACCTCCACGTCGAGTCCGGGCAGCTCCAGCCTCGTGTTCGCGAATCCCTGCAGCACCAGCATCACCTGGAACAGCGGCGAATGCGCTTCGGAGCGAGTCGGTTTCAGTTCGTCGACGAGCCGCTCGTAGGGCAGATCGGTGTTGCTGAACGCCTCCAGATCCACGGAACGGGTGTGCGAGAGGATCTCGGGGAAGCTGCGATCGGGGTCGACGGTGGTGCGCAGGACCACCGTGTTGACGAACATGCCGACGACGTCGTCGAGTTGCCGTTCGCCCCGGCCGGAGACCGGAGATCCGATCGACACGTCGGCCGACCCGCTCGACCGGGACAGCAGGACCGCGAGGGCCGCGTGTACCACCATGAACAGGCTGGCGTCGTTCGCATTTGCGATGTCGAGCAGCGCGGTATGGATGCGTGCCGGAATCGTGAAGTCGGCGGTGGCGCCGATCATCGACTGCCGGGCCGGGCGGGGACGGTCGGTCGGCAGGTCCATGACCTCGGGGGCACCGTCGAGGGTGCGCGCCCAGAACGCCAATTGCCGGGACAGCAGACTCGTCGGATCGTCGGAGGATCCGAGCAGTTCGCGCTGCCACACCGCGAAATCGGCGTACTGCACCTCGAGCGGCGCCCACTGCGGGGCGTCGCCGGCGGCGCGCGCGTGGTAGGCCACCATCACGTCCCGGGTCAGCGGCGTCATCGACAGGCCGTCGGCGGCGATGTGGTGCACGACGAACACCAGCACGTGGTCGTCGGTCGCGGTCCGGTACAGCTCCGCCCGGATCGGTGGTTCCACGGTGACGTCGAATCCGGTTGCGGCGTCGGCGATCAGGCGGGATTCGAGTTCGCTCTCGGCGACCTCGACCGCGTCGAGTTGCGGGCTCACCTCCGCGACCGGCAGCACCACCTGGATCGGGCCGTTGGGGGTGTTCGGGAACACGGTCCGCAGCGACTCGTGGCGGGTGAGGACGTCGCTCACCGCGGTCCGCAACGCGTCCACGTCGAGCGTGCCGCGCAGCCGGATGCCGACGGGAATGTTGTAGGCGGGCGAAGCGGTGTCAAGTTGGTTGATGAACCACATCCGTTGCTGCGCCAGCGACACCTGCACCGGGCCGGAGCCGGCCCGCGGGGCGAGAACGGGTCGGGCGGAGGTGCGGGGCCCGGCCGCGTCGACGCGGGCGCTGAGCAATGCGACGCTGGGCGCCTCGAACAGATCGAGCACCCCGATCTCCGTGCCGAGGGCCGTGTTGACCCGGGACACCACGCGGGTCGCGACGAGGGAGTCGCCGCCGAGGTCGAAGAAGCTGTCGTCGACGCCGACGCGCTCGACTCCGAGCAGCGTCGCGAACACCTCCGCGATCTGCATCTCGGTCGGGGTCACCGGCGCCCGGTAGACGGTGGACGTCGCCTCGAACTGCGGTTCCGGCAACGCTTTCCGGTCGAGCTTGCCCGCAGGCGTCAGCGGGACCTCGAGGAGCTCCATCACCCTGGCGGGCACCATGTGCGCGGGCAGCGCGGCGGCGGCGTGTTCGAGAATGTCGCCGACGACGATCTGCGCCCCGCTCTCGGGCAGCACGTACGTCACCAGCGCCGTGTCGCCGGACGGTGCGGTGCGGCCGACGGTGGTCGCGAACGCCACGCTCGGGTGCGAGCGGACGACGGCGTCGATCTCGCCGAGTTCGATGCGGAAGCCGCGGATCTTCACCTGGAAGTCGGTGCGGCCCAAGTATTCCAGCTGACCGGCCGCGTTCCACCGGGCCAGGTCGCCGGTGCGGTACATCCGCTCACCGGGTGTCCCGTGCGGGTCGGCGACGAACCGTTCGGCCGTCGGGACCGACCGATTGTGGTACCCACGTGCCACACCGTCGCCGGTGATGTACAGCTCGCCGGGCACCCCGGCGGGGACGGGATGCAACCGCGAATCGAGCACCAGCAGACCGCAACCGCGGGACGGGCGGCCGATGGTGACCGGTTCGCCGACCGTCAACGGTCCCGCGACGCTCGCGACGACGGTGGCCTCGGTGGGACCGTAGGCGTTGAACATGACGCGTCCCGGCGCCCACTGCTGCACCAGCGCAGGAGGACAGCTCTCACCACCGGTGACGACGCACCGGATGTGGTCGAGCCCGGTGGGATCGACGGATGCCAGCGCGGCCGGTGTCACGAACGCGTGCGTCACCCGTTCGCGGCGCAGCAGGTCCGCGAGTTCGGTGCCGCCGTACACCGTCGACGGTGCCACGACCATCGTGGCGCCTGCGCCCACCGCGAGAAGCAGTTCCAGGATCGACGCGTCGAAACTCGGTGAGGAGAAGTGCAGGGTCCGCGACCCGGCGGTGACGTCGAACCGCTGCCGCTCGTCCTCGGCGAAATTCGCCAGACCGACATGGGTGACGACCACACCCTTGGGTGTGCCGGTGGAACCGGACGTGTAGATCAGGTAGGCCGGATCCGCCGTCCGCAGCGGCCGGAGACGGTCGGCGTCGGTGACTGCGCCTGCGGTGTGCTGTTCCAGATCCCGCCCGAACGAGGCGTCGTCCATCACCAGCCACGGCGTGATCGCCGGCAGCGACGAGCGGTGCGCCATGGCCGTGAGACCGACGACCGCACCGGAATCGGTGAGCATGTGCTCGATACGGTCGGCCGGGTAGTTCGGGTCGACCGGGACGAATGCGGCCCCGGACTTCGCGACCGCCCAGGTGGCCAGGACCGACTCGATCGAACGCGCGATCGCCAGCGCCACGACCGAACCCGGCCCCACGCCGTGACCGATCAGCATGCGGGCGAGCCGATTCGACTGCTCGTCGAGTTCGGAGTAGGTGAGGGTGCGTCCCTCGTAGACGAGAGCGTCCCCGTCGCCGCCCGCCGCGACGGCACCGGCGAGCAGTGCGGGAAGCGTGCGGGGCTCCACAGCGGGCTCGTCGCGGACCGGCGCGAGTTCCGCGTACTCGGCGGGTTCGAGGAGGTCGACGTCCCCGATCGGCGCGGCCGGATCCGCCGTCACCGCCTGCAGGATGCGGACGAAGCGGGCGGCGAGCGCCTCCGCGCTGTCGCGGTCCCACACGTCCGTGGCGAACCGCAGCCGGCCGTTGATTCCGCCGGTCTCCGATTCGGTGAGGGAGAACACGAGATCCAGCCCCAGGGCGCGGTGTTCACGCTGGATCGGGCTGACCGTCACGTTCCCCGAGGAGTCGTGCGGATGGCCACCGTCGGTGAACTCGAGCATCACCTGGAACAGCGGCGTGTGCGACGGGTCGGGTTCCGCGACGACGGCGGCGACGAGATCGTCGAACGGCAGCGCCGCATGCGAGAACGCGGCCCGGTCGGCGTCCCGGACCCGGCTCAGGTGCTCGGCGAACGACGACGCCCCCTCCACCTGCGACCGCAGGACGGCCTTGTTGAAGAACGCCCCGGCTTCCGGGTCATCCGAGTCCGTCGTGTCACGCCCGACGATCGGTGTTCCGATCACGACGTCGTCGGTGTCACCCAACCGGCCCAGCAGCACGGCCAGCGCGGCGTGCAGTGCGGTGAAGATCCCGGTGCCCGCCTCCTCGGCCAGCAGTGCCGCGCGGCGCTGCACGTCGGCGTCGACGGCGAACCCGACGACCTCGCCCGCCCCGGCCCGCTCGCTCGGGCGCGGCCGGTCCAGCGGCAGCGCCGTCACCTCGGGCAGTCCGGCCAGCTCCCGCTTCCAGAACTCGAGCTGGGACTCCCGCTCGAGGAAGCGCGCACCGAGGCGTGCGCTCTCGGCGTGGATGCCGGCGGTCCGCGCCTGCGGCTCCGCGGTGACGAATTCCTCGATCAGTTCCACGAACCGCCGGTGGTGGGCGCGCAACTCCTCCGCGCCGTACCGGTTGGGGTTGCCGCGGAAATCCAGGAGTGTCTCGCCGTCACCGCCCTGATAGATGTTGACCAGCAGGTCGTCCACCGGGCCCGACGTCACGATGTGGTACTCACCGCTGACGGAGCCCAGCGTGAACGCCTGGTGGAACAGCATGACGTTCACCATCGGACCGGCGAGACCCTCCGCCGTCCCCGCGAGGCCTGCGTCGCGGCGGATGTCCTCGAGGCTGCACCGCTGATGACGCAGCGCACCCATCAGTTCGAGCTGCGTCCGCTGCACGAGTTCGGCCACCGTGTCCTCGGGGCGGACGGTGATCCGCAGCGGGGCGACGTTGACGAGCATGCCGCCGGACCGCTGCAGCGGCGCCGTGGTGCGCGCCGACACCGGCAGGTTGATGAGCACGTCCCGCTTGCCCGTCATCCGGGACAGGTAGCAGGCGAACCCGGCGAGCAGGACGGCCGCCGACGTGGCACCGACCCGCTGATCCGACTCGCCGAGGAAACTCAGCGCGGATTCGGAGATCTTCGCGCTCTCGAGCCTGCTCTTCGCGGCCGCGGGCGCGTCGTGGGTGGCGAGCGTCGACCCGTGCTCGATGCCGACTATCCGTTCGGCCCAGTACAACCGGTCGTTCTCGAACCGGGTCGACTTCCGGTACTTCTGGTCCAGTGCGTACAGATCGCGCAGATCCAGCGCACGGTTCGGTTCCGGTTCGGTGCCCTCGATCGCCGCGGTGTACAGCGCCGCGATCCGGTTCACCATGGTGTTGCCGCTGTACCCGTCGAGGGCGACGTGGTGAATCCTGGTGTACCACAGGTAGTGCTGCTCACCGACCTGCAGGACGGTCATCTCGACCAGCCGGTCCCGGGTCAACCGCAGAGGTGTCGCGTAGTCCTCGTCGATCCACGCGTGCGCGGCCGACATCGGGTCGTCCTCGCCGCGGAAGTCGAGGAACCCGATCGACGGGTCGATCGTGAAATCGACCGCCTGGTAGGGCTCCCCGTCGACGTCGAGCAGACGCAGGAACGGCGACTGGAACTCCTGGCCGGCCCGCACAGCCGCATCGCTCAGCAGGTCCAGGTCGATCTCGCCCCGCAACTCGATGTACTGGGCGATGAACTTGGGGACCGTGGGGCTCAGTTGTTGGGCAAACCACATGCTCCGTTGCACCGAGGAGAGCGGGAAGGCCCCCTCGGGAACGTTCACGTTCACATCTTCGGCGCCGTTATTCGGCTGCGGCGAATTCACAGTCGTCATCTCGTTCCCCCAGCGGGTAGAAGACCTTGGATGCGCAAGTCCTGCGCGTGAGACGGACCAACCGACGCCGGTCTCCCACGCTGTACTGATCGTGCTGTACGTGTGGGCCCGGTGTGCGTCGATTCGTGATGTTCGTTTCGGAATCGCCATCGATCGGCGACGGTCGGACCGGTCGAGCAGAGTGCGTCCCACGCTCCCCTGCCTCTGTGCGAGGCTCAGCGGAAGCGTTCGGCCTCACGTGCGAGTTGCACGAGATCGGCGCACAGGGACTCCACCTCATGGGCCGCCGCACCTTCGGCAACGGCTGTCGCCACGTCCTCGGCGGCACATCGAACCTGGAAAACCCGGTCGACCATGGCGGAGGCTTCCTCCGACGTGAGCACCACCGCATCGGCGGGGATGCTGGTGCCCTTGACCTGGTTGCGCTGCTCGTACGCGCGTTGCCGGCACGATTGGCGGCAGTACCGGCGACGCCGGCCCATCCCCGTCTCGGCCACTTCGCGTCCGCACCACACACAGGCATCCGGTCTGCGGGAGGCGCTGGTCATGGTCGACCACCTTACTGCGCGGCGCCCCGGAGCCCGCCCGGTAAGATGTCGAGGTTGCATCTGCGCGGCGTGCGGGAACCAATCGGGAGGCCGTGGCGTTGTAGATGAGTGTGAACGCTTGGTGCTGGTCCAGGCGTGCTCGCGCGGAGACGAACGAGGAGAGGACACAACCATGGCAGATCGCGTACTTCGAGGGAGTCGACTCGGAGCGGTGAGCTACGAGACCGACCGTGACCACGACCTCGCGCCCCGTCGGATGGCCAAGTACCGGTGCGACAACGGTGAGGTCTTCGACATTCCCTTCGCCGACGATGCCGAGATCCCCGGCACGTGGCTGTGCCGCAACGGCCTCGAGGGAACCCTGGTCGAGGGCACTGCGCCCGAGGCCAAGAAGGTCAAGCCGCCGCGTACCCACTGGGACATGCTGCTCGAACGCCGTTCCAAGGAGGAACTGGAAGAGCTGCTGAAGGAGCGCCTCGACCTGCTGAAGGCGAAGCGCCGCGGAGCCTGACACAGGCCACCGAACCGTACGAACGCCGTCTCGGCTCTGCCGGGGCGGCGTTCGCCGCGTCCGGGGGGTCTGCGCCCCCGGCGTTGGCGGGGACGGGATGTTCGACACGGACAAGCTTCTGTAGGTCACTGGGCTGGTCACCGTCTCGACAGGACTCATCCAAGCACTCCGATCTGCTGAACGCGGGAGCGTTACATTCCGAGCACACCAAGCACCGAGCGTCACGCCCCGAACACGCAGTCGAAGAAACCACGTATGACCGACCTCCCGGGCTTCCATACCGTTTGAGAGGTAGGTCACATGACCGCTCTCAATCTACTATTCGGTACGGCGGAGTCAAGGGTTTGGTCTTCTCTTCGGGCAGATCTCACACCTGGGGTATGAAACCGGCACCCTGAAGCCACAGCGCGTCCGGCGTCCACGACATTCCGGGTGGTCGACCGCTCATTTCCACTACAACCGCTCACATTTCGTGGTATTCCCCCATCATCGCCCAAACCAAACCTCACGGTCGGTTGAGCGGCGGCGAGCTGCGGTCAGCGCACCGAGTGCGGCCGGTTCTCGCTGTCGTCGGGGTCGGCGTCCCTGCCGGTGTCGGGCGCGGCGTGCCGCGGCCGGCGACGTGAACGCTCGAGGTGCGGCGCGACCGCGGCGAGAGCGTCCGGTGTCGTCATCGTCCAGTGCGTCGCGTCCACCGGGTGCTCGTCGATCCTGCCGCGCACGAACGGGCCCCAGCAGGTCACCGGGTCCACGTGGAAGCCGTCGTCCAAGGCAGCGGTGAAGAACACCAGTTCGCCGTCGAAGACCCTCGGACGGTGTCCGTCGATCAGGTCGGGGGCCCGCAGCGCGTTGCCGTAGATCCGGTCGAGTTCCGAGGCGTTCAGCGACGCCAGCGGCCCGCCGACGACCCGGAGCAGCGCGGCCGCCCGCTCGGCGTCGAACTGCCCGCCGGGCGCGAGTTCGTCGAGAACACCGTCGTCGGGCAGGTCCAGGCCGGCACCGCCGAGGAGGTCTGCGACGGTCGCGGTGTTCTCCACGCTGCGGTCGAGCCCGACGTAGCTGTCGAGGAGCCCGAGCAGACGCACCTCTTCGCCCGCCTCCTGCAACTGCACCGCCATCTCGTGAGCGATGACCCCGCCCAGCGACCAGCCCACCAGGTGGTACGGGCCGTGCGGCTGGATCGAACGGATCTCGCGGACGTAGCGACCCGCGAAGTCGGTGATCGTCTCCGGGTGCGGCTCGTCCTCGGTCAGCGCCGGCGATTGCAGCCCGTAGATCGGCCTGTCCTCGGTCAGTTCCCGGCTCAGCCCGGCGTAGCTCCACGCGAGCCCGATGAACGGGTGAACGCAGAACAGCGGCTCCGCCGTACCTCGGGTGCGGATCGGGAGCAGCACGTCGAGCGAGGCGCCGTCGCCGTGCGCTCCGTCGGTCGCCGCGTTCTGGATGCGCTGCCCCAGCGACCGCGGTGTGGGGTCGCTGAACATCCACTGCAGCGGGAAGTCGATGCCCAGTTCGGACCCGAGCGCGGACGCGACCCGGGTGGCGATCAGGGAGTTGCCGCCGAGGTCGAAGAAGCTGTCCGTGGCTCCGACCCGGTCGATGCCGAGGACCTCGCCGAACACGGTGGCGACGGCCCGTTCGGCCGCGGTCCGTGGGGGCTGATACTCGGCGGCGGCCGAGCGGACCTCCGGTGCGGGCAGGGCCTTGCGGTCGAGTTTGCCGTTCACCGACAGCGGCAGCGCGTCCAGGTGCACGACGTGCGCCGGGATCATGTACGACGGGAGTCGGGTCGACAGGTGTGCGCGCACCCCGGACCACTCGGTCGCGCGTCGTCCCACCAGGTAGGCGACGACGCCTTCCTCGCCGCGTTCGTCGCGGTGCACCACCACGACCGCCTGCGTGACGTCCGGATGCGCTTCGAGGGCCGACTCGATCTCCCCCAACTCGATCCGCTGCCCCCGCAACTTCACCTGGAAGTCCGTACGCCCCAGATATTCCAGAGCCCCGTCGCCGCGGCGTCGCACCAGATCGCCCGTCCGGTACATCCGCCCACCCGCGACGTACGGGTTCGCCACGAACCGATCCGAGGTGAGATCGACGCGGCCGACATACCCCCGTGCCAACTGGTCGCCCGCGATGTACAGCTCCCCCGCCACCCCGTTCGGCACCGGATGCAACCGGGCGTCGAGCACGCACAGCTGGGTGTTCCACACCGGACGGCCGATCGGCACCGACAGCGTGTCCGACGCACTGGTCTCCCAGTACGTCACGTCGACCGCGGCCTCCGTCGGCCCGTACAGATTGTGCAGATCCGCACCGCTGACCGCCCGGAACCGTGACACCTGTTCCGGCGTCAGCGCCTCCCCCGAACAGAACACCAACCGCAACGAATCACACTGCGCCGCAGCGGGTTCGGCAGTGAACACCGACAGCATGGACGGCACGAAGTGCATGGTCGTCACGTGACGTTCCTGTACCAGCCCTGTCAGATACCGCGGATCGCGATGTCCGTCGGGTGCGGCGATCACCAGGGACGCCCCGACCTGCAGCGGCCAGAACAGCTCCCACACCGACACGTCGAACGTCATCGGCGTCTTCTGCAGAACGACATCTGCACAGGTCAGAGCGTATTCGTGCTGCATCCACAGCAGCCGGTTCACGATCGCACCGTTGGTGACCACGACCCCCTTCGGCCGGCCCGTCGAGCCGGACGTGAAGATCACGTACGCCGTGTTCGCCGCGGACAGCGGACGGAGCCGGTCCCGATCGCTGACCGGCGTGCTGCCGTACCGGGAGAGGTCCTCGGAGGCGATGTCGATGACGGGGACCGAGCCGCTGTCGGCGAGTCCGGTGCCGCTGACCAGCACACATGCCGGCCGTGCGGTGTCGAGAACGTACGCGGTGCGCTCGGCCGGATGGTCGGGATCGATCGGCAGGTAGGCGCCACCCGCCTTGACGACGGCATAGATCCCCACGAGCAGGTCGATCGAACGGCGCATCGCCACCGCCACCACCGACTCGGGGCCGACGCCCTGCTCGATCAGTCGGCGCGCCAGCCTGTTCACGCGGGCGTCGAAGTTCGCGTACGTCAGTTCGTCGCGGTCGAAGACCACCGCGATCCGGTCGGGGTCCGTCGCCACCGCCGTGTCGAACAGCGACGCGAGGGTGCCGGCGGGCACGGGGTGCACGGTGTCGTGGGTGCCGGCGATCTGCTTCCGTTCACCGCTGCCGAGGACGTCGAGGTCGCCGACCGCGGTGTCCGGACCGTCGACCGCTGCCCGCAGCACTTGCAGGAACCGCTGCCCGAACACGTGCGCGGACGGCTCGTCGAACAGGTCGGCGGCGTACGTGAGGCGGGCGACGATCCCGTCGGGGCCTCCCTCGGAGTCGAACTGCTCCATCAGGGTGAGCTGCAGGTCGAACTTGGCGATGTCCACGTCGAAATCGACACCGCTCACCGACAGGTCGCCGAGTTCCAGGGTCGCCTGGTCGAGGTTCTGGAACGCGAGCATCACCTGGAACAGGGGGTGCCGCCCGGTGGAGCGCGACGGATTGACGACCTCGACGAGACGCTCGAACGGGACGTCGGCGTGGGAGAACGCGGCGAGATCGGCCTCGCGCACGTCGGCGAGGAGTTCGGCGAACGTGCGCCCGCCGTCGACGTGCTGTCGCAGGACCAGCGTGTTGACGAACATGCCGATCAGGTCGTCGAGTTCGCGTTCGCCGCGGCCCGCGACGGGGGTTCCGATGGCGATGTCCGCTGAACCGGCGAGCCGGCTCAACAGCACCACGAGCGCCGAGTGCACCACCATGAACACGGAGGCGTTCGCGTCCCGCGCCGCACCCAGCAGGGTGCTGTGCAGGTCGGACGGCACGGTGAAGTCGACGGTGCCGCCCCGATACGACGCGACCGCGGGACGCGGCCGGTCGGTGGGCAGATCCAGCTGATCCGGGGCGCCCGCGAGGGTCTGCGTCCAGAACGCGAGTTGCCGCGCCGCCACCGAGTCGGGGTCGGTCTCGTCGCCGAGGAGAGTTCGCTGCCACAGGGCGTAGTCGGCGTACTGCACCGGCAGCGGCACCCAGTCCGGGCTCGTGCCCGCCGACCGCGCCGCGTACGCCGCCATCACGTCCCGCACCATCGGTGCCATCGACCAGCCGTCGCCGGAGATGTGGTGGACCACGACGGCGAGGACGTGCTCCGTCGCGGAGATCCGGAAGATCCGTACCCGAACCGGAACCTCCGCGGTGACGTCGAACCCGGTGGTCACCAGGTCGGCGATCAGAGCGGACAGCGCGGTCTCGTCGGTCGCGACGACGGACGCCTCGACCCCGACCCGGTCTGTCGGCAGGATCACCTGGTGCGGGCCGTCGGCGGAGTCCGGGTAGATCGTCCGCAGCGATTCGTGCCGGTGGAGGACGTCGGTGACCGCGTGCTGCAGTGCGTCGACGTCCAGGACGCCCGACAGCCGGACCGCCACGGGAATGTTGTGCACGGCGGAGTTCGGGTCGAACCGGTTGAGGAACCACATCCGTTGCTGCGCCGAGGACAGCGGGAGCCGTTCGGGGCGCACTGCCGGGGTCAGCGCCGGGCGGGTGGGTGCGGTCGCGTCCGTCGCATCCAGCAGCGCCGCAAGGGCGCCGACGGCAGGCGCCTCGAACAGGGACCGAATCTCGACGCGGCGACCGAGTGTCTCGGACAGCCGGGCTACCACCCGGGTGGCGACGAGGGAGTTGCCGCCGAGGTCGAAGAAGTTCGCGGCGGTCCCGACCTCCTCGACGCCGAGCACGTCGGCGTAGACGGCGGCGACGATCTCCTCGGTGGGTGTGGCGGGTGCGCGGTATTCGACTGCCGTCGAGGCGAAGTCGGGTGCGGGGAGCGCCTTGCGGTCGAGTTTTCCGTTCGCGGTCAGCGGCAGGTCCGCGAGCACGACGAGGGCGGCGGGCACCATGTAGCTCGGTACTGCGGCGCCGACGTCGGCCAGCACCGTGGTGGGGTCGACGGTCGCGCCGTCTTCGGGGACCACGTAGGCGACGAGGGCGGTCCCGGTGTGCGGGTTCCGGTGGGCGACCACGACGGCCTGCCCCACCCCGGCGGCCCGGACCAGTGCCGATTCGATCTCGCCGAGTTCGATGCGGAATCCGCGGACCTTCACCTGGAAGTCGGAGCGCTCCAGGTACTCGAGGACCCCCGTCGTGTCCCGGATGCGCCAGCGGACCACGTCACCAGTGCGGTAGAGCCGTGAACCGGGTGCGCCGAACGGGTTGGCGACGAAGCGCTCGGCCGTCAGATCGGTGCGGGCGACGTAACCGCGGGCCAGCTGGTCACCGGCCAGGTACAGCTCCCCCGCCACCCCGATGGGGACCGGGTTCAGCCGGGCGTCCAGCACGAAGGCCTGCGTGTTCCATTCCGGTCCGCCGATGGGGACGGTGTCGGCGTCGGCGTCGGTGTGGGCCCAGGCGGTCACGGACACGGCCGCCTCGGTGGGCCCGTACAGGTTGTACAGGGCGACGGGGCCGAACCGGCGGCGGAAACGGGCGGCGGTGTCGACGGGCAGCGCCTCACCGATGCACAGCACCCGGCGCAGGGCCGGCTGCTCCCCCGCACCCGGGATGAATGCCTCCAGCAGGGACGGCACGAAATGTGCTGTCGTGACGCGCTGCTGACGCATCAGGTCCGCCAGGTACGCCGGGTCGCGGTGACCGTCCGGGCGGGCGATGATAAGCCGGGCCCCCGACGTCAGCGGCCAGAACAGTTCCCACACCGACAGGTCGAACGTGACGGGGGTCTTCTGCACGACGGCGTCGGTGGTTTCGAGCGGGTATTCGTGCTGCTTCCAGCGGAGTTGGTTCGCGATGGCGGCGTGTGACACCGCGACACCCTTGGGCCGGCCGGTGGACCCGGACGTGAAGATGACGTACGCCGTGTTCTCCGGCCGCAGCGGGGCGCGCCGCTGCGCGTCGGTCACCGGTCCACGCGGGTCGAGGTCGAGGGTGTCGACCTCGAGCACGGGGACGTTCTCAGCGGTGAACCCGTCCCAGGACGTGGTGAGGATGCACACCGGGCGCGCCGTCTCCAGCACGTACGCCAGCCGGTCGGCGGGATGTCCGAGATCGATCGGCAGGTAGGCGCCACCGGCCCGCAGCACCGCGTACATCCCGGTCAGCAGTTCGATCGACCGGTTCATCGCGAGCCCCACCACCGTTTCCGGCCCCACGCCGGAATCGATCAGCCGGTGGGCGAGCGCGTCGACGCGGCGGTCGAACTCGGCGTACGTCAGTTCGGTGCCCTCGAAGAACACCGCGGGGTCGTCGGGTGTCCGCGCCACCTGGGCGGAGAACAGGTCGGCGAGGGTCGTCGGCGGCAGATCCACCGCGGTGTCGTTGAATTCGGCGATCACCGACTGCCGTTCGGCGTCGTCGAGGAGATCGATGGCACCGACGGCGAGGTCCGGGTTCTGCACGACCGACCCGAGGATGCGTAGGAAGCGTTCCGCGAACGTCCGGACGGTCGTGTCGTCGAAGAGGTCGGTGGCGTAGGTGAACTGGGCCTCGATCACGTCCGGGGCGCCGTCGGCGTCGTGCTTCTCCGACAGCGTCAGGTGCAGGTCGAAGTTGGAGATCATGTTCGGCACGTCGAGTCCCTCGACGTGCAACCCGGGAAGTTCGAGTGTGGCGGTGGCGAGGTTCTGGAACGAGAACGCCACCTGGAACAGCGGGTGGTGCGAACGGGAGCGGGCCGGGTTCAGCACGTCGACGAGGCGCTCGAACGGGATGTCCGAGTGCGCGAACGCGCCCAGGTCGGTGGACCGTGCGACGTTCAGACTGTCCGCGAACGAACTCGACAGGTCGACGTGGGTGCGCAGGACCAGGGTGTTGACGAACATGCCGACGAGTTCGTCGAGGGATTCCTCGCCGCGGCCGGCGATGGGCGCGCCGACGGCGATATCGGATTCGTTGCTCAGTCGCGCGAGGAGCACCGCGAGCGCGGTGTGCATCACCATGAACAGCGAGGTGTTCCGGCCGCGCGCGAGGGTCAGCAGCGCGCGGTGGGTCCCGGCGTCGATGGTGAACGGCACGTGCGCGCCGCGGTGCGACGCGACCGCGGGCAGGGGGCGGTCGGTCGGCAGCGACAGCCGGTCCGGCAGACCGTCCAGGGTACGCGTCCAGTACGCGATCTGTTCGGCGGCAACCGATTCGGGGTCGGCCTCGTCGCCGAGGAGTTCCCGCTGCCACAGGCTGTAGTCGGCGTACTGCACCGGCAGTGGCGTCCAGAGGGGGACGTGCCCCTCGGTGCGGGCAGTGTAGGCGAGCATGACGTCGCGGGCCAGCGGGGCGAGCGACCAGCCGTCCCCCGAGATGTGGTGGGCGACCATGACGAGCACGTAGTCGTCGGTGCCGACCCGGTACATCCGCGCTCGCAGCGGCACGTCCGAGGTCACGTCGAAGCCCGTCGTCACGAGTGCGAGCACCCGTCCGAGGACGTCGTCGGGGTGCGCCGGCACCGGGGCCAGGTCGGGCACCGCGTCGGCTGCGGGCACGATCACCTGGTGCGGGCCGTCGGCGGAGTCGGGGTAGACGGTGCGCAGCGCCTCGTGCCGTCCGACGAGATCGGCGATCGCGATCTGCATGGCGCGCAGGTCCACCTCGCCCGACAGCCGGAGTGCGACCGGCAGGTTGTAGGCCGGTGACGTCGTGTCGAACTGGTTGATGAACCACATCCGCTGCTGGGCGAGCGACAGCGGAATGTGTTCGGGGCGCACCCTCGCCGTCAGCGCGGGCCGTCGCGCACCGTGGGTGGTGATCTCGGTGATCCGGGCCGCGAGTGCGGCGACGGTGGGCGATTCGAACACCTCGCGGACGCCGACGTGGACGTCGAGGGCGGCGTTGATCCGCGACACCACCTGGGTGGCGAGCAGCGAGTTGCCGCCGAGGTCGAAGAAGCTGTCGTGGATGCCGATCTCGGGCAGGGCGAGGATGTCCGCGAAGATGCCGGCGACGATCACCTCCATCGGGTTCCGCGGCGCCTCGAACGTGGTGGCCGCGGCGGCGAAGATCGGTTCGGGCAGCGCGGCCCGGTCGAGTTTGCCCGCCGGGGTGAGCGGCAGGGCGTCGAGCAGGGTGACGGACGCGGGAACCATGTACGCGGGCAGGGTGCGGCCGACGAAATTCGCGACCTCGACGCGGTCGACGTCCTCGCCGGTGAAGGGCAGCACGTACGCGACGAGGGAGGTCTCCCCGTTCGGGTGCTCGTAGCCGATCGTGGTGGCGTACTCGATCTGCGGGTGTGCGGTGAGGGCGGCATCGATCTCACCGAGTTCGATCCGGAATCCACGGATCTTCACCTGGTGGTCGGTGCGGCCGACGAAATCGAGGATGCGGTTCTCCCGCCACCGGACGAGGTCGCCGGTGCGGTACATGAGGTCGCCGGGCTCGCCGTACGGGTCGGCGACGAATCGTTCGGCGGTCAGTCCCGGCCGTCCGAGGTAGCCGCGGGCGAGGTTCGGTCCCCCGACGTACAGTTCGCCCGGCACTCCCACCGGCACCGGACGCAGCCGCCCGTCGAGCACGAGTGCCCGCACCCCGCGGCTCGGGCCGCCGATGGTGACCGGTTCGCCGGCGCGGAGCGGTTCGGTGATGGACGACATGATCGTCGCCTCGCTGGGGCCGTACGCGTTGACCATGCGGCGTCCGGGCGCCCAGCGGGCGACCAGTTCCGGCGGGCACACGTCACCGGCGACGACGACCACGGCGAGGTCGTCGAGCCCGTGGTGGTCCACCGACGCCAGCGCCGCCGGGGTGGAGAACGCATGGGTGATGCGTTCCGCCGCGAGCAGGTCCGCGAGTTCCGATCCGCCGTAGATCGTGGGCGGCGCGATGACCATCGTGGCTCCCGCACCGAGTGCCATCAGCATCTCGAACACGGAGGCGTCGAAGCTCGGTGACGCGAAATGCAGTGTCCGCGAACGGGACGTCACGCCGAGCAGCTCACGTTCGTCTGTCACCAGGTTCATCAGACCGCGGTGCGTCACCGCGACACCCTTGGGCCTGCCGGTCGATCCCGACGTGTAGATGACGTACGCCACCTGGTCGGACAGGACCGGCCGCATGCGGTCGCGGTTGGTGAGCGGCAACCGGGACTCGTGGGTGCAGCGCACCTCGAGTGCCGGGTCGTCGAGGAGCATCCACCGGATCGAGTCCGGAAGCAGTTCCCGCTTCCCGGACACGGTGATCCCGACCATCGCCCCGGAGTCCTGCACCATGTGCAGGATGCGGTCCGCGGGGTAGCCGGGGTCGACGGGCACGAAGGCGGCACCGGTCTTGGCCACCGCCCAGACGGCCACCACGGATTCGAAGGACCGGGGCAGCGCCAGCGCCACCCTGGATTCGGGTCCCACTCCCCTGTCCACCAGCAACCGGGCCAGCTGGTTCGACCGTTCGTCGAGGTCCCGGTACGTCAGGCCGGCACCGTCGAAGACGACGGCGAGGCCGTCGGGTGCCGCGGCGACGGCGTCGGCGAAGATCTCGGGCAGCATCTGCACCGGTCGCGGATCGGCGCCGCGGACCGGGGTGAGGGCCGCGTATTCGTCTTCGCCGAGAACGGGGATATCGCCGATCGGCCGCTGCGGGTCGGCGACGACGGCCTCGACGATCCGGCGCAGCCGGGTCGCGTACCCGGCTGCGGTGCCCTCGTCGAAAATGTCCGTGGCGTAGACGAGTTCGGCGTCGATGCCCGCGGGCTCGGCGGTGTCGTCGAGTCGCTCGGTGAGCGTGAAGTGCAGATCGAACTTGGCGATGCTCGCATCGAGGGTGAGCGGTTCCACCGACAGTCCGTCCAGCTCCAGTCCGCCGGCGGACACCGTCTGCACACCGAGCGCCACCTGGAACAGCGGGTGGTGCGAGGTGGAGCGGACCGGGCTCAGGACCTCCACCAGCCGCTCGAAGGGCAGGTCGGCGTGGGCGAACGCCTCGAGGTCGACGTCCCGCGTCTGCTCGAGCAGCGACACGAACGACGCTCCCTGGTCCAGCGCCGTTCGCAGGACGAGGGTGTTGACGAACATGCCGATGATGTCGTCGAGTTCGACCCGGCCGCGACCGGCGACGGCGGTGCCGACGGCGATGTCGGCGGTGGTGCTGAGGCGTCCCAGGAGGACGCTGAGCGCGGCGTGGGCGACCATGAAGATGCTGGCGCCGTGTGCCCGTGCCAGTTCGGCCAGGGCCCGGTGCGTGCCGGCGTCCAGGGTGAAACGGGTCGCCGCACCCCGATGCGACGGCACCGGGGGCCTGCCCCGGTCGCCCGGCAGGTACAGCTGGTCCGGGACACCGGCGAGCGTGCGGGTCCAGTAGTCCAGTTGGGCGGCGGCGAGGCTGCCCGGCTCGGACTCGGCGCCGACGACCTCCCGCTGCCACAGCGCGTAATCGGCGTACTGCACCGGCAGCGGCGCCCAGGCGGGCGGGTGGCCTGCGGCGCGGCTCGCGTAGGCGATCATCACGTCGCGGATCAGCGGTTCCATGGACACGCCGTCGGCGGAGATGTGGTGGACGACGAAGGCGAGCACGTGTTCGGCGTCGCCGAGCGAATACACCTTGACCCGCAGCGGCACGGCCTGGGACACGTCGAAGCCGGCCAGGAGGAATTCCTGGAGGTCTGCGCGCAACCCGGCCTCGCTCACGCGGAACGGTGTGATGTCGGGGGTGAAGTCTCCGGGCTCGAGGATCACCTGGTGCGGCCCACCCCGGGAATCGGGGAAGACGGTCCGCAGCGATTCGTGCCGGGCGATGAGGTCACCGATCGCCGCGGCCAGCGCCGCCGTGTCCAGCGGGCCGGTCAGCCGGACCGCGGCGGGCATGTTGTAGGCGGGCGAGGACGTTTCGAACTGGTTGAGGAACCACATCCGCTGCTGCGCCAGCGACAGCGGGATCCGGTCGGGGCGCGGCGGCGGCACCAGGGCTGGTCCGGCGGAAGCGCCGCCGCCCGCCCCGGACATGCGCGGTGCCAGCGACTCTGCCAGCGCGAGGACGGTGGGGGCTTCGAAGATGTCGCGCACCGTGACCCGGATGTCGAGCGCGGCGCCGACCCGGGCGGTCACCCGGGTCGCGGAGAGCGAGTTGCCGCCTGCGTCGAAGAAGTCCGTGTCGAGGCCGATGTCCGTGCCGCCCAGCACGTCGGCGAACGCATCCGCGATCGACTGCTCCAGGGGGTTCCGCGGCGCCCGGTACGCGATCTCCTTGGCTGCCGCGCCGAAGTCGGGCGCGGGCAGGGCGGCCCGGTCGAGTTTGCCGTTCGGGGTCAGCGGGATCGTGTCCAGGAACACGAGTGCCGACGGAACCATGTACCCCGGCAATGCCTGACGCAGGAACGCGAGCAGAGCCGCCGGATCACGGTCGGCGCCCGCACCGACCAGCACGTGCGATGCCAGTCGTGTTTCCGAGGGCGACTCGTAGCCCAGGGTGGCAGCGAATTCGACATCGGGATGTGCGCCCAGGGCGGCATCGATCTCGCCGAGTTCGATACGAAGTCCACGAACCTTGACCTGGTGGTCGGAGCGGCCGAGGTATTCGATCGCATGCCCGGGAAGAGTGCCGTCGGTCATGCTGCCGGTCACACCGGAATGCACTGCGCGCCAGCGCACTATGTCACCGGTGCGGTACATCCGGGCACCGGCGGCCTCGAACGGACAGGCCACGAAGCGGTCTGCCGTGAGCGCGGCACGCTCGTGATATCCGCGTGCCAGCGCCGGTCCCAGCAGGTACAGCTCTCCCACGACACCGACCGGCACGGGCCGCAACCTCGAATCGAGAACCACGGCGGCGACCCCGGGCAGCGGCCCGCCGATGGTGATGTCCCGGTCCTGGCCGAGCACCGAGGTGAACGTGGCGCCCACCGTCACTTCGGTGGGACCGTACCCGTTGACGAGGTCGAGTCGGTCGGCCCATCGCGCCACCGTCTCCGGTGGGCAGGCGTCGCCGCCGACGACGATCGAGCGTAGATCGTCCAGTCCCTCCGGATCGACCGACGCCAGAGCGGCATTCGTGATGGTCATGTGCGTGACGCGTTCGGACTGCAGCACCTCGTGTAGCTCGACGCCGCCGTACACACCGGGCGGGCAGACCACCAGCGCGGCCCCGGACGTGTGGGCCAGAAGCAGTTCGAGGACGGACAGGTCGAACGTCGGGGCCGCGAGTTGCGCGACCCGGGACTTCTCGGTGGCCCGCACTGCGGTGGTATACGCGCCGGCGAGATTCGCGAGACCGCGGTGGGACACCACCACGCCCTTGGGCAGTCCCGTCGAACCCGACGTGTAGATGAGATATGCGGGATGATCGACATGCAGAGCGCAGGTGCGATCCGCATCCCCGACCGGCGCCGTACTCGCCGAGGACAATTCGCGGAGCACTTCCGGGTCGTCGAGTACCAGCCAGTCGGTCACACCCGGGAGGTGTTCGGCGAACTCCGCACAGGTGACACCGACGACGACTCCCGAATCCCGCAGAATGTGCGCGATGCGGTCCACCGGATGCCCGGGGTCGATCGGAACATAGGCCGCACCGGTCTTGGCAACGGCCCACACGCACAGCACCGATTCGACAGAGCGCGGCAGGGCTATCGCGACGTAGGTTTCCGGGCCGACACCCGTCCCGATGAGTGCACGGGCCAGCTGCGTCGATCGCCGGTCCAGCTCACGGTAATCGATCGAAACACCGTCGAAGACGACCGCAGTCGAGTCCGGATACCGTTCCGCCGTCGCGACGAGCAGCTCGGGCAGGGTGGCGTTCGCGAGCAGCGGCCCGCCCCACACCGGTGCGAGGGATTGTTGCTCGGCCGCACCCAGGATGGCGATATCGCCGACGGCGATGTCGTCGCCGGTAGCGACCGACTCGAGGATCCGCAGGAATCGCTCCGCGAATCCCGCGACAGTGGCCCGTTCGAAGAGTTCCGACGCGAAGGTGAAGGCACCGGAGATCCCGTGGTGTCCCGTGTCGTCCACGATCTCGGCGAGCCCCAGATCCAGATCGAACTTCGCGATGTGGGGATCGAAGTCGACGGCCTCCACCACCAACTGCGGCAGTTCCAGTGTCACCGGTCGCAGGTTCTGGAAGGCGAACATCACCTGAAACAGCGGGTGCCGATCGGACGACCGGGTGGGACGCAGGATCTCGACGAGCCGGTCGAAGGGAACCTCCGTGTCCTGGAATGCCGTGAGATCGACATCGCGCACCTGTTCCAGGAGTGCGTCGACACGCTCGCCGGGGTGAATCCGTGTGCGCAGGGCCAGGGTGTTCACGAACATTCCGACGAGCGGGTCGAGTGCCTCGTCGCCGCGGCCGGCGACGGGTGTGCCGATCACGATGTCGGTACTGCCGCTGAGCCTGTGCAAGAGCGTCGCGAACGCAGCATGAACAACCATGAACAGTGTGGTGCCGCTCTTCTGTGCGCGCTCGACCAGCCCTCGGTGGATGTCGGCATCGATCTCGAAGTCCACGCGTTCGCCGCGGTGCGACGCTACCGCGGGGCGAGGGTGGTCCGTAGGCAGATCGAGCGCCTCGGGCGCACCGTCCAGAGCCGCACGCCAGCGCTCGATCTGCTTGGCGGACAGACTGTCCGGATCGTCCTCGGCACCGAGAAGTTCCCGCTGCCACACACTGTAGTCGGCGTATTGGACAGGCAGCGGCTCCCACGACGGCGCCAGCCCTTCCACTCGGGATGCATAGGCGGCCATCACATCGGCGGCGAGCGGACCGAACGACCATCCGTCTGCAGCGATGTGGTGCGCGACGAGCAGCAGCACGTGTTCCGAACGGTTCTCCCGGAACAGGTGGATTCGGAACGGGATCTCCCGGGTCACATCGAATCCGGCGACGGCATACTCGGCGATCCGGAGCATCAGCTGGTCCGGTGCGGTTCGGATCGGTGTGAGATCGAATTCTGCCTCGGCGGCAGGCCGGATCTCCTGATGCGCACCGTCCGCAGAACCTGGGTACACGGTCCGCAACGACTCGTGACGTTCCAGGACGTCACCGAGCGCTGCACGCAGGGCCGGGACGTCGATCCTGCCCGACATCCGCAGGGCCAGCGGGATGTTGTACGCAGACGACGAAGGGTCGTATTGGTTGAGGAACCAGATCCGCTGCTGCGCCAGCGACAACGGGATCCGTCCTGGATGTTCGCGGCGCGTCAGCGCGGGCCGGCCCGCGGACCCGTCCGGCCCCGACGTGGCCACTGCGGAGACGAGTTGACGCACGGTGGGGTTGTCGAACAGCGTGCGAACGGAGACACGGGTGCCGAACGCCGAACCGACCCGGGACACCACCTGGGTGGCGGACAACGAGTTGCCACCGAGAGCAAAGAAGTTGTCGTCCACACCGATGCGTGATTCGCCCAGAACGTCCGCGAACGCTGCCGCGACTGCGCGCTCGTCTGCCGTGCCGGGTGCGGTGAATCGGGTATGGCTCACGAACACCGGCTCGGGGAGGGCGCGGCGGTCGAGCTTCCCCGCTGGTGTCAGCGGGATCGAGTCGAGAACCATGATCGAACCGGGCACCATGTGCGCCGGCAACGCCCCGCCGACGAACGCGGTCAGGTCGTCGACGTCGACGTCGCTACCCGGTGCAGCGCAGACATAGGTGACCAGTGCCGTGACGCCGGATTCGGTGTCGTGCGCGATGGTCGCGGCGAATCCGACCGCAGAATGCGCTCGGAACACGGAATCGATCTCACCGAGTTCCACACGGAATCCACGAATTTTCACCTGGAAGTCGCTGCGCCCGAAGTATTCGATGACGTATGTCCCGGTGCGGGACTCGACCCACCGGACGAGGTCGCCGGTACGGTACATCCGCCGACCGGGGGCACCGTAAGGGTTCGCGACGAAACGCTCCGCGGTGAGACCGAGTCGCTGGTGGTAGCCACGGGCAAGCGCCGGCCCCGATACGTACAGCTCCCCCGGCACACCGGGGGGCACGGGATGCAGCCGCGCATCGAGAACGAGAGCCTCGACGCCGCGCACGGGAGCGCCGATGGTCATCCGCTCGCCGAGCATCAGCGGTCCGCTCTGCGTCACCATCATCGAGGACTCGGTCGGCCCGTATCCGTTGAACAGTGCCCGCCCCGGTACCCAACGGTCGGCGAGATCGGTACCCCAGGCCTCTCCGCCGACGACGATGACGGCGAGTTCGTCGAGTCCTGTGGGGTCGACGGACGCCAACGCGGCCGGTGTGATGAAGGCGTGTGTGACTCTCTGCTCGCCCAGGAGTTCGGCGAGCTCGGTACCGCCGTACACCGAGTGGGGAACGACAACCATCGTCGCACCCCCGCAGAAGGCCATCAGATACTCGAACACGGAGGCGTCGAAACTGGGTGAGGCGAAGTGCAGGACACGGGCGTCGGCGGTGGGCTCGTATTCGTCGGCCAGCTCGGTCAGAAGGTTCGCGAGCCCCGAGTGGGTGACGGCGACGCCCTTGGGCAGTCCGGTGGATCCGGACGTGTAAATGAGGTAGGCGAGTTGGTCTGCGTGCATCCGCCCGAGGCGATCGGCCGCTGTCACCGCGGCCGAGGACTGGGCCGCCACCAGCGCAGTGTGGTCGGGATCGTCCATCGCCAGCCACTGTGCCGAGTCGGGTAGTCCAGCTCGGAACTCGACCGTCGTCAGGCCGAGCGCGGCACCCGAATCGCCGAGCATGTGTGCGATCCGTTCGGCCGGGTAGTTCGGATCCACCGGCACGAACGCAGCACCGGTCTTGGCAACGGCCCAGACGGCGAGCACCGATTCGATCGACCGGGCGAGTGCGACGGCCACGAACGTCTCGGGGCCGGCTCCGGCCTCGATCAGTTCGCGCGCCCAGAGGTTGGATCGCCGGTCCAGTTCTCCGTAGGTCATCGAACGGTCGCCGAAGACGAGCGCAGTCGCGGACGGGTCGGCCGCCGACGCGGCGAGAACGTCGGGCAGCAGTCGAGTGGGTCGACTCGCAGGCCCGCGAACCGGTGCCAGGCGGGCCCTCTCGGCGTCGTCGAGGAGATTCACGTCGCCGACCACCGTGGTCGGGTCTGCAATCACCGTCTCGAGGATTCGCACGAGCTGCACCGCGTACCGGCGCACCGTAGCGTCATCGAACAAGTCTGCGGCGTAGGTGAACTCGGCGCGAACACCCGACGGAACGCCCGCGGGATCGATGTTCTCGCCCAGTGTCAGCTGCAGGTCGAATTTCGCGACTCGCGCGTCGATGTCCTCGACACGCACCCGGAGTCCGGGGAGCTCGATGTCGCCGATTGCCGTCGGCTGCATCGACAGCGCAGTCTGGATGACCGGGTGATGCGCGGACGTCCGCACGGGGTCGAGAACGTCGACGAGACGCTCGAAGGGGAGGTCCGCGTGGCCGAATGCCCCGATGTCGCCGTCGCGTACCCGCGTCAGCAACTCCGCGAACGTCTCGGCGCTCTCGATGCGCGTGCGGAGCACGAGCGTATTGACGAACATTCCGACCAGGTTGTCGAGAGCGCGTTCGCCACGTCCTGCGATCGGAGCGCCGACGGCGATATCGTCCGACGCGGACAGGCGGGCCAACAGGAGCGCGAAGGCGGCGTGCGCCACCATGAAGACCGTGGCGCCGTGTTCACGCGCCAACCGCTCGATGCCGCTGTGGATCTCGGGGGTGACGGTGAAGCCCACGGATCCGCCGGCGTAGGACTGCTCGGTCCGGCGTGGGCGGTCGAAGGGGAGTTTCAGCTCGTCCGGGAGACCGTCGAGCGTCCGCGTCCAGTACTCGAGTTGGCGTCGGGCGAGGGACTCCGGTTCGTCCTCGCTGCCGAGAACCGCCCTGTGCCAGACACTGTAGTCGGCATACTGGACGGCGAGCGGAATCCACTCCGGACTGCGGGACTCTGCTCGGGCCGCGTACGCGGTCACGACATCCTGGCCGAGAGGTCCGAACGACCAACCGTCGGCGGCGATGTGATGCAGCGTGATCGCCAGAACGTGTTCGCCGGGACCGGTACGGAACAGCGTTGCCCGTACCGGCAATTCCTCGGACACGTCGAACCCGCGCGAGGAGAACGCGATCATCCGGGAATCGAGCTCGCCCTCCGGCACGTCCACGACCTCGAGGGGCATCGAGAGATCTGCCGCGGGCACGACGACCTGAGCGGGTCCGTCCTCCGTGTCGGGGAAAACGGTACGAAGCGACTCGTGGCGTCCGACTACGTCGTCGAGTGCCTGAGACAGCGCTGTCACGTCGAGAGCACCGGACATGCGGATCGCGAGCGGCAGGTTGTATGCGGGCGAGGCCGGGTCGAACTGGTTGATGAACCACATCCGCTGCTGCGCCGGTGACAGCGGTATCCGGTCCGGTCTCTGCGTCCCGGACAGCACCGGGCGCGCGCCTGCTGCGGCCGTGGGCTCGGCGAGACGAAGAGCCAACTCCGCGACCGTGGGCGCGGTGAACACATCGCGCACCGAGACTGCGGTGCCCGACAACTCACCGAGCCGCGCCGCCACTCGGGTGACGGAGAGCGAGTTGCCGCCGAGATCGAAGAAGTTGTCGTGCGCGCCGATCCGGCCCGGAGCACCGAGCACGTCGGCGAAGACTGCCGCGACCGTGCGCTCGGCCTCGTTTCGAGGTGCGATGTACTCGGTTGCACTCCCGTGGAATTCGGGAGCGGGCAACTCCCTGCGATCGAGTTTTCCGCTGGTGTTCAGCGGGAACTCGTCGAGCACGGTGATGGCGGACGGCACCATGTACGACGGTAGGGATTCCGACGCCTGCCGGCGAAGCTCCGCAACGTCCACGTCGCCGGGTGTGCCGACGACATACGCGACCAGATGATCGCCGACGGTGGTGTCGGAGTACACCGACACGACGGCGCCGGTGACCGCCGGGTGCGACCGGAGCACTGTCTCGATCTCGCCGAGTTCGATGCGCTGGCCACGGAACTTTACCTGGAAGTCGGTACGTCCGATGTAGACGAGCGCTCCCGCCGACGTCCATCGCACGAGGTCGCCGGTGCGGTACATGCGCTCACCCGTGCGTCCGAACGGGTTCGCGACGAATCGGTCGGACGTGAGATCGACGCGGCCGAGGTATCCGCGTGCGAGTTGGGCACCGCCCAGGTAGAGCTCTCCCGGAACGCCGACGGGAACCGGGTGCAGCCGGGCATCGAGCACGTAGGCCTGTGTGTTCCATTCCGGCACACCGATCGGCACGTTCGTGGTGTCGGCCGCACCGGTCTTCCAGTACGTCACCGACACTGCGGCCTCGGTGGGCCCGTACAGGTTGTGCAGTCCGGCCGCGGAGAGTTCCCGGAAACGCAGGACAGTCGCGGGCGGCAGCGCTTCGCCGATGACGAACACGTGCCGCAGCGAACGGCACGACCCTTCCGGGGCGGCCGCGACGAACACGTCGAGCATGGACGGCACGAAATCGGTGACCGTCACCGCGTGCTCGTCGATGACCCGGGTCAGATAGGCAGGCTCTCGATGCCCGTCCGGAGTGGCCAGCACCATGGTGGCACCCACCTGCAGGGGCCAGAAGTAGCCCCACACCGACACGTCGAACGTGGTTGCGGTCTTCTGCAACCACACGTCCCGATCGGTGAGTGCGTACTCCGACTGCATCCAGTGCAGTTGATTCACGATGGCCGCGTGCGGTACCGCGACCCCCTTGGGTTTGCCGGTGGAGCCGGAGGTGTAGATGACGTACGCGGGGTGTGCAGGGCGCAACGGTTCGATGCGCTCGGCGTCGGTCAACGGCACCGCAGCGACATCGGAGAGGTCGAGAGTGTCGAGGGCCGACACGGGGATCCGGTTCGGCAGGTCCGGCCGGTCGGCCGAGGTGGTCAGCACGCACACGGGCTGCGCCGACGCGAGCACGTAACTCGTTCGCTCCGCGGGGTGATCGGGATCGACCGGCACGTACGCGCCACCGGCCTTGAGTACGGCGTAGATTCCGACGACCAGTTCCAGCGACCGCCGCATCACCACGGCCACGCGGGTTTCGGGGCCCACACCCTGAGCGATCAGATGCCGGGCCAGCTGGTTCGCGCGCGCATCGAGGGCTGCGTACGTCAGCACGTCACCGTCGAACTCGACAGCGACGGCATCGGGTGTGCGGGCCGCCTGCGCCTCGAACAACGTCAGTAGCGTCGACTCCGGCACGTGGTGGTCGGTGGCGTTCCAGTCGCGGATCACCCGCGCATACTCGCCCTGGACGAATCCGGTGACCTGGGCTACCGCGGCGGAGGGCTCTGCGATCAACACACGGATCACCGAATCGAGCCGCGCCGCAATCAACTTCGCTTCGTCGCGATCGAAGGTGTCCGGCAGGTAGGCCACCCCGAGCCGCAGGGTGTCGTCGACCTGGGCCATCAGGCTCAACGGGTAGTGGGTGACACTGTGCACCTGGACCGAATCCACGCGCATACCTGCGATGTCGGTCTGCGCCTGCAGCGCCGCCTGATCCATGGGGTACGACTCGAAGACGGTGAGCGTGTCGAACAGCGCCCCGGCCCCCACCTCGGCCTGGATTTCCGTCAGGCCGAGATAGTGGTGATCGAGCAAATCGGCCTGCTGCCCCTGCACCCGCACCAGCAACCCGGCCACCGACTCGTCGGCGTCGATTCGTACCCGGACGGGGACGGTGTTGATGAAGAGCCCGACCATCGATTCGATCCCGGGGATGTGCGGGGGGCGCCCCGAGACAGTGGCGCCGAATACGACGTCGTCCCGTCCGGTGAGTCGCCTGAGCAGCAGAGCCCAGGCAGTCTGGATCACCGTGTTCGGCGTGACGCCGTGCTGTCGGGCGAACGCCAGCAGCTCGGCGGTGTCCGCCGCGGAAAAGTGGATCGGAACTTCCTCCGGGTCCGCCGTCGCGCCGCCGCCGGTGCGGGCAGGCGCGAGCAGAGTCGGCTCGTCGAAACCGTCCAACGCGTGCGCCCACGCTGCCCGTGAGGCGGAGGGGTCTCGGCGGGCCAGCCAGTCGAGGTAGTCCCGGTACGGCCGCACCGCAGGCAGCGCGGACTGATCGCCCGCGGTCGCGTAGAGCACCAGCAGGTCCTGGACGATCAGCGGGATGGACCATCCGTCGAGGAGGATGTGGTGGTTGGTCATCGCCAACTCGTGCCGGTCGGCGCCCGTGCGCACGAGCAGCAAACGCAGCAGCGGCGCCTCGGCCAAGTCGAACGGTGCGGTCCGGTTCTCTGCGACCAGCGCCTCGAGTTCCCTTTCCCCGGAATCGCTCTCACGGCCCGAGAGGTCGACCACGGTCAGTGGGACCTCCACCCCGCGGAGGGAGATCTGCACCGTGACGTCGCCGTCCTGCACGAACACCACCCGCAGGTTCGAATAGCGGTCCAGGAGCGCAGCGGCAGCGGCCCGCATCCGATCCGCCGACACGTCACCGAGCAGCGTCATCCGCAGCTGAGAATGGTAGACGTCGACACTGTGCTCGGCGGCCAACAGCGAATGAAAGTGGAAACCGGCCTGCAGCGGCGACAGCGCCCACACATCCTCGAGGGCCGGGTACGTCCGTTCCCAGACCTCGATCTGGGACTGGGTGAGCGCCACCGTGCCGATGTCCGACGGGGTCAGTCCCCCACCGGATCCGGCGACGACGTGCTCGATCTGTGAGACGAGCGCCTGCTGCCACAGATCGACGAGTTCGCGAACGTCGTCGGCTGCGAGCAGTTCACCGGCGAACCGCACCGAAGCTCCGAGTCGCGGTCCGGCATCGGTATCCGTCACTCCGACATTGATCTCGATCGCGGCGGAAGCGCTCATGTCCTGATCGGTTTCACCCGAGAAGACGCGCGACGACGCGAGATCCGGCACCCAGCCGATCTCGCGCATCTCCGGGGACAGATCGCCCATCCCGGTCTTTCCGAGGTAGTTGAAGACGACCTGGGGCGGGTCGAAGCCCGCGAGAACGGTGGCCGACGCCGGATTGAGATATCGCAGCAGTCCGTACCCGACGCCCCGATCGGGGACCGCCAGGAGTTGCTCTTTCACCGCCTTGATCGCGGCGCCGGCCGACGCGCCGCCGACGAGTGCCTCCTGTGTGTCCACCCCCTCCAGGGCGAGCCGCACCGGATAAACGCTGGTGAACCAGCCCACGGTACGAGACAGATCGGCGCCCGGCACGATCGACTCCTCGCGGCCGTGACCCTCGAGGGTGACGTACGCGGAAGCGGAGGACACTCCGCGCGCACGGCGCCACTCGGTGAGGGCCACCGCGAAGCCGGCAAGCAGGGAATCACCGATGGAGCACCCGAATGCCTCCGGAACGCGGGCCAGCAGCGTGCCCGTGATCTCGGTGGGCAGCTCGAACTGCAGCTCCTGCGTGGTCGAGGTCCGGTCCCGCACCGGATCGAGAGCCCGGTCACCGAGGAGCGGGTCCGGACCATCGACGACACGTCGCCAGTAGTCGAACTGCGCGAGGGTGGACGGCTGACCGGCAGCCTCCGACAACCCGTGCGACCAACGCCGCAACGAGGTACCGACCTCCGGCAGGTTCGGAGTGTGGCCGGCTGCGACGGCACCTCCCGCCGCGACGAGGTCCGGCACGATGATTCGCCAGGACACACCGTCGACGACCAGGTGATGAGCAACCACGAGGAGCCGTCCGGGCCTGGTCGCACCACGGTCCAACCAGACGAACTGCGTGAGCACCGGGGTCTCGAAGTCGAGCCGGTCGGCCGCGGCGGAGAGTTCGCGGTCGATCAGCGCATCGAAGGCGGCGTCCTCGAGGTCGGGATTCACCGGCACCGTCGTGACCAGTCGATCGGCGTCGACTGCACCGGCAGGCAACACCGAGTGACGCACGTCCGCACCGTCGCGAACCAGCCGGGACCGCAGCGCGTCGTGCCTGTCGAGCACCGCCTGCACCGTCGCCACGATGTCCGATCGCTCGATCCCGGTCGGCAGCGTGAGTAACACGGACTGTGAATACCGGCCCACCGAACCCGGCCGGTCGAGCAGTGATCGGACAACCGGGGTCAACTCGACGGTCCCCACGCCGCCACCCGCCAGTTCGGCGAGCGCGAGTCTTTCCACCGACGCGGCGGTAGCCACTTCGGCGAGCGCGGCAATGCTCTTGCGCTCGAACACGTCCCGTGGGGTGAATACGATCCCCGCGGCCTTCGCTCGCGACACCAGCTGGATCGACACGATGCTGTCGCCGCCGAGAGCGAAGAACGAGTCGTTCACCCCCAGGTCGTCGACGCCGAGTGCCTCCCGGAACAAGGCCGCGAGTGCGTCCTCCATCGGAGTACGTGGCTCCACTCGATCGACCGCGACATCACCGACCGGCGGGGCAGGCAATGCCGCTCGATCCAGTTTGCCGCTCGCGTTGATCGGGAGGGCGTCGAGCGTGACGAACCCGTCCGGAACCATGTATTCGGGCAGCCGACTCTCGGCAAACGCCGTCAGTGCCTCGATGTCGACCGTCGTGCCCGTGCGTGCGACGAGATAGGCCACCAATTGTTCGCTCGCCGCTCCGGAATACACGGTCACGACCGCCTGGGCAACCGAGTCCGCCGACTCGAGTACCGCCTCGATCTCACCGAGTTCGATCCGCAGTCCGCGCAGCTTCACCTGGAAATCGTTGCGGCCGAGGTATTCCAATTCCCCCCGGCCGGTCCAGCGAAGACGGTCACCGGTCCGGTACATCCGGGTACCCGGCGCGTCGAAGGGGTTGGCCACGAACCGTTCGGCTGTCAGGTCGGGGCGTCCCGCGTATCCGCGAGACACCTGTGTGCCGGCCAGGTACAACTCACCGGTCACTCCGGCAGGAGTGGGGTGGAGCCGCTGGTCCAACACGTAGGCGCGGGTGTTCCACACCGGTTTACCCACGGTGACGATGCCCGAGTTCGAGGTGTCCACCCAGGAGGTGGTGGAAGTGGGCGCGACCTCCGCGGGACCGTACGCGTTGAGGACGGCAGCGTCGGAGACGGCCGCGAACCGCCGCGCCACATTGACGGACAGTGCCTCGCCGCCGACGAACACGGTACGCAGCGACGAGAACCGGGACGGCACGATCACGTCGGTGAAGACGGCGAGCATCGACGGGACGAAATGTATCGCCGTGATCTGCTCGGTGTCGATCAGTTCCGCGAGGTAGTCGGGATCCTTGTGTCCGTCCGGTTCCGCGATCACCACCCGTGCTCCCACAGTCAGGGGCCACAACAGTTCCCAGAGGGATGCGTCGAACGACTGTGGTGTCTTGACGGCAACCCGATCGGTCTCGTCCAGCGCACCGAGGGACACCAGGAACTCGAAGTGGCTTCCGAGACCGGCGTGCGAGACGGCCACTCCCTTGGGCCGGCCGGTCGAACCCGAGGTGAAGATGACATAGGCGAGGTTGTCGGCCAGAAGGGGCCGCAGCCGGTCGCGGTCCGTCACCGGGGCATCGTCGAACCGGTCGAGTTCGAGACCGTCCATCGGGAGAACCCGGACTCCGGAGTCCGACTCGAATTCGCCCCGGACCGCGGTCAGAACGAGAACCGGGTGGGCTGCCTCGATGACGTGGGCCACTCGCTCCGCCGGAAGGTCGACGTCGAGCGGCACGTACGCCGCACCACTGCGCAGCACGGCGTGCAGGGCGATCAGAAATTCGATCGAGCGGCGGGCCGCGACCGCGACGGTGGTTTCGGTTCCGGCGCCTTCGGCGATGAGTTTGCGGGCCAACCGGTTGACCCGCGCGTTGAATTCCCGGTACGTCACGGACACGTCGCGGTACACCACCGCCACCGCGTCAGGCGTCCGTGCCGCCTGCTCGTCGTAGCGGGCGAGGTAGGGCCGCTCGCTCACCTCCACGTCCGTGGCGTTCCATTCGCGCAGTACGCGAACCAGTTCCCGGTGATCCAGCACCGGGAGATCCCCCACCGCCGTGCCCGGATCGGCCAGCGCCGCCGCCACGATCCGCGCGAAACGGTCCACGAACGACTCCACCGTGTCACGGTCGAACAGATCGACCGCATACGTGAACGCACCGGTGAGACCGGACACGGTGCCGCGCTCGTCTCGGATCTCGGTGAGCGTCACGTTCAGATCGAATTTCGCGATCTCCGGATTCATGTCGACGGCGCTCACCGTCAGACCCGGTAGTTCCAGCACTCCCGGTTCGAAGTTCTCGTATGACAGACCCACCTGGAAAAGTGGGTGACGGGCTGTGGACCGGGCGGGTTCGAGTACTTCCACGAGACGCTCGAACGGCAGATCGGCGTGCGCGAACGCGGCGAGGTCGAACTCGCGGACCTGCGCGAGCAGGTCGGCGAATGACAGGTCTCCGGATACTCGCGCGCGCAGGGTGAGAGTGTTGACGAACATGCCGACGAGGTCCTGCAGAGAGGGTTCGCCGCGGCCGGCGACGGGCGTGCCCACGGTGATGTCCACCGCGTTCGACAACCGTGAGAGCAGAACCGACAGCGCGGCGTGCCACACCATGAACGGCGTGGCAGCGGAGCGGGCCGCGAGGTCGGCGACGGCTGTCGCCGTGGCAGCGTCGACCGAGAACGGGACCGTCGCACCAGAATTCGTCGGCACGGCCGGGCGGGGCCGATCGGCAGGCAACTCCAGCAGGTCGGGGATGCCGTCGAGCGCCGCGGACCAGAATTCGATCTGCTCGGCGGCCTGCGACCGACCGTCGGTCTCGTCGCCGAGAAACTCCGCCTGCCAATAGCTGTAGTCCGCGTACTGCACGGCCAACGGCGCCCACGACGGTGCCCGGCCGGCCGTACGCGCCGTATAGGCGAGCAGGATGTCACGTGCGAGCGGGGCCATCGACGATCCGTCGGCGGAGATGTGGTGCACCACCACGGCCAGCACGTACTCGTCGTCGTCGACGGACGGTCGCAGCAATGCCGTGCGCAGCGGCACCGCTGCCGTGACGTCGAAGCCCTCGGTGGCGAGCTCCACGAGCCGCGCCCGCAGCTCGGCCTCGGTGATCGGCTGCACGGCGAGATCGAGGGACACCTCGTCGGCGCCGACGATCACCTGGTGGGGGCCGTCGTTCGAGTCCGGATACAGGGTGCGCAGGGACTCGTGCCGCTCGAGGACATCGCGAATCGCCGAACGCAGGCCGTCGCCGTCGAGAATGCCGGACAACCGCAACGCGAAGGGCATGTTGTAGGCCGCGGATGCGGTATCGAACTGGTTGAGGAACCACATGCGACGTTGGGCCGGGGACAGCGGAATCCGTCCGGCACGCGCGGCGGCGACCAGTGGGGCACGTGGTGCCGTCGGCACTGTTCCCTCGATACGCTCCGCGAGCGCCCCGACAGTGGGGGCATCGAACAGGTCACGCAGGGCGAGCGGCGCACCCAACTCGGCCCGAATACGCGAGGTGACCCGCGTGGCGACGAGCGAATTACCGCCGACGTCGAAGAAGTTGTCCCGAAGGCCGATACGGTCGAGACCGAGCCCCTCGGCGAAGATCACCGCGAGGGTGGCCTCGACGGACGTGCGCGGGGCCACGTACTCCGTGGCGGAACCACCGAATTCGGGTGCGGGCAGCGCCTGACGATCGAGCTTTCCACTCGTATTGAGCGGGAATTCGTCGACGACCATCAGCGCCGCCGGAATCATGTACGCCGGCATGGACGCGGCGATGCACTCCCGAAGTCGCGTGGTATCGAGGTCGTGTCCCGGCTCGGGCACGACGTACGCGACCAGATGATCGCCGGTGACGGGATCGGAATGGACCAGCACGGCGGCGCTGGTGACCGACGGTTGCGCCCGCAGCACGAATTCGATCTCACCGAGCTCGATGCGCTGGCCTCGGAACTTGACCTGGAAGTCGGTGCGCCCGATGTATTCGAGTGCACCCGCCGACGTCCATCGCACGAGGTCGCCGGTGCGGTACATACGCTGGCCGGCAGTAAACGGATTGGCCACGAACCGGTCCGTGGTGAGATCGACGCGGCCCAGGTAACCCCGGGCGAGCTGCTCGCCCGCCAGGTAGAGCTCACCGGCAACGCCGGGGGGAACCGGGTGCAGGCGCGAATCGAGAACGTAGACCTGGGTGTTCCACTCGGGCATGCCGATCGGCACCGTGCCGGTGACCGTGGTCGCGGTGTCCCAGTACGTGACCGAGACTGCCGCCTCGGTGGGCCCGTACAGGTTGTGCAGTCCGGCACCGGACAGCGCCCGGAACCGGGTGACGGTCTCCGGGGGCAGCGCCTCGCCGATCACGAAGACGTGCCGCAGAGTGGCGCACGAGGTTGCGGGCACGGACGCGACGAAGGCGTCGAGCATCGAGGGCACGAAGTCCGTGACCGTGACACCGTGCTCGTCGATGACCCGAGCGAGGTACTCGGGGTCGCGGTGACCGTCCGGGGTGGCCAGCACCATCGTGGCGCCCGTGTGCAGCGGCCAGAAGTAACCCCACAGCGATACGTCGAAGGTGGTTGCGGTCTTCTGCAGTAGCACGTCCCGTTCGGTGAGCGCGTATTCCGACTGCATCCACAGGAGCTGATTGACGATCCCGCGGTGCGGCACCGACACCCCCTTGGGCCGACCGGTGGAGCCCGAGGTGTAGATGACGTATGCGGGGTTGTCGGGGCGGAGCGGTGCGAGTCGGTCGGAGTCGGTGACAGGTTCGCCGGAACAGGAATCCAGCGCGATCCGATCGATCTCGACGAACGACGAACCCGCGGGAAGTGCGCCGCGGTCGGCCGAGGTGGTGAGCACACAGACGGGCTGTGCGGAGTCGAGCACATACCCGATCCGGTCCGTCGGGTGGTCGGGATCGACCGGCACGTAGGCACCGCCGGCCTTGACGATCGCGTACATGCCCACCAGCAGGTCCGGTGAGCGCCGCATTGCCAGCCCGACACGGGATTCGGGTCCCACCCCGCGGTCGATCAGATGGCGCGCCAGACTGTTCGCGCGGCGATCGAGTTGGGAATACGACAGCGTGACGTCGCCGAACACCACCGCCACCGCATCCGGGGTGCGGGCAACCTGCGCGTCGAACAGTTCGGGCAGACACATCGCGGGCACGTGGTGCCCGGTGTCGTTCCACGTGCCGAGAAGGCGGTCGCGTTCGGCGGCGTGGAGCAGGGGCAGATCACCGACCGCCGTCGCAGAGGATGCCGCGACCGAGCGCAACAGGTTCGCGAATCGCTCGGCCATCGACGCGACGGTCGACTCGTCGAACAGATCGGTGGCGTAATCGAAACCCGCGGCGAGACCACCCGGCGCGCCTCCCTCGACAAACCGTTCGGTGACGGTCAACTGGAGGTCGAATTTCGCGACGTGGACGTCGATTTCTGTCGCCGCGACCTCGAGGCCCGGCAGTTCGACGGCGGCCGGCGCGGTGTTCTGGAACGAGAGCATGACCTGGAACAGCGGATGGTGCGCGGACGACCGGGTAGGGCTGAGCACCTCCACGAGGCGCTCGAAGGGGACGTCGCCGTGCTGGAATGCGGCGAGGTCGGCGTCGCGGACCCGGTCGAGAACCTCCTCGAACGTGTCGCTGGGCTCGGCGGTCGCGCGAAGCACCAGGGTGTTGACGAACATGCCCACCAGGTTGTCGAGCGCCTCCTCGCCGCGTCCGGCGACCGGGGTACCGATGACGATGTCCGTCCCGGCGCCGAGGCGGTGGAACAGCACCACGAGGGCTGCGTGGGTGACCATGAACAACGTCGTGCCGGTGCTCTGCGCCAGATCCGCAAGACGCCGATGGACGTCGGCGGGGATCGTGAACTCGACGCGACCACCGCGATACGACATCTCGGCGGGCCGGGTCCGGTCGGTGGGCAGTTCGATCACCTGGGGCACTCCGGCGAGCACCGACCGCCAATGGTCGATCTGCCTGGCGGACAGGCTGTTCGGGTCGTCTTCCGACCCCAGGAGTTCACGCTGCCAGAGGCTGTAGTCGGCGTACTGCACCGGGAGTGGCGCCCAGGCGGGCGCGTGACCGGCCGCGCGTGCCGCGTACGCGACCATCACGTCGGCGGCCAGCGGCGTCATGGACCAGCCGTCGGCGGCGATGTGATGAACCACGAGGACGAGAACGTGCCGGTCGGGCGCCTCCCGGAACAACCCGGCGCGCAGCGGTGTGTCGGTGGTGAGGTCGAATCCGGCACCGCCGAGGGCCGTCACCGCGACGGTGAGCGACTCCGCGTCGACGTCGATCGGATCCGTCTCGGCGAGCACGCTCACGACGGGCACGACCAACTGGTGGGGACCGTCCGCGGTGTCAGGGAAGACGGTGCGCAGCGCCTCGTGCCGTTCCTGGACGTCACCTAGCGCCGCTCGCAGGGCGTCCCGGTCGAGTGCGCCGGTGAGCCGCAGGGCGATCGGCAGGTTGTACGCAGGCGACGCCGTGTCGAACTGGTTGAGGAACCACATGCGTTGCTGTGCAACGGAGAGGGGCACGCGGGCGGGTCGTTCCCGCGCCTCCAGCACCGGACGCAAGTCGGCCCGCGGGCCGGTGTTCGCCGCCGCGACCGCCAGTTGCGACACCGACGGCGACTGGAAGAGGTCCCGGACCCCGATCCGCACACCGAGGGCGGTGTTCACCCGGGACACGACCTGGGTGGCCGTCAGCGAGTTGCCGCCGAGGTCGAAGAAGCTGGTGTCGACGCTCAGTTCGGGCAGGTCGAGGACGTCGCGGAAGATCCCGACAAGGATCTCCTCGGTGACCGTCCTCGGGCGCACGACGTCCGCCGAACGTGCGGCGAAGACCGGTGCAGGCAGGGCGCCCCGGTCGAGTTTGCCCGCCGGGGTCAGCGGCAGCGAATCCAGCACCATGATCGACGACGGCACCATGTACCCGGGAAGACGCTCTCCGACGAACTCCGACAACACCCGGATGTCGACGTCGGTTGCCGGCGCCGGCAGCACGTACGAGACCAGGCGACTGTTCCCGCTCTCGTCGTCACAGCCGACCGTGTGAGCGAACTCCACTACCGGATGCGCAGCCAACGCGGCATCGATCTCACCCAATTCGATCCGGAACCCCCGGATTTTGACCTGAAAATCACTGCGGCCCAGAAACTCCAGGACCGGAGGCCCGTCCGGGGCGGTCACCCAGCGGACCACGTCACCCGTGCGGTACATCCGCGCGCCGGTGCCGAACGGGCTCGCCACGAAACGCTCCGCCGTCAACCCGGCCCGACGCACATAGCCGCGAGCCAGACTGGAGCCGAGGACGTAGAGTTCACCGCGCACGCCGGCCGGGACCGGACGCAACCGGTGGTCGAGGACGACGAGATCGACACCCACGGTCGGTGACCCGATACTCACCAACTGCCCAGGCGCCATCGGTCCGGTTGCGGACGACATGATCGTGGTCTCACTCGGACCGTACGCATTGACCATGATCCGGCCCGGCGCCCACCGCGCCACCAACTCCGGCGGGCACACATCCCCCGCCACCACCACCGTTTTCAGATGGTGCAGCCCGCGGTGATCGAGCGACGCCAATGCCGCCGGCGTGCAGAACGCGTGTGTCACCCATTGCTCGGCAAGGAACTCCGCCAACTCGGTGCCACCGTAGATCGTGGTCGGCGCCACCACCAGGGTCGCCCCCGCACACACCGCCATCACCAACTCGAACACCGAGGCATCGAAACTCGGCGACGCGAAATGCAGCACCCGCGAATCCGCCGACACCACCAGACGGTCCCGCTCGTCCGCCGCGAGATTCACCACACCCCGATGCGAAACCGCCACACCCTTCGGCCGGCCCGTCGACCCCGACGTGTAGATCACATACGCCGGATGATCGACCGACAACGCCCGCGTCCGGTCGGCGTCCGTGACCGCATCCGCGGGATACGCCGCCGCGGTCGCCCGAAACTCGTCGTCGTCCAATACGATCCAGTGCGTGCACTCCGGCAGACCGTCCCGCCACGCGGCAGTGGTGATACCGATCGGCGCACCACAATCCTCCAACATGAACGCGATGCGGTCAGCCGGATAGCTCGGATCGACCGGAACGAACGCGGCTCCCGTCTTCGCCACCGCCCACACACTCGACACCGACTCCCGCGACCGCGGCAACGCCAGCGCCACCATGACCTCCGGGCCGACCTGGAGGTCGATCAGGAGGCGGGCCAGCCGGTTCGACGCCTCGTCCAGGGCGCGGTAACTCAGGGTGTCGGCGGCGAGTCCGTGCCCGGGCGCGACGAGGGCGTCGCCGTCCGGGTTGCTGCGGACGGCGCCGACGAGCAGGTCCGGCAGCGTGACCGGTGCGAATCCGGCGCGCCCGGCGGCCGGCACCAGGCTGCGGCGTTCGTCCTCGTCGAGGATCTGGAGGTCGCCGATCGGGCGCGGCGGCCCGTTGCTCGCCCATCCGTGCAGCGTGCCGGTGTCGGAGGTGAGGAAGGCGCCGAGGAATCGAGTGAAGCGGGCGTGGTGGGCGTCGAGGACGTCTTCGGAGTACAGGTCGGGGTTGGCCTCGAGGTCGAGGTTGAGGCTGGTGCCGGCGACGCCGTGATAGATGTTGACCGCGAGGTCCGTGACCGGACCGGTGGACAGCAGTTCGAGTCGGCCGACGATGCTGCCGAGGGTGATCTCGTCGTGGAACAGCATGACGTTGATCAGGGGGCCGTAGAAACCCTGGTGCTCGGCGGCCGCGTCGCGCCGGATGTCGATGTGCGGGTAGCGCTGGTGGCGGAGTGCCGCGGTGACTTCCAGCCGGACCGCTGCCACCAGATCGGTGTTCGTCATGTCGGGGCGCACATGCAGGCGAAGCGGGACGACGTTGGACACCATGCCGCCGGAGCGGCGGAGCAGCGCGGTGGTGCGCGCGGTGACCGGCAGACTGACGGCGACCTCCTCGCGTCCGGTCATCCGGGCGAGGTAGGCGGCGAAGGCGGCGATGACTTCGAACGCGGCCGACGAGTCGTGGCGGTCCGTCGCGGCGTCGAGGTGGTCGACGAGGGGGCCGGGGATCCGGCCGCCCGTCGTGCGGCTGCGTGCCCGCGCGGGCGACGTCCGGTCGACGAGGCTGTGCGGTTCGCCGATGGTCGATACCTTCTCGGACCAGTAGTCCCGGTCTGCGGCGTAGCGCGACGACGTCCGGTAGTCGTCGTCCACGCGGGCGACGTCGGTGAGTGCGGCAGCCTTGGACGGCGCGACGGCGCGCCCCTCGACGGCCGCCGTGTACAGCTGTGTGGTCCGGTCGATGAGCGTCATCGATCCCATGCCGTCGAGCGCGACGTGGTGGACACGGCTGTACCAGAAGTGACGATCCGGCCCGGTGCACAGGACCGCCGAGGTGACGAGCCGATCGCGGCACACGTCGAGCGGGGTGGTGTACTCCTGCCGCATCCACTCCTTGGCCGCCGCCCTCGGATCGGGCTCGTGCCGCAGGTCGACGAACCTGACGGACGCGTCCAGGGTCGGATCGACCAGCTGATAGGGAACTCCGTCGACCTCGACGAGGCGGAGGAAGGCGGAGCCGAGTTCGCGGCCTGCGGCGATCAGCGACTCCGACAGCAGCGTGACGTCGAGGGCACCCACCAATTCGACGCACTGCGCAATGTTGACGGGCACGTCGGGATCGAGCTGCTGGGCGAACCACATCCCCCGCTGAGCGGCGGAGAGTGGGAATGCACCGTCCGGAATACGATCCACGGCGGTCACGTCACCACCCGGCACAGCTTCGACCACCTTGTACGTCCTCTTCCCACTCCGGCGGTGGGATGAACCCACCGGCCACCCAAGAAACTCATAGTGACCTGCGAACCTGGGAATTAACCGAACCTTACCCGGGAGTACGCTTCAGGTTCCTATCGGACGTGCGGTGCAAACCGTTTCAGGGCGTCTCAGAATGTGGGCGAACGACGCTTTACCCCTGGGTATCACGTTTTGGAGCACCTAACCCAGCACTGCCCCACTCCTTCTGTCGAAGGAATGGGGCAGCGGTTGGTACCGGGGCGCTATCTGGCAGCCACGCCCCTGATCCTGGCGATCCGGTTCCGCAGCCCCCACTGGGTGACCTTGAGGAGGGCTTCGCGGACGATCCCGCCGCTCATCTTGGATTCGCCGATCTCGCGCTCCGTGAACGTGATCGGAACCTCACGGACCGTGAAGCCCTCCTGAATGGCCCGCCAAGCCAGGTCCACCTGGAAGCAGTACCCGTGCGACTCCACCGCGGCGAGGTCGAGTTTCTCGAGCACCTCGCGGCGGTATGCGCGGAATCCGCCGGTGATGTCCTTGATCTTCACGCCCAGCGCCAGCCGTGAGTAGATGTTCCCGCCGCGTGACAGCCACTCACGGTGCTTCGGCCAGTTGACCACCGTGCCGCCCGGCACGTAGCGCGACCCGAGGACGAGGTCGGCGCCGGCATCGACCCGGTCGAGCAGGCGATGCAACTGTTCCGGGGCGTGGCTTCCGTCGGCGTCCATTTCGACGAGGACGGTGTAGTCCCGGTCCAGGCCCCACCGGAAGCCGGCGATGTAGGCGGCGCCGAGACCGTTCTTCTCCGTCCGGTGCATCACGTGGATGCGACCGGCGTCGTCGTTCGATGCGAGGGCGTCCGCGACGTCGCCGGTGCCGTCGGGGCTGCCGTCGTCGACGACGAGAACATGCGTTCGCGGCAGCGCCGCGTGCAGGCGCCGCACGATCAGGCCGAGATTCTCCCGCTCGTCATACGTCGGAATGATCACCAGAGTCCGTGCGCTCGGTGCCCCGCTCTGCCCGGAATCGGTCTCCGATGCCATGAGGATCCTCCCTGCCGGCAACTGCCGGCGCCTTCTCGGTACTGCTGTGAATCGGTGTGCGAACGGTGCGTCGTCGTTGCACCACGGCGAACGCGACGGCAGCGACGGCGCCGAGACACAGAAGAATCTCCGGAATCGGGCCGAGCCGACTTGCCAGCGTAGTACCGGTGCTCAGCGGCACCTGCGACACCAGGGCCGCGGGGACGAAGAGTGGGGTCTGCTGCACTGTGGACCCGTCGGGCCCGATGATCGCGCTCACACCGCTGGTGGCCGCCACGACGACGGCGCGCCCGTGCTCCACGGCCCGCACCTTCGACATCGCCAGTTGCTGGTAGGTCATCTCGGTGTCGCCGAACGTGGCGTTGTTGGTGGGGACGGCGAGGAGTTCGGCGCCGCTACGTACCGACTGCTCGAACGCCCGGTCGAAGGCCACCTCGTAGCAGGTCGCGACGCCGACGGCGATCCCGTTCGCGTGCACGACGCCGTCGCCGTCACCGGGAACGAAGTTCCCCGCCCGGTCGGCGTAGGACGAGAAGTGCCGGAAGAATCCGCGGTACGGCAGGTACTCACCGAACGGCTGGATGATCTTCTTGTCGTGCCGCTCCTGCGGTCCGGCGTCGCCGTCCCACACGATCACCGAGTTGGTGGTGGTGCGGTCGGAGTTCACGAGCACCGCTCCCACCAGAATGGGTGCGCCGATCGCCTCCGATGCGCGGGAGATGTCGGCCGCGGCGTCGGCGTTGCGCAGCGGGTCGATGTCGGATGCGTTCTCCGGCCAGATGACGAGGTCGGGTTGTGGTGCCGCGCCGGACGCGACGTCGTCGGCGAGCTCGAGGGTGCGGTTCACATGATTGTCGAGGACGCGTTTGCGTTGGTCGTTGAAGTCGAGGCCGAGTTTGGGGACGCTGCCCTGGATCGCGGCGACGGTGATAGTGATCGTCCGGTCCCCCGAGTCCATTCCCGGCAGCGTCGGCCACAACGCGAGCGAGACGACCGTCGCGGCGAGGGCGGCGACCAGACCGCCCGCGAGCGGCCGCACCCAGTTCGCGGCGCCCCTTGCCCGGGCCCCCACCGTCACCGCGACGGACGCCAGTCCGGCACCGGTCAGCGCGACGGCGAAGCTGAGCAGCGGGGAACCCCCGATGCTCGCTAGCGGCAGGAACCAGCCCTCCGACTGACCGAACGCCAACCGCCCCCAGGGGAAGCCGCCGAACGGCACACTTGCCCGCAGCCATTCCGTCAGCGACCAGCACGCCGCGATCCACATCGGCGCCCAGCGCAGCCGCGACACCAGCACCGCGAGCAGCCCGAACAGTCCGATGAACAGCGACTCGACCGCTGCGAGCGCAAGCCACGGGAGGGCGCCGACGAACACCCCGATCCACGGGAGCAGCGGCACGAGGAAACCGAGTCCCGCGAGGTAGCCGTAGCCGAACCCCGCGCGCAGCCGCGGCGCCGCACCGCCGGCACCGGTGAGGACCAGCGTCAGCAGGGCGATGCCGAGGGGCGCGAGAAACCACAGGGGGCGGGGCGGAAATCCGGCGAAGACGAGGAATCCCGCGGCGACCGACAGGACGGAGCGCACGAGCACGCCTCGCTTTCCGGTGGTCCAGCGTGCCGTCGTGCTACCGCTCATGGACGACGCTCCCCCGGTGAACCGAACGCAGCAGGACCGGCGTGGGCGCGTCGTCCTCGAGACGTGGAAGGGCGGGCACCCGGGACCTGGGATCGGTCGACCACCGCTGCACGGAGTCTTTGGGGGCACTGACCACCAGTTCGCCCGCATCCCACACGGCGTACGACGCCGGTGCGCCCGGAGAGAGTGTCCCGGCGAGACCGTCGCGGACCCCACCGGCACGCCACGCACCGCGGGTGGCCGCCGAGAACGCCGCGCGCGGGGAGATCCCGCTGCCGGGCGTGCGGTGGTGGACTGCGGCGCGCAGCATCGCCCAGGGTTCCACCGGGGTGACCGGTGCGTCGGAGCTCAGCGCGAGCGACACCCCGGCGGAAGCGGCGGCAGCGAACGGGTTGAGAGTGAGGGCGCGATCGGTTCCGAGGCGCTGCGCGTACAGGCCGTCGGTTCCGCCCCACAGGGCGTCGAATGCGGGCTGGACGCTGGCGATCACACCCCACTGCGCCAGGCGCGCCGCGTCGTCTCCGGTCATCATCTCGGCGTGCTCGAGTCGGTGCCCGGCCGCCGCGATCGCGGGACCGCCCAGTTCGTCGGCGACGACGGCGAACGCGTCGACCGCGGCCCGGACGGCGGCGTCGCCGATGACGTGGAACCCGGCCTGGATTCCGGCGATCGTGCAGGCGCGCACGTGGGCGGCGATCTCGTCGACTCCCAGGTAGCTCTTGCCGATGCCGCCGTCCAGGTCCGCATACGGTTCGCTCAGCCACGCCGTGTGCGAGCCGAGGGATCCGTCGATGAACAGGTCGCCGCCCAGCGCGTGCGCGCCGGTGGCGTCGAGCAGCTTCCCGGCCTCGTCGGCGTCGGTGACCGCCTCACCCCAGTAGCCGCGGACCTCGACGCCGTGCGGGGTAGCGAGGAGTTCACGGAAATCGTCGAGTCCGGCGATGTCGGGTCCGCCACACTCGTGGACCGCGACGATGCCGCGCGAGGCGATGGCGTCGAGCGCGGCGATGCGGGCGGCGGACCGCTGCTCGGCCGTCAGCAGTGAGCGGGCGACGGTGCGGGCGGCGTGGTGCGCCTCGAAGGTCAGCGGTCCCTCGGACGAGAACCCGGAGGTCTCGCTCAGGCCCGGAACCGACCGGCGCAGGGCCGTCGAGCACACGGCCGAGTGGACGTCGATCCGGGACAGGTACACGGTGCGTCCGGGGGCGGCCTCGTCGAGTTGCGCCGTGGTGGGGCCGGTACCTTCCGGCCACGCCGATTCGTCCCAGCCGTGTCCCCAGATGACCGCGTCGGAATGGGTGCGGGCGAAGGACGCGAGCCGGTCGAGGCACTCGCGGAGCGATCCGACCCCCACCAGGTCGAGTCCGACGATGTTCAGGCCGAGCGCCGTGACGTGCACGTGAGTGTCGACGAACGCCGGGGTGACGAACGCGCCGCCGAGGTCGACCACCTCGGCGCCGGGGTGCAGCGCGCGGGCCGCGCGGTCGTCGCCCACCCACGACACGACTCCGTCGGTCACTGCCATCGACGTGGCGTCTGGTGCAAAGGAACTGTAGATTCGGCCGCCGACCAGCAGTTGTGTAGTCACAGGCAACCAGTCTGCCTGTTAGGGCAGAACGTGGGGATCACGGGTCGGGGTTCGGGGCTCCTCGTCGATCACTTCGCCCTCGAAGACCTCGTCGACCACCTCTCCCTCGATCACCTCACCGCGACCGCGCCGGGGTGCCCGCGCAAACGCCTCGGCTCCGGCCGCGACGGTCGCGGCGCGTCGTCCCGCCAGCAGGACGACGACGGGCCGGAGAGCCCACCGCGTGGGCGGAATGAGGAAGAGCAGTCCGAGCACCGAGGTGACCAGGCCGGGAACGAACATCAGGGCGGAGCCCAGCGCGACGAGTGCGCCGTCCGCGACCGCGGCCCCCGGGGAGCCTTCGCCGCCCGCCGCCCGGCGCAGTCCGTCCATCACACGACGCCACTGCGACCGCATCAGCAGCAGTCCGATCAGCGTTCCCCCGAGCAGGAGGAGCACCGTCCACAGCACGCCGATCGCGTGACCGACCAGGACGAGCGCGGCGATCTCCACCACTACGTACAACAGGAACAGTGCGGCGTACATGACGCCCCCTTTCGGACGGCCGGTTCATCGAGGGTCTGGGTCAACCGTCTGATCGTTCAACGTTCGAGGTCGCCGTTTTTCTCCCGGCCGCAGATATCGAAGCGGGCACGATGCTAACCCTCAAGTTGACATTGAGACTCTGCGCATGATGCAGTTCACTGCGATGGGGGTCTTCCGATCCCGCGCACAACGAGGAGCCGAAATGACTCGTTCCACCGTCTTCCGCCGAGCCGCAATCGTTCTCGCGTCCGCTGCCGCCTTCGGCATGCTGTCCTCGGGACCGGCGGCGGCAGCACCGGTCGCCGACTTCGCGAAGGGCGCCGCCGAACTGCAGGCGCTGGCCACCGAGGTCTCCCCCGCCGCGAGCGCCGCCGTCGACGCGCTTCTCGGCGCCAGCGTGTTCATCCCGAAGGACGTGCTCGAAGTCGGACTCACCACGCCGCAGGACTTCATGTACCCGTCCCCCACCCTCGGGTGCGGCGTCGCCGACAAGCCCGCGACGGTCACGCTGGCCAGCGCCCAGGGCGGACCGAACCTGTTCCCACAGATCAGCGCGAACCAACTCCGCTTCCAGGCGATCCCCGCCTACGTCGCGATCCCGCAGTCGTCCGAACTCAGCGTCGCGTGGATCAACCTCACCACGTTCCAGGGCGGCATCGTCAAACTCGACGACAAACTGCCGATCTTGGGCACACCGCTGCTGTCGAAGATCGTCGACACCGGCAAGGGCACGGTTCTCGCGACGATGTTCGGCACGGTCGGCTACGCCGACGCGGTCACGTGCACGGTGGTCCCGACCGTCGGCACCTTCACCGTCTGACCGCAGTACGCTTCCCCACCCGCCGGCCTACGAGCCGGGTCGCACCAGGCCCGTCTCGTAGGCCAGCACCACGGCCTGCACCCGGTCCCGGACGTTCAACTTGGTGAGAATCCGGCCCACGTGCGATTTGATGGTCGACTCCGACAGGAACAGCTGAGCGGCGATCTCCGTGTTCGACAGCCCGGTGGCGACCAACTGCAGAACCTCCCGCTCACGCTCGGTCAGCACGTCGAGGACCTCCGGGTCGCGCAGCGGCGCCGGACCGTCCTCGAGGAATCTCGCCAGCAGCCGGCGGGTCACCTTCGGCGACACCACGGCATCCCCCGCGGCCACGCTGCGAATGGCCGACACGAGGTCTTCCGACGGGGTGTCCTTGAGCAGGAACCCGCTGGCCCCCGCCCGCAACGCACCCATGGCGTGCTCGTCGAGGTCGAACGTGGTCATCACCAGCACGCGGCTCGCGACCCCGGACTCCAGGATCTGGGCGGTCGCGCTCACCCCGTCCACCACCGGCATCCGGACGTCCATCAGCACCACGTCGGGTTCGAGTTTGCGCACCGCGGCGACGGCCGCCGCCCCGTCGCTCGCCTCACCGACCACGGTGATGTCGTCCTGGGCGTCGAGCACCATGTTGAGGCCCATCCGCATCAGTTCCTGGTCGTCGACGAGTAGCACGGTGATCGGCACAGCGCCAACCTAACACCGCGCTCCGAGTGCGCGCGCGGCCCACGGGAAGGGGCGGTCACGAGTGGATAACCAAACCAAGACAGCCATTAGCCCTGGCATACGCTCGAAGTCTGCCTATGATCGAGACGGCGGACAGGTCGGAGAGCCCACGGATCGGGGTGTCCAGATGCGAATCGCGGATGTGTTGCGGAACAAAGGTCCCGCCGTGGCGACGGTGGATCCGGAAATGCCGGTCAGCACCCTGATCGGCGAACTCGCCCGGCACAACGTCGGAGCCCTGGTGGTCACGGAGAACGACGCCGTCGTCGGGATCGTCACCGAACGCGACGTCGTGCGCCGCATCCACGAACGCGGCCCCGACATCCTGAATGCGCGGGTCGTGGACATCATGACGACGTCGGTCTTCGCCTGCCTGCCGAGCGACACCGTGGACAGTCTCGCCGAGACGATGACCGAACGCCGGATCCGGCACCTGCCGGTGATCGTGGACGGCCAGTTGGTCGGCATCGTCAGCATCGGCGACGTGGTCAAGAGCCGGATCGGCGAGTTGCAGACCGAACGCGACCAACTCGAGTCCTACATCGACCACGGCTGAGCGAGGACCCCATGCCCCTGTTCGTCGTCGAGTACACGTACAGCCCCGAGACGTCGGCCCTTCGCGACGATCACCGAACACAGCACCGTGCGTGGCTCTCCGAACTTCTCCGTCGCAAGATCTTGCGATCGAGCGGACCTCTCGCGAGCGGTCACGGTGCGCTGTTCATCGTCGACGCCGAGGACGAGGGCGCGGTCGCACGGCTGTTCGCGCACGATCCGTTCGCCGAGGAGAACCTCGTGGCGAAGGTGCAGATCCGCGAATGGGCGCCCGCGATGGGCGAATTCAGCGAGTAGCACGCCGGAACCCATCGGCGGCGGGCGGTCCCGCGGCCTGGGGACTCAACCCGCGGAACCTGGACCGGGTGTGCCACCGGTTGCGCCTCCGACCCTGCGCCGTCGATTTCCCGCCAACCCGCGCCGCTAAACACTCACCGCGCGTACGACCTCGTCACGTTCGGGTTCGGTGGCTGCGCGGCGCCCGCGCCTGCCCTCTACGATGTCGCGGTGTCCACAGGATTGCTGAACCCACCGCTCGATCGGTCCACCCCGTCGCCGGTCGCGAACCCGCACCGGGCGCCGGCGATCCTCGCCGCGTCCGGCGCGGTGGTGGCGGCCGTGTTGTTCTGGGTCGTGTCCGGCAGCCTCACCGACGATGCCTACATCAGCCTGTCGGCCGCCCGGAACCTGGCCGTCCACGGCGAGTGGGCGATCGTGCACGGACTGACCGCGAACACGTCGACGTCCCCGCTGAACGTGCTGGTGCTCGGGGCACTGACGTTCCTGACCCGGTTGTGGGGCCCGGGCGATCCGCTGCTCGCGCTCGGGATGCTCAACGTCGCCGTCACCGCGCTGCTGGGGTGGGTGCTGGCCCTGATCCGGCGGCGACTCGGCCTCGGAACGTTCTGGGCGGCGCTCGCCGGTGCGCTGGTGGTGTTCAACCCGTTCGTGTTGTCGGCGGTCGGGCTCGAGGTGCTCCTGATCCCTGCCGCGGTCGCGGTGATGGTGTGGTTCGCGCTCGACGGGCGGGCCGTGTTGTTCGGTACGGCCGCGGGTACGGCAGCGCTGGTGCGACTGGACCTGCTCGTGTTCGTTCTCGTCATCGCGACCCTGTCGCCGGCGATTCGCGGCCAGGTGAGTCGGGCCCTCGCCGGCTTCGCCGCGATCGCCGGGCCGTGGTACCTGTTCAGCTGGCTCGTCCTCGGCTCGGCCCTGCCCGATACCTTCCTGATCAAGCAGGGCCAGGCCTCCGACGTGGGCGGGTTCAACTACCTCACCGGCCCGATCATGTACTTCGAGTCCAACCCGTGGCGGACCGTCGCCGCTTTCGGGCCCGCGGCACTCGGATTCGTCCTGCTTCTCCTCGCGCTCTTCTCGTACGCCCGCTACCGGAAGCGACCTGCGCCCTTGCCCGGGGCGATCCTCGCGCTCGGGCTGTCCGGCGCCCTGTACTACATCGCCTACGTCGTCCTCGACACCGTGCCGTACCACTGGTACTACGTGGCGCCCGCAACGACGCTGGCGATGTTCGCCGTCCTCGCCGCCGGCACTTACTGGACGGCCGCTCGCGACACCACGGACCGCGCCGCCGTCGGTGCACTCGCCGGTCTGCTCGCCGTGCTGGGCGGCGGCGCAGTGTATTTCGACGTCGAGGGCGGCCTCCCGTGGGAGGCACCACCCATTTTCGGCAACTGGGCGAGTGCGCAGGACTACGAGCGGGTCGGCCGTGCGGTCGGGGCACTCGTCGGGGACGCACCGGTCCGGTCTCCCGGTGAGATCGGCACGCTCGCGTACTTCTGCGAGTGCGTCATCGTCGACGAGTTCTCCGACCGCGGGTTGGTGGTCGAGGACCGGTTGGTGCCGCGGCTCGCCGAGGCCTCCGAGCCGGCGCGAACGCTGCTGCGCGCCAACTACGCGTTCTTCGACTACCGGCTGGCGCCGGTGAACCCCGCCTTCGACCTCCGGTACGGGGAGGGCCGCGGTCCCGGCGGTCCGATGTCGTGGGAGGTGTTCTCCGCGGCCCGCGGAGTCGGCCACTTCACCCTGGTGCCGCTCACCGCCGGCTGAGGCGGCGGCGTGGAACGCCTTCGACGATTCGGCGCGGACCGTCCTCGAAGATCTCGTAGCCGGGGGTGAGGACGTGATCGGGATCGAAGGTGCGCTTGGCCTCACGGAGGCGGTCGAACGCAGGCCCGAAATGCCGGCGCCAGTCTTCGGGTGACATGGGGAACGCGCTGACCGGGTAGAGCGTGCCGCCGTTGCGTCGGACTCGTTCGTACACGGCCCGGTTGGATTCCACGAGCCGGTCGGCGTTGCCGCGGTCGGCGGTCGTCGGCACCCGGACGAGGTTGAACGCGAAGCACAACTCCTCCGCGGGTGTGCGCAGCAGCGGACTGGTGATCGCCCCGGTGCGGATCGGCGACAGGACGATCTGGCCGAGTGCGCCGAGGTCGTGTGCGGGGTCGATCCTGCCCAGCTCGTCGTCGACCACGTACTCGACCCGGGAGTCACCGATGAACGTGGTGATCCAGGGATGCGGGTGGAACCACTGACCGTTGGCGCGCAACGCCGATTCCAGCCCGGCCAACCGGTCCAGGTAGTCGGGATACGGAATCGTGCTCGGCTTCCGCCCGGCCGGATCGTCGGACAGGCCGGCGAGCAGGACGCCGTCGTCCGGTGGGCTCCCGGTGAAGAACTTCGCGACGTCCACCTGGAACGCCACTCCACCGGACGGTGCTGCCGGAATCGCCCCCTGCACGGCATCGAAGCGGCCGTCGCGAACCAGGAGACGCTCGTCCCGCAGCATCGTCGCCAGGTCCGGGTAGGACAGCACGAACCTGCGGACCTGCTGCGGCGCCTCGACGAGCGCGAGCGTCGCCTCGGTGATCACGGCCACCTGGCCGAGGCCGGCCCGCACCGCGTCGAACAGGTCCGGGTGGTGCTCCGCCGAACAAGTGATCGTCCGCCCCGCACCGGTCACCACGACCATCGAGAGGACGTTGTCGCTCTGGACGCCGTGCCGCCAGGTCGTGCCTCCGACGCCCCCGACGGCGAGTGTCCCGCCGACCGACAGCCCGAGGTAGTCGGTGAGCACGGTCGGGGTCTTTCCCTGCGGCAGCGTGGCGGCGAGCACCTCACTCCACGTCGCGCCCGCACCGACGACGATCCGGTCGCCCCGGGCCCTGCCGACGAGCCGCTGAGTCGACATGTCGGCCACGACACCGTTCGGGGCGGACGATCGTCCCCACACCGAGTGCCGCTGTCCCTGCGCGGCGAACGTGCGGCCCCGCTTCGCGGCCCAGCAGATCGTCGCGGCGACGTCGGCGGTGGAACCCGGCAGCAGAACGACGTCCGGCGACGTACCCACCAGGTGCCCGAAATCGTCGGCGGTGGCGGCGCGCGTCCCCTGGTCGAAGCACAACTCGCCGTCCAATGCCGGTGGCGGCACGTCCCTTTTCCGTGCGGCGGACACGCCGGTGGCTACCGCCGCAGCGCCGGCAACGGCGGCAGCGATCAACACGGTTCGACGAATGGAACGCATCAGGTTCTCCCCCGATAAATTCTACGACCGGGCAGCCGGTGTCTGCCGACCGTCACGTGCTCGCCGGGTCCCTCGTCGTTTCGAGTCGCTGAAGCAGGGCGCGTGCTCCGTCGAGGAACAGTTCGAGTGCGTCGGGATATGCACTGCGGTCGGAGAGTCCGACGAGAAGTCCCGCGGTCGCAGCGATATGCGGGTGCGTCTCGGCCGGCAGTTGCGTGTAGGACGATCGCCACAGTTCCCGGTCGGACTCGCGGACGTCGTCGGGTAGCGCGAGTTCGGCGCCATCGAGTGCGGCGAACGCCAGCATCTGATCGACGAACGCCCGGTAGAGGCGGACGGCTGCACCGTCGGGAAAACCCGCCGCACGCAGTATTCCGAGAATCGTGTCGACGGCGGCTTGCTCGGACGCGCGGCCGCTGACCCTGCTGGCCGACAGGACTGCCGCCTGCGGGTGGTCCAGATATGCCGCATGTGAACGTATTCCGAGTGCGTACAGGTCCCGCCACCAGTCCCCGGTGGGTTCCCAGCCGTCGAACGACCGGCCGATCAGCTCGTCGGCGATCGCCAGAGTCAGGTCGTCGATGCCGTGGAAGTACCGGTACAGGGTGCTCGGGTCGGCACCCAGCGCAGCCCCGAGACGACGGGCGGACAACCCTGCGCTGCCGTGATGCCGGAGCAATCGCAGCGCCGTCTCGATGATCGTCTGTTCCGAGAGAACGACGCCCTGCTTCGTCGGCCGGTGTCTCCTCCTGGGCGAGTCCGAGACCATCTGCTTCGCCAATTCCGGGCTCCTTCCCTCGCACCCTGCCTTATGCCAACACCGTTGACCATGTCGACATCGACAGTGTTGCATGTCACACGCAGGGAGCGAAAGCCCAGGCACCGGGCACGACACATCTGGATCGGCGCGTGACATCGCACCCTCCCCACCCTTCGAGCGAAAGCGACGCAGATGGCAACAGTGAACGACGGCGCGGCCGGCGCACCCAGGGCGACGGCCTCCCGCAAATCCCTCGGTGTCATGGACGGCATTGCGATCGCCGCCTCGAGTACCGCGGCGACGACCAGCATCGGTGTCGGACTGGGAGTCGTCGCCACCGTGGTCGGGCTCCAGATGCCGGTGGTGCTGTTGCTGGCCTTCGTCCCCATCCTGGGAATTGCCAGCGGATATGCCCGGCTCAACCGGGTCGAACCCAATTGCGGCAACAGCTACGTATGGGTGGGCCGCAGCCTCAGTCCGTGGCTGGGCTTCCTCACCGGCTGGATGGCCATCGTCGCCGTCGTCGTGTTCATGGCCTACACCACCGCGATCGCCGGGTCGGCGATCCTGCAGCTCGGCGGCATGGCCGGCGTGCACAGTGTCGCCGGACTCCCGCTCGATCCCGATTCCACACTGCAGTCGACGCTGCTGGGCCTCACCGTTCTGGGAGCGGTGACGTTCACCGCCGTCCGCGGCGTCGCGGTCGCGGCACGGCTGCAGAAGTACCTCCTCGTCTTCGAGTACGTCGTGCTGATCGGTTTCTGCACGTACGGGCTGTTCGCCGGGAGCCAGCCGTTCTCGCTCTCCTGGTTCAACCCCTTCGAAATTCCGTCGTTCGCCGTGCTGGCGCAGGGCATGGTGATCGCCGTCTTCTTCTACTGGGGTTTCGAAGCGGCGTTCAGCGTGAGCGAGGAGGTGCGCGATCCGCGCGACGCGTCCCGCGCCGGTGTGATCACCGTCTTTCTGGTTCTCGGCTTGTTCCTGCTCGGAGCCGTGGCATTCCAGCGCGTCCTCACCCCCGCGGAACTCGCGGACAACGGGACCGTCGGACTCGCGTATCTCGGCGAGGCGCTCGCCGATCAGCCGCTGGCCGCGCTCCCCGTGGTGGCGCTGATGTTCTCCGTCGTCGCTTCACTCCAGGCCACTGTGATACCCAGTGCGCGTGGACTGTTCGCGATGGCCAGGGACCGCACCCTCGGCCCGGTGTGGACCCGGATCCACTCCCGTTACGGAACCCCCGCAGCCGGTACCGTGCTGCTCGGCGGCATCTCCGCCGTGGTCGCGCTGCTGGCCACGGTCATCCCCAAGCTGAGCGATCTTCTCGGGGCAGGCATCAGTTCGATCGGACTGGTGGTCGCACTCTGGTACGGCCTGACGGCACTCGCGGCCGCTGTGCGGTTCCGCGGACTCCTGCGGGAACATCCGTGGGAGGGACTGCGCGCGGTCGTGTTTCCCGCGCTCAGTGCCCTGGTGTTACTGGCGCTCGGCGGATATCTGGGCTGGATCTTCTACACCTCCGCCGATCACCTCGAAATCAGCGCGACCAACGGATGGTTTCAGCTGCTGTTCCCGGTCGTCGTCGTGATCTCGGGACTGATCGTGGCCGCGCACGCGAAATGGGTCAGCCGATCACCCTATTTCGTCACCGGCCGCGGAACCGACGCCGACGACGCGACCCTGCTCGCCGGAGATGCGCCCACAGAAGCCACCGTCACCACCCGCTCCTGATCAGCCCACCGCCGCGTGCTCCGAATACCGACGAAAAGCACTTCCCGACAGGAGATTCTCGATGTCAGCACTACCCGCAGATCTGGTCTTCACCGGCGGATCGATTGCCACCCTCGATCCGGCCCGCCGCCGAACCACGACGGTCGCCGTCACCGGGGGCCGGATATCGGCCGTCGGCCACGACGAGGTCCGAGAACTGATCGGCGCCCGCACCGAGGTCGTCGACCTCACCGGCAGGCTCCTGCTGCCCGGCTTTCAGGACGCGCACATCCATCCTGTGGTGGCGGGCCTCGAGCATGCCCGCTGCAACCTCACCGGCACGAGCGATGCCGATTCCACCCTCGCTGCCGTCCGCAGCTATGCCGACGCTAACCCGGAGTTGCCGTGGATCGTGGGCGGCGGGTGGTCGATGGAGGCGTTCGACGGGGGCACACCCACCGCGCAACTCCTCGACACCGTGGTGCGGGACCGGCCGGTCTTCCTGCCCAATCGCGACCACCACGGCGCGTGGGTGAACACAAGGGCCCTGGAAATCGCCGCAATCACACGTGAGACTCCCGATCCCGTCGGCGGACGCATCGAACGCGACGCCGACGGCGAGCCGACCGGCATGCTCCAGGAGTCCGCGATGGACCTGGTCGGCCGCCACACCCCGCAGCACACCCCCGACGACCGGCTCGAGGCACTGCTCCACGCCCAGCAGTACCTGCATTCGCTCGGCATCACCGCCTGGCAGGACGCGCTGCTCGGTGACACCTCCGGAATCTCCGACGTCTCGGACGCCTACCTGACCGCGTCCGGCGACGGGGACCTCACCGCTCGCGTGGCGGGCGCACTGTGGTGGGATCGCGACAAGGGCGCCGAGCAGATCCCCGACCTGCTCCGGAGGCGTTCCCGTCTCCGCGTCGGGAGGATGCGGGCCGACACCGTGAAAATCATGCTCGACGGTGTCGCCGAATCCCGCACCGCGGCGATGATCTCCCCGTATCTGGATGGATGTGGCTGCGCGACCACACATTCCGGCACCAGCTTCGTGGACCCGGACGAACTGCAGGGCTACGTCACCGAGCTCGACGCCCTCGGATTTCAGGTGCATTTCCATGCGCTCGGCGACCGGGCCGTACGGGACGCGCTGGACGCGGTCGAGGCCGCCCGGACTGCGAACGGATTCCGCGACACCCGCCCTCACCTCGCCCACCTGCAGGTCGTGGACCCCGAGGACATCCCCCGGTTCCGCGCGCTCGGTGTCACCGCCAACATGCAACCGCTGTGGGCCGCCCACGAACCGCAGATGGACGAGCTCACGATCCCGTTCCTCGGCGACGAACGCACCCGACGGCAGTACCCCTTCGGTTCCCTGCTGCGCTCGGGTGCAACGCTGGCGGCCGGCAGCGACTGGCCGGTCAGCAGTGCCGACCCCATCCATGGAATCCATGTCGCGGTCAATCGTGTACTACCGGGTCGAGACGGTCAGGGGCGTCCGGTGTTCCTACCGGAGCAGCGGATCGACCTCACGTCCGCACTCACCGCCTACACCGCCGGGTCCGCGTATGTGAATCACTTCGACGACACGGGGAGCATCGAGGTGGGCAAGCTCGCCGACCTGGTGATCCTCGACCGGGATCCGTTCACCGGACCCGCCGAGCTGATTGCGGAGACCCGGGCAGTCCTCACCTACGTGGGTGGCGACCGCGTCTACGCGGCACCGTGCGCCTGACGTCCCTTGCAGGCGGCACCCCCTGCGGATGCCGATCGGCCGACCCTCGTGGCGCCGATCGGCATTCGCGACCACACTGGAGGTGTCCCGCCGAAGTCAGGAGACAGTGATGGGCGACAACAGGCCGTTCGGGTTCGACCCCGACGATCTCGACCGCGTGATCCGTGAGGCCGGCGAGGAGTTGCAGGGCGTCAAGGACCGGATCGTCAGGTTCCTGGACCAGGCGGATTCACAAATCCCGTGGACGGGTGTGTTCGCGGACTTCGCCCGGTCTCCGCGCGCCGCGCCGAAGCCGGAGACGACCGGGGAAACGGGCGACGGTGTGTGGGCGATCTACTCCGTCGACGGCGAGGGCGTCGCCCGCGTCGAGCAGGTGTATGCCACCGAACTCGATGCCCTGCGCGCGCACAAGCACAACACCGATCCCCACCGTTCGGTGCGGTTCCTCCCTTACGGCGTCACCGTCAGCGTCCTTGACCAGCAGGAGGACTCGACGCCCCGGGAAACGGAATGAGTTCTCGGTAGCCAGACCTCCCACGCGGCGACAAAACGCGCCGACTCCCCGCGTCCACGAGCCTCTCGAGGGTGTCCCGATCAGCGCCCCGGAATGACGATCGTCACCGGACTACTGGCATGGACCGGGCAACTGCGCGCCGGTCGGGTGCGGCTCAGCCTCGGTGTGTACCACGGGGCTGCGCGGTGCGTCGTTGCGCCAGGACGACTAGTAGCCGACCGACGGCAGCCACGCGCCCTGGGGCTCGTTGTAGAGCCCGATCGTCATCAGCGTCGATTGCTGGACGATCTTCAGTCCAGCATCGAAGCACCATGCCATGAGGCGCTTATTGCGTGACGGCACGAGGAACCCGAGGCCGGTGAACTCCTCGGCACCGGCGAGCAGCGCGATGACGTCGTCGTCGGCCTTGCCGACCGCATGGCAGGTGTAGCCGAAGCCCGTCGCATAGCCAGTGATCCGGCCACCACGCTCGACCACCCGGGCGGTGCCGACATTGACCCAGAACTGCAGCTCGCCGTGGCGGTCGTGGCCGTGCACCTGCCGGCAGATCTTGTCGCAGGCAGCGATATCGTCCGGTGTCGCCGGCCGCACGACTGCGCCGGGAATCGCGGACCCGCGTGGCGTTCCCTGGAAGACGGTCAACAGCTCACGCACAGCGAAGCCGAGCTTGGCGTACAGGGAGAAAGACCGGTAGTTGTACGCCGTCTGNACCAACCGAATGCCAGCGACGTCACGCNCCTCCGATCGCTGAAGCAGTGCATTCATCAATGCACGACCCGCCCCCACGTCCGGCACCGCCGGATCAACGGCGACGGGACCTATGCCGACGACCTTGCCGCGCTCGTCCTGTAACGCGCTGCCGACGATGTGGCCGTCGCGCTCGGCAACCAGACCGTATATGCCATCGGTGGCCAGCATTGCCTTGATCTGGAAGTCTGCGAATTCGGGCGTGCCCGCTTCGATCGGAAAGTGATGGCGCGTGGCGAGCGCCTCGAAAGCGTCGAACATGATGCGCCCACATATCCGGGCATCGTCCGGCGTCACCTCGCGGATCTGCAGCTTGGTCATTCTCCTATTGTCGCGCTTGCGCAGCCGACGGTTGTCCCAAAGCGGATGGCGTTACGATTTGTCGGGCCTCAGGGCACGGTCTGGAGAGTCGATGAGCATCCGAATACCGTCTATTACACAGGAGGATGAACCGGGGAACACGTTGTTGCCGGTTCGCGACAGAATCGACGAAGACCTATGCACCCACCCAGCGGGCGCCGTACTGACGCACGTTCAGATCCCGGCCGACACGACCCAGCGCGTTGACCCACGCAACTTAGGTGGTCGTCAAACACTTGCTCACCGCGAGGGTTTCCAATCGGACCGCCAGTGGGCCAGATTCCATTGCCGCTCGCCGAGGCGTGGCCAGACCACGATGCAATCGGTCACCGACCCGTTGGCCAATTGCCCTGGGGCCAAGTGATCGAGTTGCTCGAGAAGCTCGATGATGCCGAGTTGCGCGATTGGTACAGCGCCAAGGACGTCGCCCATGGTTGGAGTCGTCCCGTATTGGCTCACCAGATCAAGACCCAGCTGCACCTCCGAGAGGGCGCGGCCCGTCCAACTTCCCGCACGCTCTGGAACGCACCGATTCCGAACTCGCTCAGCAGATCACCAAGGATCCGTTCACGCTCGAGTTCCTCGCCATCGACGGGGACGCCGCCGAGCGACAGCTCGAGGATCGGCTGGTCGAGCGCATCATAGACACCCTTCGCGAGCTCGGCCCCGGGTTCGCGTTCGTTGGCCGTCAGGTCCACTGTTCTTTCACGTCGACCAACTCAGGTACGTGGTCATCGAACTCAAGACCACGAAATTCGATCCGCGAGACGCCGGCCAGCTCGGTTTCTATGTCGCCCTCGTCGAGGACTGGCTGCGCAGGCCGCAGCACCAGCCCACGGTCGGAATGCTCCTGGTCGCGGACAAGAACGAGTCCGTCGTCCGGTACGCGCTAGCGGGCACCACACAGCCGATCGCCGTCTCCCGCTACGATCTCTCGCCCGCCGAACAGGCCGCGCTTCCCGCCGAGGACGCCCTCACGCGTGCGGTCGCCCTCGAGCTCGGCGACCACACCCCGGAGTAGGACAAGCCGAAGTTACCGACCTGAGCACCAGCAGTTGGATTCGGCTCGGCATTAGGCTTCTCGTCATGACTGAGCCTCCATCACATCCCGGGTCGACCGGCGATTCGGTCACGCATGCACTCAGAGAGGACATCCTCGCTGGACGGTTGTCCGCCGGGGAGCGCCTGATCGAGGATGCGCTCGCCAAGCAATACGGAGTGTCACGAATCCCGGTTCGCGAGGCATTGACACGCCTACAGTCCGAGGGATTCGTCAACATCGTCAGAAACAAGGGTGCAACCGTATCCGACGCCATGCTCAAGGGCGGCCGAGAATTGTTGGAGATTCGACGAGGCCTGGAGACCTTGTCCGCGCAGCTCGCCGCCCAGAACCATGGGGGTTCCGTGATGCGTGAATTGACCGCGATTGCCGACGGCGAAGCCATCGAAGACGACCACACACCGTTCCACGAACTGGTGGCCGAAGCGTCCGGAAATCAGCAACTGGTCGAGATGCTCAAGTCGATAAACCTTCGAGTGCAGTGGGGATTGGGACACAATCCCGAAGCCTCGTCCGGAGACCACCGCATCCTCGCAATGGCCATCGTGAAGGGGTCTGCCACCCAGGCCGGATACCTCATGGACGAGCACCTTCGCCGCGACGAACGCTACTTCGCAGAGAAGTTCGATCACGATCAAACGGGAGTTTGACGCCGCCAACAGTCCTAATTGTATACCGATTCGGGTGTGTTTTCAGGAAGGTAACGAAAACGCCCAGCTGAGAAACGGTGGCGTAACAGATTTCGTATACAAATTGGTGCAGCGCGGTTGGAGTCAGGGACGACTTGCGATCGGCTCGCCGACAGAATTGCTGCCGGTGCCATAACTCAGCACCCGGAGCCCACCATGTCCCAGAACCAGAACGACACACTCTCCTCTGAACCAGACAAGACAGCTGTTACCCCTGCAGCCCCGGATCCCAGCTCTACACCCGGACTCACAGCAGCATTGGACCGCATCGGCTTCGGTCGCGTGCAGGCCGCATTGATCCTCCTTTTGATGGCCGGCCTGTTCTTCGATTCCCTGGAGCAGAACTCGACGGGCGCCATGGGCACGCTTCTCAAAGAGTCCTTCGGCATCGGCAACACCGAGCTGACCATGATCAACACCGCCACCGTGATAGGCGGGTTGGTCGGCCGCATCGTCGGCGGCTATATCGCGGACCGCTGGGGGCGCCGAGCCGCACTCAGCCTGAACTTACTGGTCTACACCCTCGGCGGCCTCATCAGCGCGATGTCGGTGAGCTACGAAATGCTCCTGGCCAGCCGCTTCATCGTCGGCATCGGCTTGGGCGGCGAATTCACCGTCGGCCTGGCCATCTTGGCGGAGATCGTTGCCACCCGACATCGCGGATCATTGCTGGCCACGCTGAACATCTCTTCCGGGGGAATCGGCAACATCGCATCGTTCGGCTTCTTCTGGCTCGTCCTCGGCCCGCTCAACGGAACACTCGGAGGCAATGACAGCGCATGGCGCTGGACTTACGTCCTCCTCGCCCTCCCTGCCGTACTCGTGGTGTTCTTCCGCCGATACCTGCCCGAATCCCCCCGATTCCTACTCTCCAAGGGACGCGTCCTCGACGCCAACAGGAGCCTCACCCGGCTGGCCAGCGGCAGCATCGCCGGACTGCGAAACCCTGGCCCCACACAGCAATTCGTCACCGTTGCCGATATCCCACTCCAGACCAAGAGTAGCTACGCCGAGGTGTTCAGGGGCCAAAACCTGCGGCGCACAGCAGCAATCGGAGCAGCGTCCTGGATGTCGTTCGGTGCACAGGTCACGCTGCTGTTCCTGATGCCGATCCTGCTGGTCTCCCGCGGCTACTCCCTGTCCGACTCGCTGGCGTTCACCATGATCATGAACATCGGCTCGCTGTTCGGCGCATGCGCCGCCTCGTACCTCGCAGGTAAAGCGCCCCGAAAGCTCACCGTGACCGTCGCCGCCGTCCTGGGCTGCATCTCGGCCGTCTGCTTCGCCTCGTTCGCCAACACCACAGCTCTGATCCTGTTGCTGGGAATGATCTTTCAGTTCTTCACCATGATGCTCAACACCATGCTTTCCGCCTGGTCACCCGAGCTGTTTCCGACATCGGTGCGCGCCATGGGCACCTCGGTCGTCAACGGCATCGGCAACGTAGCGGGAGCAGTCATGCCGTTCGCCGCACTGTTCTTCTTCGACCGCTTCGGGGTTCCCGGCGTCTTCTCCATGATCGCAGTCATGTACGCCCTGCTCGTGGTCGCAGCGCGCTTCGGCCCCGAAACGCTGGGCAAGTCCTTGGAAACCGTCACCGAAAAACCGGTCTTCGCTGCAACCGCAGCCTGACCACCAACCCGAAAGGAACTGGCATGTTGCACCTCGACATCTCCGCCACCGCACACGGACCGAACTACCTGCCCCAGTACTACGCCGAACAAGAAGGCTTGTTCGCCGCACGCGACATCGTTGTCAACGACACAGCATGCGATCCGTGGACCGGCGTCCTCGACGACCTCGACAGCGGCGCCGCCGACGTCGCACTCGGCGGATTGTGGGTTCCTGGAATGTATGCACAAGGGCCACGCGATCTCACGGTGTTCGCACAAGTCAATCACCAGTTCCCCAAGGCGCTGGTCACTCGAAAGCAGTACCCGGACTTCACCTGGTCCGACCTCGAAGGCGCCACGGTACTGGCACCCGGAATCGGAGGCAGCGCCCCCTACGCCTTCACCTCGGGATTGATCCGAGAGTCCGGCGTCGACCCTTCCTCGATCACCTTCCTACGCGATCTGTCGACGCCGATGTTCGTCGAACTGTTCGACGCGGGGCTGGGCGACGCGATCATCCTCGACATGACAACTGCGGAAGCCCTGCAGCACAGGGCATCCGGGCACATCGCCATCGACTACACCGTCGCGGGCGGCCTCGGACCCAACAGCGTCTACTACTGCCGCACCGACCGCTTCGCCGAGCTCAGCGACCGGCTCTTCGTGTTCGTATCAGCGTTGCAGGAGTCTATGCAGCTACTCAAATCGGTGACCTCGGAGGACCTGGCCCCCCTCCTCGCCGCTCACTGGCCGTCAATTCCGGCGGTGGTCCTGGCGAAGTCGTGCGACACGATGCTGCACTCGCGTACGTGGGACACCGTATGCATCGACGCCGATGCAACCAACCGGTGGATGCGAATTCTGCATGAGGAGAAGATGGTCCGAACGGCACCTACGTTCGAGCAACTGGTCGACACCAGTATTGTCGATCAACTCTCCCCCACCGCCAGTTCGAAGAGCCTGCAATGACTCTCGTGCTGACGCACTCGGACATCCTTTCGGTCCTGGATCGACAACAAGTACGCAAAGCCGTCGAGCAGGCGCACGCGGGTCTCGCGATGGGTGAGCGTGCCAACCCAGCTCCCCCTGCCATCGCGTTACCCGAATCCGGCACCGCGCTCCCCATGGCTACCGGTGGGCGCGGGATGGTGGCGGTGAAACTTCTGTGCGATGTACCTGCGAACCGCGACCGAGGGCTGCCGACCCAGCGCTCGGCGATCATGGTGTCCTCGGCCATCACCGGCGAGTCCCTTGCCATCCTCGATGGGCGGGCGATCACTGCGATCCGTACCGCCGCCGCGAGTGCGGTTGCCACCGACCATCTCGCGAGGCAGTCCGCCTCGATACTCGGGATGATCGGCGCCGGCAACTTGGCGGTCGAGCATGCATTCGCAATCGCCGCCGTTCGGGACATCACACGGATCGTGGTCTGGTCACGCAGCGCCGCGACGATCGACAGCTTCCGCTCTGCAACAGCAACTCTCGGTATCCCGGTCGAATCGGCGGGATCCCCGGAAGATGCCCTGGCGGTCTCCGACATCGTGTGCACGCTCACTCCGTCCCGGCAGCCCATCGTGCGTGGTGTGTCATTCAGACCGGGACAACATGTCAATGCAGTCGGTGCACCGCCCCGCGCCGATCACCGGGAAATCGACGGCATCGGCATGCAACGAGCAAAGGTAGTCGTCGATAGCTTCCCGACGTCAATGGCCAAATCGGGGGGCGTGCTCCTCGCGATCTCCGAAGGTTTCATCACCGATGACGATGCACGAACCGAGTTGGGTGATGTCATCGTCGGCAAGGCTGCAGGCCGCACGTCCGATGCCGACATCACGTTGTACGAATCGGTCGGCATCGGACTCCAAGACCTCGCCGCAGCCGAGCTCGTCATCGAACACGCCACTGCACGAGGCATCGGCACATCGATCAACCTCAGCGGGTGAACAAGTCCGCATAGGTCGGGGAGACGTCGACATCGCCGAGGTCTGCCCGACTGGCATTTACGTGCTCTATCTTCTGTGTGGGACGAACGCCGGTCACCTCGCCGACTCTAGTTCGATCACGAGTGGGATGCCGGTGTCGAACCAATGGCTGTGGAGGTGTCATGCCCAGATGACAGGCTGAGAGGTCCGTGCACATCGCGGACAGGTCAGCGATCGTCTACCGACCTGTGCGGCGTGGACGATCCGCGGGCCAGGGGCCACCCCGGAGCGGCCGGTCGGCGAGCGTGCGTTTCTCGTTGTCGCGGAACCGTGGTTCGTAGTGGTGAAAGAACATCTTGCCGACCAGGTCGCGTCGACTGCGGACGCCGGTCTTGTCGAAGATGCTCTCGAGATGTTTTTGCACGGTGTACGCAGATACGGAGAGCGCGGCCGAGATCTGCGAGGTCGACGCCCCCTGCAACACCATCGTGGTGACTTCCCTCTCGCGCTCGGTCAGCCCGTAGGCCGACATCAGCAGGGGGTAGAGCCGGCTGGGGTGCGCGGGCTCGACGATCACGGCGATCCGCTGGCGGCCGGTCGACGCCAGGCACGCACCGTGCAGCACCAGCCATGCTCCGGAGCGGGAGAGCACCCGTGAGAGCGCGACCTCGCCGACGTGATCGCGATCTTCCGCGGAACGCAGCACTCGGGCGGCGAGGGCGATCACGGCGGCCGGCAACTCGCCGCGATCCCAGTTCCCGCCGGGAAGATCCGCCATCCATCGGTCGACACCCGGGGTCGCCGATTCGACGTCCCAATTGTGGTCGAGGACGAGCAGGCCTGGCGAATCGGAATACTCCGGCTCCTCGGCCTGCCCGTACAGCAACGCACGTCGGGCGCCGCCGGCGAGGATCGGCGAAATCTCACGAAGGAAGGACTTCTCCGTGTCGGTGAACCGGGGCATGCCCTCGTCCCGGTAGAGCGACAGCGCTCCCCAGGTCTCGCCGGAGCGGGTGCGCAGTCGGACGATCAACTCCTGATCGCCACCGAGTGTGCGGTTCCGGCGCCAGCGCGGGCTACGCGACGGATCCCCCTCGGCTGCGTCGTGCAGCGTGGAAATACCCGTGGCCGAACGCATCACGCCGGGTACCGACTGGACATCGTCCTCGTAGTACTCGGCGGCCAGCCACTCATTGGGGAACTCGTCCATGCCGAAGTGATAGTGACTGGTCATCAACAACGACAACGGGTCGACGGTGAACCAGCACGGCGTCCAGTAGTACGGGACCACCCCGGCCACGACCTCCGACGCGTCACGCCACAACGCGACGAGGCCGCGCGGTACGGCGCACACTCGTGCGATCTTGTCGGCCGCGCACTGCACGGAATCCGTGCTCACCCGTCCATCCTAGGAGCCCGGATCGACCGCCGGAAATACCAGAAATCTGGAATGGTGCCCCCTCCGTGCCGGGCCTAGCGTCGGGGACATGTCCAAGTCCGAGGCCGCGAAGGTGCGGCTGAGTCCCCCGCCTCCCCCATTGATGGTGCTGGTCGATCCGTTGCTGATCTTCACCGAGCGGCCCTGGCGGTTCAACTTCGCCGGCGGCGCACCCGTGACGGTCACCCACCGCGGCCGGGTTCGCCGAGGGCGGTCCCTGTTGCTCGAGGCCACCCCCGCCGAGTCCGGCTCCGCATTCCGTGCCGCTCTCGACGACAGGGCCTCACCGTTCGAACTCGGCCTGAAGATTCCCCGGGGATACGTCCCTTTCGAAGCCGAGCCGGCCGAGATCGCCCGGTCTCTGAGCCGCGTCGACAACGACGATCAAGGAGAGTTCCCATGCGCATCAACAGAATAAGTCCCGACATCGCGGTCCTCAGCGACGAACTGGAAGTGCCCGGCATCGGACACCTCCCGGTGAACGCCTACGTCCTCCAGGCCGCCGAACCGGTGGTCGTCGACACCGGACTGAGTCTGCCCGACCGCGGGTTCCTGGACGCACTCGGATCGGTGGTCGACCCCGCCGACGTCGAATGGGTATGGCTGACCCATCCGGACCGCGATCACACCGGCTCGCTCTTCGACCTGCTCGACCAGGCGCCCCACGCGCGGCTGATCACCACCTTCGCCGGTGTCGGCATCATGTCGTGCGAACGGTCCGTCCCGTTGGACCGCGTGTACCTGCTCAACCCGGGGCAGTCCCTCGACGTCGGAGACCGACTGCTGACCGCGCTGCGTCCGCCACTGTTCGACAATCCGAGCACGGTCGGTTGCTTCGACAACCACAGCGGATCGTACTTCTCGTCCGACTGCTTCGGGGCCCCGATGGAGACCGCGGAGCTCGCCACCGCCGACGACATCGGCTACTGCCTGCCGAGCGCCGTACGCGCCGCCCAGCACCTGTGGGCCACCGTGGACAGCCCCTGGGTACACACGGTGGACCAGGAGAAATTCATGGCCACCGTGTCGGCCTTGAGCGCTCTCGAACCGCGACGCCTCCTCAGCACTCACCTTCCACCGGCGGACGGCCGCACTGCGGAGTATCTCGACATGATCGCCGCCGCCCCGCAAGCCGATGCCTTCGTCGGACCCGACCAGGCCGCGCTCGAGCAGATGCTGGCGAATTTCGAACCGGCACGCTGAGAATCCTGAGGGGTGGAGCACGACCTTGGTCCAGCTGTCCGCTCAGGGATCCTTCAGCGGCATGCCCTATGGGAAGGAACTGCTGCACCTGCCGTGGAACTGTCCCGACGGGGCACCACGTCAGTGACCTGGGACATCGAGCCCGACCCCTACCACGCCGTGACCCAAACCCGTCCCGGCTCAATCATCCTCATGCACCCGTTCTGCGAGGCCGAATGCGCCGAGGATCGAAGCGCTGCCGCAGATCATCGACCGCCTCCGCGCCGACGGCTACCGGTTCGTCACCGTCAGCGAGTTGCTGGCCATGCGGCCGTGATCGCTCAGCCCTGACGGCCTCGAACGCGGGTCCGGACCACGTCGATCACGGCGAGCACAGGAGCGGTCCTGCCGCTCCCTACTACTCGAATTCCGTGCGGGACAACGAAACGACGCTGTTGTAGTCAGCCAATGCGGACCTTCAGGTTGCGGACTTACGCGTTCCGGATATCGAGACCGAACCCCCGAGCAATTCGCCAACATGGGTTATGAGACAGCCTCTTACCCGGCCCATTCCGGCGTCACGCGATGACACAAACTTCTCGACAAGACCGGTTGGTTTCATCCGAGCGCGTTTCCCGTCGAAGGGAACTCCGATTTGCACGGGTGACATTTGGATCAGCACCCAGAAAATGAGTCCGGCGCCGTGTGTCATCGTTGCCGACCACAACGAGCTGGCGTAGTGGGCCAGACCTATGTAGAGAGCGCCTCGACTCCGACCATGTGGGCAACATCTGCCGCTCGTCAACGAACATCTTCGCCCGCGCGGGGTGTGCGACAACTGCTGAGCCTCGCCAGCCGGCGGCCACCGGTGGAATAATCCAACCAGGAGGATCGTCCACCCCGACGAAGCGATGCCCTTGCAAAAACGTCGACCCCGGCCCAGGGCCTCAGGACCGCCCGAGCGCGCCGGGGTCGGCCCACAGACGACGGGTGTGGTCGTGGGGTCACCGACTGCGTTCGAACCGACACCGCGAACCCCCAATGGACGTGGAGGGCTCCGATTTCTAGTCTCACTCCACTGACATGCGGTAACAAATCGGAGCCCGTCGCCGACAAACCAGATGACGTAGCCAACGATGACGGACCCGAACAACGGGCGCTGGACTCGGAAGAGAGCAGGCAGGTGAACGAACTGCTGAGCACGCTGCCGGAGAATCACCGGCAGATCTTGATCCTCCGGCTCGTGGTCGATATGTCAGCGGAGGAGACGGCCGCGGCCGTGGTAATACACGGGAGTTGTTCGCTCGACACGAAGCCATCGCAAGTGACGAGGGCAGGTGAGAGGTTTGGCTAGGAGCACCAATCGCAACGGCAATCCCGATGCCGACCTCCCAGACGACGACGCACCCGTGGACCTCGCGGCAGTGCGCCGCGACGATGCGCTGATCGACGCGATCGCCGGTGGCGGTCCCGGCGCAACGGATTCGCCGGAACAGGACCAGCTCGCGCTTCTGCTGACCAATTGGCGTGCCGACATCGTGTCGACGCCGATGCCGACCGGACCGCTGCTCGACGACGTGATCGCGGCGATCGACGCCTCCGACACGCGTTCGGCACGCAGCGCCGCCCGCGGCAAGCTCCGCCTGTTGCGACCCATCGCAGGCGCTGCCGCCGCGATCGCGGTTCTCATGGGCGGTGCCACCATCTTCTCGTACAACGCCGAACCCGGCGATCCGCTGTGGAGCGTCAAGTCGGTCGTGTTCAGCCAGCAGGCCGATTCGACCGTCGCGCAGATCGACACCACGTCGCAGCTGCAGGAGGCCGAGCGGCTGATCGCCGTCGGCGATGCGGAGTCGGCGAAGAACCTGCTCGACGATGCCGCCGACCGTGCGGGCGGAGTGCGCGACGCCGACATGCGCAACGAACTCGACGTGTGGCGGGCGAAGCTGGCCGCCGAGCTCGCGAAGATCGCCCCCACCACGCTGCCGGCAACGACAACGCCCGGAACCACCACAACCGACGTGCCGACGCAGACCGCTGAACTGCCGGCCACGGTGCCGGGGACACCCGGTTCCACGACAGCTCCGGGAATCGAGCAGCTGCCTGGAACCCTGCCGACGGATCTTCAGCCTCCCGAACTGCCTCCCACCTCGCTGCCGCCGCTACCTACGACGACGCTCACGCTCCCGCCCGAGACGCTGCCACCCACCAGCCCGGAACCCCCCATCACCATGGTCCCGCCTCCGCAGCCGCCCCTGCCTGTCCCTCCGGACATCCCGACCACACAACCACCACTGCCCGCGCCGCCGGAGAACCCGACCACACAACCACCACTGCCCGCGCCGCCGGAGAACCCGACCACACAACCACCCACCCAGCAGCCGTCGCAGGAGCCTTCCTCGGCGCCGCTTCCGCCGCCGGTCCCGACCAGCTGACTCGCTCCGCATTGACAATTCCAGTTGATGCGCTACCTCGGCGAACACCAAAACTACTGAGCGCCAATACTTCCTGATGCAGAAGTAGCACGGAACAGGAGGGGCAGGGTCGGCCCGCCGTCACGTCCGGCTTCTCCCCACTATTCCGGGGACGAGCGCTGATCGTAGATCAGTCCTTTGCTTCGCGGACGTCCTTTCCCTGCTCGGCGAACGCCTTGAAGTCCTGCATGTGCTGTAGCGACTGCTTGCGGAAGGCGCCGGGCATCAGGAGCCCCACCAGCCGCATCAGCAATTTGCTGAACCGGTATTCGCTCTCGCTCACCCAGAGCGTCATCTCCGGACCGGCTTCGGTCAGCCGGTCGCGCACGGCGCTCCACATGCCCTCGCCGACGACCTCGCGGTCGAAGTGAACGACGCTTCCTTTCGGGATCCCGCGCAGGTCTGCTGGTTCCCGGCGCGTGATGGTCTCGGTGCACTCGAACTTCTGCTTCCCCATCTGCAGCACGACCCGCGATTTGGTGCCGACCTGGCCGTGCACCCCACTCAGCGGCTCGTGCACCACCAGACCCCGCAGCCGCTTCGGCAGGTGTCCCGAGTCGGCGAGCAGCTGTACCACTGTCTCCCGCGGCAGGGCGATCTCGATCGAGACGGTGTACTTCATGGCGGAGCGCTCCTGGGTCCCGATCGCCCGGTCCGCGTGGTCACGGCGGATGTCGCCCTGTCGGCGGAGCGCAGATGACTCTCGCCGCGCTGTTCTCGGAAGACGCCTGCACAAGCGGCCGACTCCTCAGGAGTCCGTGTAGTGAACCTTCGACACTGACAGAGGCCCTCGCTCTCGACCCGAGCTACCGCGACACGCGCTTCAACGAGGTCACCCGCTCGCTCGCATGCCCGGTGTTGTGGCACCGCTCAGCGTTCGATGAAGGAATTCGTTCGCCCCGGACAGTCCCGGCAGAAGTGGCTCCGGGCCTCCGGTCCGACGGCCTCCGCATAAACCTGTTGGCGGATCCCGGCGACCACTGCTACTTTCCGGAGGCCGTGCGAGAGAACGAGGAGGTGGTACCCGTGAACGCAGTATCGAGACGGGTGCTCCCCTCCGGGGTCACGGCCGGACGACAGGTCGTCCGGGAGCGCCGATCACGAGCACTCCCGAAAGGCACACCATGCACTTCACTTCCGAACAGCACCTCGACCACGACGTCCTCGAACGCGAATTCACCCTCGGTGAGATCCCCGGAATCCTGTGGACGCCCAGATCCGCATCCGGAGCCGCACCGGCACCACTGATCCTGGCCGGCCACCCCGGTGGACTGAACATGATGTATCCCCGACTGGCGGCCCGAGCCCGGCACGCCGCGGCGGAGGGCTTCGCCGCCGCCACCATCGAGCTCCCCGGAAGCGGTGCCCGGCCCCGTTCCGCCGCCGCCGCCGAGCAGGCCCGCACCGACCTGCGCCGGGCACTGGAGGCCGGCGAGCCGGTCGATAATGAGATCGTCGACCGACTCGTCCTCCCCCTCGTCGAAACGGCCGTCCCGGAATGGCGAGCCGCCCTGGACGCCCTGCTTTCGCTGCCCGAAATCGGCGGTCCGGTCGGGTACTCGGGAGGGGTGATCGCCATCGGCATCCGNCTGGCAGTGGTCGAGCCGCGCATCACNGCCGCCCTCCTGTTCGCCGGGAGTNTCGTGCCCCGCAGCATGTTCGAGGAGGCCCGGCAGGTCNCCATTCCGCTGCAGGTCCTACTGCAATGGGACGACGAAGGNAACGACCGGCAACAGGCTCTGGACCTGTTCGACGCCTTCGGCTCCACGGAGAAGACGCTGCACGCCAATATGGGCGGGCACACCGGCGTCCCCCAGTTCGAGGGCGATGACGGGAACCGGTTCTTCGCCCGGCACCTGAAGTAGGGCAGACCCGGCAGGCCGGCAGCACACGATCGGAGCTGCCGGCCAGGATGCCGCTCATTCGAGATTGGCCTCGGCCCTCCTTGACAGGGAGGGCCGATCCTCCTTTACCTGGCTGGGCCTCGAGCTCGGCGATCTCCTCGGCCGTGTCACCGCTGACGCTCCGAGTCTCGGGCCAGGCGCCGGCGGATCCCCAGGCTCACCGGATTCCGTCGGGGTCACCTGATTGACACACGCGGGTAGCGCGCAGCGCGTCAGCCGATCTGCTCGAACAGGGACACGATAATCCCCTCTGGCCCACGCACGTAGGCCATCCGCACGCTGTTCTCGTACTCGCCGATGCCGCCGACGAGCCCGTACCCGTCCGCAGCCACCGCGTCGACGGCCGCCTGGAGGTCGCCGACCTCGAAGGACACGTTGCGCAGTCCAAGCTCGTTGGCCATCGCTGTTGGCGATCCGGGCACGTGGTCGGGAGTGACGAAGGCCGAGAGCTCCAGCCGGGATCCACCGTCGGGCGGCCGCAGCATCACGATCTCACAATGCGCGCCGGGAATGCCGCAGACGGTCTCCACGAACTCGCCCTCCACCGATCCCGTGCCCTCTACCTCGAGACCCAGTCCGACGAAGAACGCCGTTGCCGAGTCGAGGTCGGCGACGGTGATGCCGATGTGGTCGAAACGTTGTACGTGTGCCATGGGATCCATCCTCCAAAGTTGAGCCGATTCGATGCTGGGACGGAGCCGGGGCTCGGATCTCGACAGTAAGGTTCCGACAGTGGACCCGCCACCGACTGCCGCCGGCCGCCACTCTTGCCGAAACCCATGGTCGCCTGGACCCGCAGGACGACGCAGGAGCTCACGTCGTCTCGATAACTGGTGACCGATTTGGTCGTGAAAGAAGTGGCACGCCATCGATACAGAGCTGGATTTCCTGTGCCGACGACGTGACCGTCACCGTGTCGTCGTCACACAGGCTCTGTCATCACGCCGAAGTGGCGCGCTGTCCCGGACAGCCCCGGAAGCTCTTGCACGGGCGACCACGTGCGCAACCCATCCGTGCTGTCGGAGTAGAGATACTTTCCTTCGGTGTAGGCGTCGAGATAGATCCGCCAGGCGTCGTTCGGCAATTGAACCAGGGCTGGGCCCTCCACCAGCGAGCCCCAATTTCCGGGCGGGACGAATGAATAGGGTCCCGTCACCGACGTCGAGACCGCATGCTCGACGACCTTCTTCGTCTCGTTCTTGGTAAACGCATGGTAGGTCGATCCCACCTTGACCACGGTGGTGTCGATGTGGTCCGCGCCGATCCCGGCGAGCGGAACAGGCGGGCTCCACAACCTGAGCGATGGTTCCAGTGCCGTCATCAGATACGGCACGAATCCTCCACCGGTCGACAGCGACAGGATGACGTTGACTCGGTCGCCGTCCACGAACCATTCGGGCGCCCAGGCTTTGGTGACGAATGGCGACAGCGACGGTCCGTCCTTGAACCCGGCCGACCCCGAGAAGCCGGGCGGACTCGCAGAACCCGTGCCGTCCCCCGTACCTGGCATGAATGCGCAGCAGAACGGGACCGGATAGTTCCCCAGGGGTGTCCAGTTGATGCGGTCACTACTGCGCGCGAAGCCGATATTCGCCCCACCGCCTGTTGTATAGGTGACGTAATACAACCCGTCTGTGTTCCGGAAGATGCTCGGATCACGCACAAGCCCTGACGGGGGCCGATACGCCGACAGTCCGACGGGTTGGAACTCCGTGCCGTCCCCCGACTCGTATACATCCATGTCGCGGTCGCTGACGTTGCTGAACGCCACCATTGTGTATCGCCAGCCGGGCGGCGCGGCGGCGCTGCTCCCCGGGGCCGCGACCAGCAGTCCCGCGACAGCGAGCATCACCATCGAAACGGCCGAGAAGCAGGTTCGTTTGGTCAGCATCACCGGTGCAGTATCCATGACAGCAGGCGCACCATGCGTAACTTTGGCCGCACGCGTTGGGACAGATTGTGGTCGCGGTGGGCCTGATCATGGCTGCGGCGAGTCGCCGCAGAGACGCTCGCCGCGAACCGCGAGAAATCACAGCGGTAAGCGCAGATTATGACGGCCGCTCAGTCCTCCAGTTCGAGCGGCAACTCCGCGGTGACCCGCCAACTCCCGTCGGTCTGCCGTCCCGCCTCGAGCGTGCCGTGCAGGACGGCGACCCGCTCCCGCATCCCTAGCAATCCGTTGCCCGATCCGAGCGAGAACTGCCCGGACGAGTTGCCGTTGTCGGTGATCTCGACGAGGACGTCCGTCTCGCGGCGCCGCACCCGCACCTTGGCTCGGGGGCGTTCTCCGGCGTGCCGGAGAACGTTGGTCAGCGATTCCTGGACGAGTCGGTGGACGCCGAGGCTGACTGCCGGGCTGACGTCGTCCAACTCCCCCGTCAGCTCCAGTTCCACGGGCAGGCCGGCGCTGCGCATCATGTCGACCACCCGGGCGAGGCCGGCCGTGCCGTGCTGGGGCATGTCGTCGGCCGCCGGTTCGGTGCGGAGCAGCGACACGGTGCGCCGCAGTTCCGCCAGCGCCTCCCGCCCGGTGCTCGCGATGTTGGTCAGTGCCTGCTTCGCGATGTCTGGGTTGCTCTTCAGGGCGTACGACGCACCGTCGGCCTGCACGATCATCACGCTCACCGCGTGCGCGACCACGTCGTGCAGTTCCCGGGCGATCCGGGTCCGCTCGGCGGCCACCGCGTCCTCGGCGCGGCGATCCCGGTCGTAGTCGGCGACGACGAGGCGAGCGGCGACCTCCTCGTCGTAGGCGCGGCGGGCGCCGAGGAATTCCGCGGTGATCCAGGACAGCGCGAAGACGAGGACCGAAAACAGTCCGGCCGCCAGCAATTCCTGCTCCAGCAACCAGATCGACAGGACGGAGTCGACGACCAGACCCGCCGCGTACACCGCGGCGGTGCGGCGGTCGACGTACGCGACGAGCGTGTACAGGGAGACGGCGAGCGCCAGCAGGCCGGGGTGCTCGGCGTCGAGGTCGCCGATGGAATAACTGATGAAGGTGATCGTGATGGACATCACCAGCACGGCGCCTGCCGCCGCCCGCGGATACCTGCGGCGCCACGCGATCGGCAGGCACAGCAGGAAACCCATGACCAGCTGCACCCAGGGCGAGCGGTCTCCCGACGCGGTGAACACGAACACCTCGAGGGTGAACAGGATCGCCGCCAACATCGAGTCCGCAACCGTCGGCTTGCCCCGCAGCCACAGACTGAACCTCCTCATGTCCACAGCGTAAGTACCTCGCGACGGGTGTGGTTGAGTCGGCACCATGAATGTGGGTGACTGGGCGCTTCTTCTCACCGCCGCGACGGCCGCCGGGTGGGTGGACGCCGTCGTCGGCGGCGGCGGGCTGATCCTCATTCCCGCACTGTTTCTCGTCGCACCGCAGCTGACGCCGCAGGCGGCGCTGGCCACCAACAAGCTCACCGCGTTCACTGGCACGTCCGCCGCCGTCGTCACGTTCGCGCGCCGCATCCCCATGAACTGGCGGCTACTGGTTCCCGCAGGTGTTCTCGCGGCGGTGACGTCCGCACTCGGCGCCGCGACGGTGTCGCGCATCGACAAGGACGTCTTCATCCCGCTCATCATGGCGGTGCTCGTCGGGGTCGCCGTGTTCGTGACCATCCGTCCGCAACTCGGGACCACGCTGGCGAAGGATCCCCCGACCCGGCGGAAGGTCGTTGCCGTCGTCCTGCTCTCCGCCGGGCTCCTCGGTTTCTACGACGGCCTGTTCGGGCCGGGCACCGGGACGTTCCTCATCATCAGCTTCGCGACGTTTCTCGGCACCGAATTCGTGCGCAGCGCCGCGATGGCGAAGGTGATCAATCTCGGATCGAATCTCGGTGCGCTGATCTTCTTCGCCGCCACCGGCCACGTGCTGTGGGCGCTCGGCCTGAGCATGGCGGTCTGCAACGTGATCGGCGCGATCACCGGTTCGCGGATGGCACTGAGCAAGGGTGCCGGTTTCGTCCGGATCACGCTGCTGGTCGTGGTGATCGCGATGGTGATCCGGTTGGGTTGGCAGCAATTCGGGTGATCGACCGACTACGGTGGTCCAGGTGACGGCTCCACGACAGGTTGATCCGGAATTCCTTGCCCTTCCGCTGCGTTCGCTGGCGGACGCGGCACTCGCCGCCGCCCGTGCGGCGGGTGCGTCGCACGCCGATCTGCGGGTACACCGACTGACCAGCCAGTCCTTGCGGCTGCGCGACGGCGAAGTGCAATCGGCGGTCGACACGGACGAACTCGGGTTCGCGGTGCGGGTCGTCGTCGACGGCACGTGGGGTTTCGCCTCGCACGCCGAGCTGACCCCCGCGACCGCCGCCGCCACCGCGGAACAGGCCGTCGCCGTCGCCCGGGCATTGCGCGGGCTGAACCGGGAAACCGTCGAACTCGCGGACGAGGCGGTGTACTCGGACGTGCACTGGGTGTCCGACTACGACGTCGATCCGTTCGAAATCCCCGCATCGGAGAAGATCTCGCTGCTCGGCGAATACTCCCGCCGACTGCTCGCGTCGGACGGCGTCGACCACGTCACCGCGGGATGCCTGCAGGTGAAGGAGCAGACGTTCTACGCCGATCTCGCCGGGTCCTCCATCGTGCAGCAACGGGTGCGGTTGCATCCGCAACTCGAAGCGACCACCGTCGACCAGTCGGCCGGCGTGTTCGAGACGATGCGCACCCTCGCTCCCCCCGTCGGCCGCGGATGGGAATACGTCGCCGGAGACGGCGTGTGGAACTGGACCGACGAACTCGCCCGCATCCCGGACCTGCTCGCCGAGAAGGTGAAGGCCCCCAGCGTGGTGGCCGGCCCCACCGATCTGGTGATCGACCCGACCAACCTGTGGTTGACGATCCACGAGTCCATCGGGCACGCCACCGAATACGACCGGGCCATCGGCTATGAGGCCGCCTACGCCGGCACGTCGTTCGCCACGCCCGACAAGCTCGGCACGCTGCGCTACGGGACACCGATCATGCGGGTGACCGCCGACCGGACCGAGCGGCACGGCCTCGCCACGGTCGGGTACGACGACGACGGCGTCGAGACGCAGTCCTGGGACCTGGTCGCCGACGGGATTCTCGTCGGCTACCAACTCGACCGGGCGTTCGCGCCCCGGCTCGGGCTGGCGCGGTCGAACGGCTGCTCGTACGCCGACTCGCCGCACCACGTCCCGATCCAGCGGATGGCGAACGTGTCGTTGCAGCCCGATCCCGACACCGACCGCAGCACCGAGGACCTGATCTCCGGGGTGGAGGACGGCATCTACGTGGTCGGCGACAAGTCCTGGTCGATCGACATGCAGCGCTACAACTTCCAGTTCACCGGCCAGCGGTTCTACCGCATCCGCGGCGGCAAGCTCGACGGGCAACTCCGCGACGTCGCCTATCAGGCGACGACCACCGACTTCTGGGGTTCGATGGACGCCGTCGGCGGCCGGTCGACGTGGCAGCTCGGCGGCGCGTTCAACTGCGGGAAGGCGCAGCCCGGTCAGGTCGCGGCCGTCAGCCACGGCTGCCCGTCGGCACTGTTCCGCGGCGTCAACGTACTGAACACCCGGACGGAAGGCGGCCGATGATCGCACCGCAGCAACTCGTCGAGCAGGTCCTCGCCCGGGCCACCGTGGACGAAACCATCGTGATCGTCACCGATGCCAGCGAGGCGTCGCTGCGGTGGGCGGGCAACTCGATGACCACCAACGGCGTGTCCACCTCACGCAGTTGGACGGTCATCTCCATCGTCCGGTCCGGGCAGGACGCCAGGGTCGGGATCGTCACCTCCGCGTCCGTCGACGTCGCCGACATCGACGGGGTGGTCCGATCCGCCGAAATCTCCGCCCGCGCAGCCACACCCGCGTCCGATTCGATGCCGCTGCTCACCGGAACCGGCACCGACGAGCGCTGGGAGGATTCGGCGCAGCGCACCGAAATCGGCGCGTTCGAACAACTCGCCCAGGACCTGAGCATGGGCTTCGACGGCGACGACCAGCTCTACGGTTTCGCGCACCATCAGCTGCACACCACGTGGCTGGGCACGTCGACGGGGATCCGGCGCCGATTCGTCCAACCGACCGGGTCGGTCGAGATCAACGGCAAACGCGGCGACGCAAGCGCCTGGGTGGGCACCAGCACCAAGGACTTCACCGATGTGGCCGGAGTGAAGTTGCTCGAGGACCTGTCGACGCGCCTGGACTGGGCCGGCAACCGCGTGGAGTTGCCCGCGGGCCGGTACGAGACGATCCTGCCGCCGTCCGCGGTCGCGGACCTCATGATCTACCTCATGTGGACCATGGAGGGCAGGGCCGCAGAAGAGGGCCATTCCGCCCTGTCGGCGCCCGGGGGAACCCGCATCGGCGAAAAGCTCAGTGCACTCCCCCTCACCCTCTACTCCGATCCCGCCGCGCTCGGCCTGGAATATGCGCCGTTCGTAATCTCCGGGTCGTCGTCCGAATCGGTGTCCGTCTTCGACAACGGGATGGACGCGGGCCGGGTCGACTGGATCCGCGACGGCACCGTCGGTGCGCTCGCATACCCGCGGGCGGCGGCGAAGGAGTTCGGCGCCGAGGCGACCGTGCCCGGCGACAACCTGATCCTCGACGCCGGCGGTTCGGTGTCGCTCGACCAGATGGTGGCCGAGACCGAACGCGGACTGCTGCTGACCACCCTCTGGTACATCCGGGAGGTCGACCCTGCCACGCTGCTGCTCACGGGCTTGACGCGGGACGGCGTCTACCTCGTCGAGAACGGGAAGGTCACGGGCGCCGTGAACAACTTCCGATTCAACGAAAGCCCCCTGGACCTGCTGCGGAGGGTCACGCAGGCCGGCGCCACCGAGCGGACCCTGCCCCGCGAGTGGAAGGACTGGTTCACCCGGACGGCGATGCCGTCGCTGCGGGTGCCGGACTTCCACATGTCGTCGGTCAGCAAGGCGCTCTGAGGGCGCAATTTCTATGCGGACGCTCGTCTAGGTGACAGCCCGTGAGGTTTCCGTTATAAATGCTGCAGACATCACGCATATGAGATTTCTCACTCCAGAGACGTTTGGCCGCGGATGTCATATTCAGGTCTCCAGAGAACGGGACCGAAACTCACCGCATCGCCGCGTAGTCGGCGCACGCCCTGAGTCCGTCCCTTGCACGTCTCAATAGGAGGTTTCATGCACTCCGATACTCGCATACGCGAAGCACTCCACGGCCACACCAAGCTCACGAGACGGTTCGCGCTCGCCGACGTGGCACTGACGACATTCGTCTGCCTCGTCTGCGCCACCGGCATAGGCATCATCACCGGTTCAGTTCTCGCCGCCGCGACGGGGGGACTGATCGTCGTCCTCGCCACGGCGCTGATGGTGGCGGCGGTATGACCGCGCCGAGCATTCAGCGAAGTTTCCCAATCCAGGAGATCACAGTGTCGAACGACGTACTCGAGGCCGCACCGGCTGCACATTCGATTCCGCACCGCCACCCGGACGGACGCGAGGTCCTCGCCACCGCGAAGGGAATCCTCATCGCCACCCGAGGATACGGCGACGCCGAGGCGTTCGAGGAATTGCTCGACGTCTCCCGCCATCACCACGTCAGCGTGTTGCGGGCGGCGAAGTCGCTGGTGGAATTGGCGACTCGGCGCCAGCCGTGCCCGTCCGTGACGACGCCGGCACCGGCGTACGCCCTCGAGTTCAAGGAATGGACGACGCTGCTGGCGCGTTACGCCGCACCGGTCCGCCCGGGTGAGACGCTGGTAACCCCGATGTGTGAGCCATTCGAGCGGCCCACGATCGAATCGCCGCAACCACAGGTGTGACACAACGATCAGGGTCGCCGAGACGGCAGTGAACAGCGCGACCGTCGCCGGAACCACGGTGGTGCCGTCCAACCGGGCCGCGAGACCGAATCCCCAGCCGTAGCAGACAATCGAGCACAGAATATTCTGCAGCACATAGCAACTGAGCGCGGTGCGGCCGACGCCCGAGAATGCCCGGCCGGGTGCGCCGGGTGTGCGCCCCTCGGCGTAGCGGTGCGCGATCGCGGCGAGTAATCCCAATGCCACGATCGGCGCGGTCCCGTACCTGCCGAGGATCAGACCCGCGTCTCCACCGAACAGTCCGAGCGCGAGGTCGAGCGGAAGGGCGATCGCGAGGCCCGCGACAATCAGCCGGCGACGCAGCGTGCCGCGGTCCGGGTCGAGGACGCGCGCACCGTAGAGGTGCGCGCCGACGAGGAACAGTGCGATCGACAGCGGCAGGATGAACAGCACCTCGAGCCGGAACAGCACCAGATTGTCGGCGCGGAAGCCGACGAGGTCCCAGAAACTGCCGTCCGCATAGGGATTCGGTGACAGCGGCTGCGGTTCCCGCGCAGGCGCCGAGGACAGCGCCGCGACGACGAGGGCGAGCATCGCCGCGTGGACGGCCACCGCGCACACGATCCACGTTCGTTGCGCGCGGATGCCCGTGGTGAGGATGAAGGCGACGATCAGTCCGGTGAGGGCGTAGCCGGTCAGGACGTCGAACTCGGTGAACAGCAGGAAGTGCAGTGCTCCGTCGAGCATCAGTAGCGCTGCGCGCCAGGGGTATCCGCCCGGCCATCGCTGACCGCGCCGCTGGGCGGACCGCTGCTGGATGACCAGACCGATGCCGAACATCACGGTGAGCAGGCCGAGGAACTTGCCCTGCGCGAATTGCTGCAGCACCGCCTGCACCGGAGCCCATCCCCCGGTGGCCCTTCCGGTGCCGTTGATGTATCCGACCAACCCCTCGACGTTGGTGAAGATCCAGATGTTGGTGGCGAGCGTGCCCAGGATCGCCGCTCCGCGCATGACGTCGAGCGCGGCGTAGCGGTGGGAACTCGATGGTTGCGACGTCATCCGTTCAGCCCCTCCAGTACTTGTTAGTACGATCGTGCCAACAAAAGTTGATGCTAACACGACCGTGTTAACATGGCGGGGTGCCGAAGCTCATCGACCACGACCGACGGCAGCAGGACATCGCCGAGGCTCTGTGGCGGGTGATCCAACGCGACGGCATCGGCGCCGTGTCCGTCCGCGACGTGGCCGCCGAGGCCGGCATCTCCAGCGGATCACTGCGGCACGTGTTCGCCAGCAAGGCCGAACTTCTCGCCTATTCGATGCGTCTGGTCGCCACCCGGGTCCGCGAACGCGCACAAGCCCATGCCTCGATCGACGACCCGTGGCAGCGTGCGCTTGCCGTGCTGGACGAGGTACTCCCCCTCGACGATCGCCGACGCTGCGAAATGGAAGTGAACCTGGCACTCGTCGCCGAGAGCCCCGCCCACCCCCTGCTGAAGGACATCGCCCTCGACGCCCAGCGACAACTCCGCGGTGCGTGCGCCGCGATCCTGACCGGTCTCGCGCGGCACGGTCTCGTCGCGACGGACATCGACGTGGAAGCGGAGGCGATGCGTCTACACGCACTCGTCGACGGTGTGGCGATGCACGTTCTGCTCGGCGGGACCGACACTCCCGACACGGCGCAGCGCATGATCGCCGAGCATCTCCGCAGCCTCGCCTGAGGGGTTCGTGCCTCGCAGGTTGTCAGTTGCTGTAGACCCGATCGACCCGGACGAAGACGACCGCCCGACCCTGCTCTGCCATCACCCGGTCGTATTCGTCCCAGTCTTCGTGCGTGCCTCCGGCGGCGACGAACACCTCCCGACGCAGAAGCCGCAGTCTCTCGTCGTCGAGCCACGGCTGGGGGTCGTCGGGACCGGCTATCTCGGCTGTTCCCTCGACGGTCGCCCACTGCCACCCATCCCGGAAGGTGGTCGCGACCTGAGGGCGAGACCTCAGGTTGTTCAACTTCACCCTTCCGTAGGTCACGAATCCCAGAACCGGTTCGCCCGTGGCCGGGTGCTCGAGCAGGCCGACGTTGACCATCGAGGCCTGAATGGTTCCGTTCGCGCGAAGGGTGGCGACCACCGCCAGACCGTTGTCGTCCCGTGCCAGCGCTACAGCGTCCTCGAGAGTCGTCATCCACCGAGACTACTGGGTTCCTACCGGTCGTCGGCCGTGACGGCGAGTCCGATGGTGCCGGTCTTCCCTCGGCGCAGGAGGCTGCCTTTCATCGTGAGCCAGCCGAGGATGCCGTACTTGCGGGCGATCACGTCCCGGGTGTGGTCGGTGTCCGCGGCGTCGAGGATGACGGCGCGGGCGGGCACCTCGGGGCCCTTCGGCTTGCCGCGCGCGTCGCACGCGGCCACCGTCACCTCCGGATTGCGGCGGATGCGTTTGACCTTGTAGGAGTCGGTGACCGTCCACATCAGCAGACGGTCACCGTCGGCGGCGGCCCACAGTGGCGTCGCCACCGGGGTGCCGTCTTTCCGAAACGTGGTGAGCAGGACATACTTCGCGGACGACACCCGATCGAATTCTGTGGTCACCCGGCCCATGCTAGCCCGGAAGCCGGTCAGTCCCCTTCGAGTTCGCCTTCGGTTTCGAGGTACACCTGCCGCAGGCTGTCGAGGGTCTCCTGCTCGGGGTTCTCCCACATGTCCCGCTCGGCCGCTTCGAGGAGGCGTTCGGCGATGCCGTGCAGGGCCCACGGATTGGACTGTTCCATGAACTTGCGGTTCTGCTCGTCCAGCACGTACGACTCGGCGAGTTTCTCGTACATCCAGTCGGCGACGACGTTGGTGGTGGCGTCGTATCCGAACAGGTAGTCGACGGTCGCCGCCATCTCGAACGCACCCTTGTAGCCATGGCGGCGCATCGCCTCGAGCCACCGCGGGTTCACGACCCGGGCCCGGAAGACGCGGGACGTCTCCTCCGACAGGGTCCGGGTGCGCACCGACTCGGGCCGGGTGCTGTCGCCGATGTACGCCTCGGGCGACTTCCCGGTGAGCGCCCGCACGGTCGCGACCATCCCGCCGTGGTACTGGAAGTAGTCGTCGGCGTCCGCGATGTCGTGTTCGCGGGTGTCGGTGTTCTTGGCCGCCACGGTGATTCGCCGGTAGGCCGTCCGCATGTCGTCGGCGGCCGGTGCGCCGTCCAGTCCGCGGCCGTACGCGAACCCACCCCACGTGGTGTACACGTCGGCGAGGTCGGCGTCGCCGCGCCAGCTCTTGGAGTCGATCAGCTGGAGCAGTCCGGCCCCGTAGGTGCCCGGCTTGGACCCGAAGATGCGGGTGGTCGCGCGCCGTTCGTCGCCGTGCTCGGCGAGATCCGCCTGCGCGTGGGCGCGCACGAAGTTGCTCTCGGCCGGTTCGTCCAGTGCGGCGACGAGCCGGACGGCGTCGTCGAGCAGCGCCAGGACGTGCGGGAACGCGTCCCGGAAGAAGCCGCTGATCCGGACCGTGACGTCGATGCGCGGACGGCCCAGTTCGTCGAGGTCGATCACCTCGAGGTTCACCACGCGCCGGCTCGCCTCGTCCCACACCGGTCGCACGCCGAGCAGCGCGAAGACCTCGGCGATGTCGTCTCCGGACGTGCGCATCGCGGACGTGCCCCACACGGACAGACCCACCGACCGCGGCCACTCGCCGTGATCGGACTTGTAGCGGTCCAGCAAGGATTCGGCCATTGCCTGACCGGTCTCCCAGGCGAGCCGGGACGGCACGGCCTTCGGGTCGACGGAGTAGAAGTTCCGGCCTGTCGGGAGCACGTTGATCAGCCCGCGCAGTGGCGACCCGCTCGGCCCGGCGGCGATGAAACCGCCGTCGAGCGCGTGCAGCACCTGAGCGATCTCGTTGTTCGTCTCCCGCAGCCGGGGCACCACCTCGGTGGCGGCGAAGCGCAGGATCTTCGCGACCGTGGCGTCGTCGGTGAGGGTGTCGGCGGTGTCCGGGTTCCAGTCGGCGTCGTGCATGCCCTGCACCAGCGCGTGCGCCTGCTGCTCGATCTCGTCCACGCGGGTGCGGGTTTCGTCGCCGTCCTCGCTGAGGCCGAGTGCCTCACGGAGTCCGGGGACGTTCTGCTCGCCGCCCCACATCTGCCGGGCGCGCAGCATGGCGAGCACCAGTTCGACCTCGGCGTCGTCCCGGGGCGCCGCACCGAGCACGTGGAGGCCGTCCCGGATCTGGACGTCCTTGATCTCGCACAGCCAGCCGTCGACGTGCAGCAGCATGTCGTCGAACACGTCCTCGTCGGGACGTTCCTCGAGTCCGAGGTCGTGGTCCATCTTCGCGGCACGCATCAGCGTCCAGATCTGCTGGCGAATGGCGGGCAGCTTGGACGGGTCGAGCGCGGAGATGTTCGAGTGCTCGTCGAGGAGCTGCTCGAGCCGCGAGATGTCGCCGTAGCTCTCGGCGCGGGCCATCGGCGGGATCAGGTGATCGACGAGGGTCGCGTGGGCGCGGCGCTTGGCCTGCGTGCCCTCGCCGGGGTCGTTGACGAGGAACGGGTAGATCAGGGGCAGGTCGCCGAGCGCGGCGTCGGTGCCGCACGAAGCGGACATGCCGAGCGTCTTGCCGGGCAGCCATTCGAGGTTTCCGTGCTTGCCGAGATGGACGACGGCGTCGGCGCCGAAACCGCCGGCCGCGGCGTCCGCCGCGATCCACCGGTACGCGGCGAGGTAGTGGTGGCTCGGCGGCAGGTCCGGGTCGTGGTAGATCGCGACCGGCTTCTCGCCGAATCCGCGCGGCGGCTGCACCATCAGGACGAGGTTTCCGAACTGCATTGCCGCGATGACGATTTCACCGGCAGGGTCCTGCGAACGGTCGACGTACAGTTCGCCCGGCGCGGGTCCCCAGTGTTCCTCGACGCCCTCGCGCAGTTCGGCGGGCAGCGCCGAGAACCATTCGTGGTAGCGGCCGGCGGAGATCCGGATCGGGTTCCCCTCCAGTTGCTCCGCGGTCAGCCAGTCCGGGTCCTGGCCGCCTGCGGCGATGAGGGCGTGGATGAGCGCGTCGCCGTCCTGGGCTGCGAGGCCGGGCACGGAGTCCGGCCCGTCCACGGGGCCCAGGTCGTAGCCGGCGGCCCGCATCTCGGTGAGCAACCTGATCGCGCTGGCCGGGGTGTCGAGACCGACGGCGTTACCGATGCGGGCGTGCTTCGTCGGGTACGCCGACAGCATCAGGGCGATCCGGCGCTCGGGCGCGGGGATGTGCCGGAGCCGGGCGTGCCGGACGGCGATGCCCGCCACCCGGGAGGCGCGCTCGGCGTCGGGAACGTAGGTGGACAGGCCGTCGGCGTCGATCTCCTTGAACGAGAACGGCACCGTGATCAGCCGGCCGTCGAACTCGGGGACCGCGACCTGGGTGGCCACGTCGAGCGGGGACAGTCCGTCGTCGTTGGACTCCCACGACTCCCGGCTGCTGGTCAGGCAGAGCCCCTGCAGGATCGGCACGTCCAGCGCGGCCAGCGCGGCGACGTCCCACGCCTCGTCGTCGCCGCCGGCCGAGACGCCCGCCGGCTTGGTGCCGCCTGCGGCGAGCACGGTGACCACCATCGCGTCCGCGCGGCGCAGCGTCGTCAGCAACTCCGGTTCGGCGGTGCGCAGCGACGCGCAGAAGATCGGCAGCGGAGTGCCGCCCGCCGCGTCGACGGCGTCGCACAGGGCCTCGATGTAGCGGGTGTTCCCGGCCAGGTGCTGGGCGCGGTAGTAGAGAACGGCGATCGTGGGGCGGTCCGCGGCGGCGCCGGGGGCGAACGGCGCGACACCCCAGCTCGGCAGGTGGACCGGCGCCTCGAAACCGTGCCCGGTCAGCAGCACGGTGTCCGACAGGAAGTGGTGCAGTTGGGCGAGGTTGTCGGCACCGCCCTCGGCGAGATAGTTGTGCGCCTCCGCCGAGACACCGGCCGCGACCGTCGAGCACTCCATCAATTCGGCGTCCGGGGCGTGCTCGCCGCCGAGGACCACCACGGGCAGTCCACTGGCCAGGACCGCGTCGAGTCCCTCTTCCCACGCCCGCTTGCCGCCGAGGATTCGCACCACCACCAGGTCGGCGCCGGCGAGCAGCCCCGGCAGATCCTCCTCGACGAGCAGCCGTGCCGGGTTGGCCCAGCGGTAGTCCGCCCCACTGGCGCGTGCGCTGAGCAGGTCGGTGTCGGAGGTGGAGAGCAGCAGGATCACGTGTGGAGCCTTCCTGGGGGTGTCGCGCCCCGTGGCGGTGGTTCTGTGCGGAACCGGAGGTCGGAGGACGGCAGGTGAGGGTCTGGCTCGCCCACCGGATTCGGCGAGCTCACAGTGGCGCGACCGCGCCGGATTCTCACCGGCTTCCTCTCCTGCTGTCGCAAGTGCTGGTGATGCTACCCGGGGCCGGACGTAACCTGGGACCATGGTCGACTCCCGTTCCCGCCCCGATGCATGCCCCGGCGCGTTGCAGGTCCACCAGGCGGCCGACGGTGCGCTCGCCCGGGTCCGCCTCCCCGGCGGCGTGCTGACGTCCGCGCAGCTGCAGACCCTCGCGGAATCGGCGCGCGACCTCGGGAACGGCGAGATCGAACTGACGTCCCGCGGCAATGCGCAACTGCGGGCGGTCCGGGACCCGCTGGAGTTCGCCCGGCGCCTCGCCGACGCGGGCCTGCTGCCCTCGGAGACGCACGAACGGGTCCGGAACATCCTCGTCTCGCCGCTGACCGGCCGGATCGGTGGCCTCACGGACCTGCGCGAACTGGTCGGCGTCCTCGACCGGACATTGTGCGCCGACTCCGCGTTGGCGGACCTGCCCGGCCGCACCCTGTTCACTCTCGACGACGGGCGGGGCGACGTCACGGCGCTCGGCGCCGATTTCGGGGTCCACGCGGTCGATGGGTCGGAGGTCGCACTGATCCTCGCCGGTCGCGACAGCGGGGCCCGGATCCCGACAGCGGATTCGGTGTCGGTGCTCGTCGATGCCGCCCGCGTCTTCCTGGAGCTGCGCGATCGGCACTGGCGGCTGTCCGAGATCGTCGACGGGGTCGAGCGGACGCTGTCGGCGTTGACGCTCGCACCGACCGCCGACCCGGTGCCCGGGTTCGACGAGCACCGGCCTCCGATCGGGTGGCTCGACCAGCCGGACGGCAACGTGACCCTCGGCGGCGGTCTCGCGTTCGGGGTCCTCGACGCCCGGCTGGCGGAGTTTCTCGCCGCGGTCGAGAAGCCGGTGATCGTCACGCCGTGGAAAACGGTGCTGCTGTGCGATCTGGATGAGTGGTCAGCCGAGCAGGTGGTTCGGGTCCTCGCCCCGATGGGCCTGATCTTCGACGAGAACTCCCCGTGGCTGAACGTCAGCGCCTGCACCGGGCAACCCGGATGCGAGAAGGCCCTCGCCGATGTCCGGACCGACGCGCGGGACGCCGTCGCGAGCGGCGAACTCCCGGTGGAGGGCCGACAGCACTGGTCGGGTTGCGAGCGCTGCTGCGGCCGGCCCAAGGGCGAGGTCGCCGACGTCGTCGCCACCGAGACGGGTTACCGGGTGGAAGAGCGGTGAACCCGGAGCCTCTATCGTGAGCGGATGATCGAGTACATCCGAGACGGCGCGGAGATCTACCGCCAGTCCTTCGCCACGATCCGCGCCGAGGCGGATCTCAGTGCCTTTCCCGAGGACGTCTCACAGGCCGTGGTCCGCATGATCCACGCGAGCGGTCAGGTCGATCTCGTGGACGACGTCGCGTTCACCCCCGGCGTCGTGAAGGCCGCCCGCACCGCACTGGCGAACGGCGCCCCGATCCTGTGCGACGCGCAGATGGTCGCTGCCGGCGTCACCCGCAAGCGTCTCCCGGCGGACAACGAGGTGATCTGCACCCTCCGCGACCCCCGGGTTCCGGTGCTGGCGGAGCAGATCGGGAACACCCGCTCGGCGGCCGCGCTCGAATTGTGGGCCGACAAGCTGGAGGGCGCCGTCGTCGCGATCGGCAACGCCCCGACCGCCCTGTTCTACCTGCTGGACATGATCGAATCCGGCGCACCCCGGCCTGCCGCGATCGTGGGCGGCCCGGTCGGGTTCATCGGTGCGGCGGAGTCGAAGGAAGCGTTGATCGAGCACCCGAGCGGACTCGACTATCTGGTGGTCCGCGGCCGCCGCGGTGGCAGTGCCATCACGGCTGCGGCGCTGAATGCGATTGCGAGCGAAGTCGAATGAGTTCCGAAGAGCGGTCGACCGGCAAGCTGTGGGGCGTCGGCATCGGACCGGGCGACCCGGAACTGGTGACGGTCAAAGCCGCGCGGGTCATCGCCGAGGCCGACGTGGTGGCGTTCCACAGCGCCCGGCACGGCAAGAGCATCTCCCGCGCGGTCGCGGCCCCGTACCTATGTGAGGGCCAGATCGAGGAACACCTCGTCTACCCGGTCACCACCGAGACCATCGACCACCCGGGCGGATACCAGGGGGCGATGGACGAGTTCTACGAGGAAGCGTCGCAGCGGCTCGCCGCGCACCTCGAGGCCGGCCGTTCCGTGGCGCTGCTCGCGGCTGGCGACCCGCTGTTCTACAGCTCCTACATGCACATGCACAAGAGGCTGGCACCGCGCTTCGAGGCGGAGGTGATTCCCGGCGTGACGTCGATCAGCGCCGCCTCGGCCGCACTGGCGATGCCGCTCGTCGAGGGCGAGGAAATCCTCACCGTCCTGCCCGGCACCCTGCCCCGCGGTGAGCTGACGCGGCGCCTGCGGGAGACCGACGCGGCCGCGATCCTGAAACTCGGACGCACCTACCCGGCGGTGCGGCAGGCGTTGAAAGACTCCGGTCGCATCGACGAGACGTGGTACGTCGAGCGGGCCAGCACGACCCGGCAGAAGATCGACCACGCGGACGACGTGTCGGACAGCGACGTGCCCTACTTCTCGATCGCGATCGTGCCCAGTCCGTCGAACGCCCGCCGCGACGACCAGCCGCCACAGGGCGAACTCGTCGTCGTCGGGCTCGGCCCCGGCGATCAGGCCTGGACGACCCCCGAAGTGCAGCACGAACTGTCGCTGGCCACCGACCTCGTCGGATACGGGCCGTACATCGACCGGGTCCCCGAACGTCCGGGCCAGCGCCGGCACTCCAGCGACAACCGGGTCGAGGCCGAACGCGCCGCGATGGCGCTCGACCTCGCCAAGAACGGGGCCCGCGTCGCCGTCGTGTCCTCGGGCGACCCCGGTGTGTTCGCGATGGCCGCCGCGGTGCTGGAAGTCGCCGCCGAGGAACAGTGGCGGGGCGTCCCCGTCCGTGTGCTGCCCGGCATGACCGCCGCGAACGCCGTGGCCAGCCGGGTCGGCGCACCCCTCGGACACGACTACGCCGTGCTGTCCCTGTCCGATCGGCTCAAGCCGTGGGATGTCGTGGCGCAACGCATCTCGGCGGTCGCGAGCGCCGACATGGCCTTCGCCGTCTACAACCCGGCGTCGAAGTCACGCACCTGGCAGGTCGCCGCGATGCGCGACCTCGTGCTCGAGCACCGCTCTCCCGACACCCCGGTGATCATCGGCCGCGACGTGGCGGGCGCGCAGGAATCGGTGCGGGTCGTGCGCCTCGCCGACCTCGACCCCGCCGAGATCGACATGCGGTGCCTGCTCATCGTGGGCTCCTCCATGACGACCGTCGTCGAGAACGAACACGGGACGAGGGTCTTCACCCCCCGGCGCTATCCGGGCTGAGCTGGCACCGGGGCAGCCATCATGCGACGCTGCCGGAGCGGAGTTCGGTCACCGCGATCCGGGCGGCGTGCCCGATCGCGGCATCGACCACCGGTAGCACCGGGTCCGTTCGGGCGGCACGGGTGAAGACGGCGACGGCGACGGGAATCTCCCCGGGAAACGTCACGACTGCCACCTCGTTGCGGATGGCGCCGATGGTGCCGGTCTTCCCGGCGACGTCCACCCCGGAGTGCGGAAACCCGGAACGGATGCGGTGCTGCCAGATCTGCGCGGACATCACGTGCCGGACGAACTCGCCCTGCGCCCCGGGCACCGCCCGTCCGGCCCAGATCGCGTCGAGAAGAGACGTCATCTCCCGCGGGGTCGTCGCGCTCGCGTACGACGGGTCGTAGGCGGACACCGTCCACGCCTCGTCGTTGTCGGCCAGCGCCGCAAATGCTTCGGCGGTGGTGTGCGCGTGGGCGTCGATCACCAGGCTGCGGTGCGCATCGGCGGTGCCGCCGATGATGCGGGTGCTCGTCAGGCCCAATTCCGACAGTGCCCGCTCGACGCTCTCGAGTCCCACCTGCCCGAGAACCAGGTCGGCGGCCGCGTTGTCGGACACGGTCATCATCGACAGCGCCAGATCCCGCCAGCTCAGCACCACCGGGTCGCGGAACGTCGACACTCCGGTCGGTCCCGGGGTGCAGTCGGCCGGATTGACCCGGACGGTCGCGGTCGGCGACAACTCCCCGGATTCGAAAGCGCGGCACAGGGCCACGAGCAGCGGAAGTTTGTAGACGGACGCGAGAACGACGAGGTCGTCCGCGCCGACTGCGATGTCGGTTGCGTCGTCGACCGGGGTTCCGACGCGGCGGGCGTGCAACCATCCGGTGCACCCGGCGTCGGCGAAGACGTCCCGGATCCGCTTCTCCGCCGATGTCATCGATCGGCCCTGATCAGCACCCGGTCGAGGGCCGCGGCAGACGGTGCGACGTCGGCCCCGGAGCGCCAGACGATGCGCACGCGCAGCGAGAGGTCGTTGCGCAGCAGATCGACCCAGGCCACACCGGGCATCGCCGTGGGCGGCGTCGCCGTAACCCCGAAATGCCCGCCGGCGGACACGCGTGTGAGGAGTTCCCGCTGCCCCGAGGCGATCACGATGTCAGGGTCCAGACCCCGGACCCGCCACAGGTCGACGAACAGGTCGTGGGCAGGCGGATTGTCCGAGCGTGGACCGGTGGCCAGCGTCAGCCCGCGCAGCATCCGGACCTGCGCCTTCTTCGCGGCTGCCACCGGGTGGTCGTCGGGCACCACCACCCACCGCCGCAGCTTGATCACCGGGCCGCTGTCGAGTCCCGTCAGCAGGGCCGGGTGTTCGACCACGGCGACGTCGAGACTGCCCGCGCGGACGGCGTCCGCGAGCTCGGTGGTCGACGCCGTGGCCGTCTCCACCCGGGTGGGGTGCGTGGCGTCGGCGTCGCGCAGCGCACGGACGCACCGCACCACCACGGCGTCGGCCACCGAGTGCGGGACACCCCATCGCACCACCGCGTCGCGACCACCCGCGATGCGGTGCGCCTCGTCCTCGAATCGGGTGGCGTCGTCCACGAGAAGCCGCGCACGCGGGAGCAATTGGCGTCCGGCGTCGGTGAGTCCGACGCCGCGGGCACTGCGCTGAATCAACTCCGTGCCGAGTCTCTGTTCGAGCCGACGCACCCCCTGCGAGAGCGGCGGCTGCGTCATGCCGAGTCGCGACGCGGCATTCCCGAAGTGTCCCTCTTCGGCAACGGCGACAAAGAAACTCAGATGACGAAGCAGATCCATGGCGACCATTGAACCAGTTCCGACCGTCCGCTTCCGGTGACACCGTCATTTCCGACACACAAAGCATTCCCCTGACCTGGGTCGATAGCGCACCCGACTCGCCGCGACGGCCGAGTCGTCTTTGCGCTATGGGCATGGGCACCCCACATTGGACCCATGCCCAGACATCGACAACACCCGAAGCCCACTCATCCGAAGCCGTGGCGCACCGGTCGTCGCGGCGCCGTTGCCCTCGCACTGACTCTGCCGCTACTGGTCGGGGCGTGCACGGCCAACGCGGAGCAAACCCCACCCGCGACGTCGGAGGGGGTGGCGGCGCCGGATCAGCAGTCCCTCGACGCGAAAATCGGGGCACTGGAAGCGCAGTACTCCACGCGGATCGGCGTGACGGCCGTCGATCCCGCGACCGGCGCGGTGTACAGCCACCGGGGCGACGAACGGTTCGCCATGTGCTCGACGTTCAAGGCCTACGCCTCCGCCGCGGTCCTGCGCAGGATCGAGGACGGGTCGACGTCCCTCGACAAGACGGTGGTGATCGAACCCGGCGATCTCGTCGAGAACTCGCCGGTCACCGCCGCTGCCGCGGGCACCCCGATGACATTGGGGCAGATCGCCGAAGCGGCGCTGACGCAGAGCGACAACACCGCCGGGAACTACCTGCTCCGCGAGATCGGGGGCCCGCAGGCGATCACCGCACTCGCCCGCGACGTCGGCGACGAGAGCACACGACTGGATCGGTGGGAGACCGAACTCAACACTGCTTTCCGCGGCGATCCGCGGGACACGACGACACCGGCCGGCCTCGCCCAGGGTTTCCGGGCACTGCTCCTGGGCGATGCGCTCGACCCAGCGAGCCGCGATCAGCTGCTCGACTGGATGCGGGCGAGCAAGACTTCGGACAAGCGGATGCGTGCCGGTCTGCCGCCCGGATGGACCGCCGCCGACAAGACCGGTGGCGGCGGGTTCGGGACCGCCAACGACGCCGGCGTCGCCTGGAGTCCGGACGGCTCCCCCGTCGTTCTCGCCGTCCTCACCGACAGCCTCACGAATCAGGAAGACGCGCAAGGAAACAACCAGGCGATCGCCGACACGACCGCCGCCGTCATCGAGGGTTTGACTGCGCCGTGAGCCATCTGTGCAGAGACACCGCCAGTTCGACGGGAGCGTCGAACTGGATCAGGTGCCGGCACCGTCGATGACCTCGAGTGTCGCTCCGGGGATGAGGCGCGCCAGTTCCTCGGCTCGGTCGACGGGGATCCACGCATCGTCTCTGCCCCACACGACCGCAACGGGAAGGTCGATCGACGCGTACCGGTCCTGGATCTCGTCGGTGAACCGCTCGTCGGCCTGGGCGATCTGCCGGTAGAACGCGACCTGGCCCTCCTCCGACAGCCACGGCGTGGTCAGCACGGCCATCTGAGCGGGGGTCAGTCCGCGGTGGGATGCGCCCGCGATGTACGCCTCGAGGGCACCACGGTGCACGGACGCCGGTTGCGTGGCGAAGACGTCGGCGTTGTCCGCGACGAGCCGGAAGTAGTCGGATCCCCACGGCCGCAGCGCCACCACGTCGATCAGGGCCAGTGAGGCGTACCGCGCGCCGTGCACGAGATGGGCGCGGAGCGAGACGGCGCCCCCGTAGTCGTGCGCGACGACGTGGGGTGCGTCGAGGTTCCAATGCCCGAGGAGGTCGGCGAGCAGTTCGCCCTGGACGCCGAGATCGACGTCGTGGGCGCCGTCCTTCGACGACTGCCCGTACCCGGGCATGTCCCAGAGGTAGACCGAGAACTCGGCGGCGAGTGCGCGTGCGAACGGCCACCACAGCTGCGAAGACCATGGTGTCCCGTGGCACATCACCACGGCGGGGCCGTTCCCGAACCTGTCCCACGCCACCGATCTGCCGCGCCATTCGACGGTCTGCGAAAGCTCCACACCCGCAGTGTGCCATCCCCGCACGTGAGTGGCATGGTGTACGGACGCACACCGTGCCACTCACCTATGGCTAATGCACGAGGCCGCTTTCGAGTACCGACTGCCCGCCGTCGACATCGTGACGGCAATCGACTGGGCGCAGCGACCTTCCACCCTCGGCGACCCGCCGACCGGCCACCGTCAGCATCGGGCGCGGAATCCCGATACCCATCACCGGCACGCCCGTCACATACCCTTCTTTGTAGAGATGATTCGACGCGTCGGCCACGTCGTCCCGGGTCAAGGGCGACGGCGCCCAGCCCACGGTCTCACCGACGGCGTCCGCGTCCAGAATCGGACTCCGATACCCTTCGGTCGCCTTCGCGAGAAGCCAACGCAGAACAGCGTCACGAACCGCCCATTGACGATCGGTAGCTGCATTCACATTTCAGTCCTCCGGTAGATGGCGTTGATGCCTGCATGCACCATAGCCACCGGCAGGGAATAAGCAAGTTCGTGAGCTTTACTGCGTTTCTTGGGATCTCACGAATAGACTCCGGTGGACCTTCCCGCGGTCCCCGGTATGGTCGGGACGCCGATGCCGCACCTCGAGGCGGGACGTGAATTTCGCCGTGCCCGCCCGTCAGCCGCCCTACGATGGACGAATGGAGACCGGAACCGACGCGACCAAGACCTGTTCGTCCTGCCACGGTCCGATCGGATACGAAATCAAGGACGCCCACGCCGGATTCGCGTCGCTGCCTCCGGGCAAGCGGTACCGGGTCTTCCACTGCATGAATCGGTGCTCACGATCGGCCCCCGACGGCCTCGAATGCGGACACCGCCACGAATACCTCTGACCGATCCGTCATCGTTCGGGGCCGGCTCGGACCCGAACCCTGTACGGCGAGTTCGTCTTCGGGGTTGAGCAAACAGCACGCCTTCATCGACAGACACCCGCACCCGATGCATCCGGTGAGTTCGTGTTCGCGTCGACGAGATCAGCTCGAGTTGCTCGTAGTAGTGGAGCGCCGACGCGGCCACACCCGGTGCGGCGGGACACCTCCCCCACCGGCAGCAGGCCCTTCGGATCCAAAGACCGCGCATCTTCCCCTTCCTGACGACGAGTCTGCTGCCCACCGCCATCGGCGAACTCGGTCGCGAATCGCTGTATGCCTGGAGCGCGACCGTCTTCATGGTGGCGTCGGTGATCTTGTCGATGACCGTGAGTCGCCTCCTCGCACACCGCGGGGCGCTCGGTGCGTACCTATTCGCTCTGGCGCCGTTCTTCGCGGGCACGATGATCTGCGCGATCGGCCCGTCGATGGAGGTGCTCCCAGTCGGACGTGCAGTACAGGGATCGGTGGGGGCCTTCTCGCCGGTCTGAGTTACGCCGTACTGCGCGAGGCGTTGCCCGAACGTCTGTGGGCCCGCGCGACCGCATTGGTGTCGGCGATGTGGGGCGTGGGAACTCTCGCCGGACCGGCGATCGGCGGGCTGTTCGCCCAGCTCGGCCACTGGCGGCTCGCGTTCGTCGCGCCTGATGGTCGCCGCCATGCAGAGCACCGACGACGCTCAGGAGGGCGCCAAGGCGGCGGCCGGGCTCAACACGGTCGAGTTGATCGCGATGTCCGTCGGGTCCGCGGTCGCCGGTGTGCTGGTCAATCTCGGCGCACCCTCGACCCTCGCCTCGGCGCAACTGCTGTTCCTCGGTCTCGGCGTCATCGCGACGGCCGGCGTGTTCACCGCGTACCGCGCAACCCGGCAACCCGACCGGGACAGCGCCGACCCGTCCTAGGACATGTCTCCCAATAGTTTGAGCCATTCGACGATGCCGGCGAGGAGGAATCCTGCCCGGTAAGTCAGGGCAAGCTTGTCGTACCGGGTTGCCACCGCTCGCCACTGTTTTACCTTGTTGAAGGCCCTTTCCACCACGTTGCGGCCCTTGTACGACTCGGCATCGAAGTTCGGTGGCCGCCCGCCCGCGCTGCCCTTGTTCTTGCGGTTGGCCACCTGATCGGACTTCTCGGGAATGACCGCCTTGATGCCCTTGCTGCGTAGCAGTTCTCGATTGGCCTTGGATGTGTACGCCTTGTCGGCACGGACCTCGTCCGGGCGCGTGCGGGGTGCGCCGCCACCGATGCGCGGCACGCAGATGCCGTCGAGGAGTGGGCCGAACATCGGGCTGTCGCCGGCCTGGCCAGGACCCACCAGCACCGACAACGGACGTCCGTCGCCATCGCACGCCAGGTGAACTTTGCAGGTCAACCCGCCGCGGGACCGGCCGATGCCGTGATCGACCGGTTCGTCAAGCAGATTTGTGTAATTCGGCAGATCCCCCTGTGTCACGCGCGGCGTTGGCGCCGTGCTGGTGCACCCGCACCACGGTGGAATCCACCGACACCGCCCAATCCAGGTCGCCACCGGCATCGGCCATCGCGGCCAGGGCCATGAGTACCCGATCCCATGTTCCATCCCCGGCGTAGCGTCGATGCCGCTTCCACACCGTCTTCCAGGGGCCGAAATGCGCAGGTAGATCCCGCCACGGGAGCCCGGTACGCAGCCGGTAGAGCATCCCCTCCACCACGAGCCGGTTATTCTGGAACTTCCGCCCCCGCAGCCCATCCGAACTGGGTAACAGCATCGCAAGCAACGCCCACTGCTTCTCGGTCAACACTTGATATCGATCCGTCACCTCTGTCACAGCAAACATGCTGCCGCACAACATCCCAAATCATTGGGAGACACGCCCTAGGCCCGCGCCGCGAAGTGGTCCGCGCGACGGAGGATGTCGTGGGCGCGGGCGAGTTGCGGCGGATGCCCGCCGTGCGTGACACGGCTGCCGTCCGAACCCAGTCGCTCGATCGTCGACTCGGCCCAGGAGATGTCGTCCGAGTCCGGCGCCAACGCGGTGTTGATTACGGGTACCTGCTCGTTCACGAGGGTCAGTTTCCCCGTCATCCCCATCTCGCGGGAATGTCGAGTGTCTTCCCGGACGATCTCGGCGCGCTGCGCCAGCGTCGGCCCGTCGATCGGAGCCGCGATCCGGGCAGCCCGGCTGGCATTGACGAGCCGGGACCGGGCGTACGCCAACGCCATCGGCGTACGTCCGGCGCCGGTGTCGCGGCAGTAGTCGCCGATCCCGAACGCGAGTCGGGCGACGGGACCGGTGCGCGCGATGTCGTCCACGGCCACCACGGCCTCCGCCGATTCGATGAGGGCGACCACGGGGACACCGGGGATCTCGGCGGCGGTGTCCCGCACCTGTCCGGGCCCTTCGGTTTTCGACAGCATCAGCCCGCGCAGCCCGGGCAGGCCGCGGATCGCGTCGAGGTCGCGCTGCCAGTGCGCGGTGGTTGCGTCGTTGATCCGGACCCAGCCCGGGTTCCGTTCGAGCCACGCAGCGGCGACGGCACGACCCCCGTCCTTCGCGGCGAACGGCAAGCCGTCCTCGAGGTCGATGATCAGCGCGTCGGCGCCCGAGGCGGCCGCCGCGGCGAGAACCTCGCTCCCGACCGCGGGGACCAGAAGCCAACTTCTCGCCATCGCCAGGTCGATCTCGCTGCGCTGGGCTGTCTCGATGCTCATGCTGTTCTTTCCTCGGCCATACCGAGGAGTCTGCGCTTCACCGCGCGCCGGCACACTCGACGAAGCGGAGTGCGGTGGACGTGTCCGGGCACCGCTTCGTCAGGTGCGGCGCCGACCTGTGCGGTCCGCCTCAGAAGTCGAAGCCCCAGTTGGCGGGGTTGAAGACGACGCGGTACCAGACGGCGGTGGCCGAGTCGAACGTGCACGGCACGATCACGACTCCGGACGTCTGTTCGAGAGCCGCGGCCTTCCCGCAGAAGTACTCCGCGCCTTCGCCGGACGTCTCGGCACGGTAGACGGGTCCGACATGCCATGGTTCGGCGCTCGCGGAACCTGCACCGACGGTGGCTCCGAGGACGAGAGGTGCGGCCAGGATCCCGGCCAATGCTGCAGCACGCCGAGCGGACTTCTTCTGCACGAGAGCTCCTTCGTAGGCGACGACACAACAGTTCCGTGTGGTTAGTTCGCACAAGAAGCGTCGGACGTTACCGCGGTGCTGCGGCCCTCTCCTCGAACTCCTCACTCGACCCGTTCTGCGCGGCGAGCGCGCGGGCTCGGTCCAGGGCCTCCTGGGCGGCCGCCTTCACCGTGGCGGGATCCTCGACTGTCGCAGGCGCTTCGACCGGTGCGGGCGTCTCGACGACGTCGGGAGTCTCCGCGAGATCGGGTGTTTCGACAGCGTCCGGCGTCTCGACGACATCCGGCGTCTCCACGAGGCCGGGCGTCTTGACGGGGTCGGGAGTCTTGACGACGTCCGGCGTCTTGACGGGGTCGGGAGTCTCGATTGCCGGTGCAGGTGCCTTGGTGACGGGGGGTACCTCGACGGGCGCTGTACCACCCTTCTTCAGATACTGGCCGCACACCGGCCACGCGCCGGGGCCTTGGGTTTTCAGGACGTTCTCGGCGACCCGGATCTGCTCGGCCTCACTGGCTTCCGAGGGGTCGCCCTTCCCGCCGTTCGCCTTCCAGGTCTCCGGCGTGAACTGCAGGCCGCCGTAGAACCCGTTTCCGGTGTCGGTGGTCCAGTCTCCGCCGCTTTCGCACTCCGCGACTTCTTCCCAGTCGTGCGGCGCGCCGAACGCGGTTCCCGCGCCCAGCCCCAGTAGAACGGTGGCGGCCGCGCCGATCAGGGCGATCCAGCCGAAGGTGCGTTTCTCCATGTTGCGAGTGGTCATGCTGGCTCAATCCTCTCCGCGCCGGCGGACGCGGCGTGCCGGCGACTTCACGTCGATCGCCGGCCATCCTTTCGGTGCCTCGTCCCGCGCCTCGAAGGTGTCGGGATCACGAACCCGCGTCGGCAGATCTGCAGCGGCGGGCCCCCGAACGTGGCCTCCTCCCGAAATTCACACGGCATGAACAAGGTACGGATGTTCGACTATTGAGAAACGCGAGTGAAAATTGTGCAGTTCTGAGGTTTCGATACCGTTTCGAAGCCATGTCGTGACAATTCCGACATCTGTTGAACGCGCGTGCAAATGCCGGATGACGGTGCGGTGAACGGACCCTCCCGTCCGTCCGAGGTGGCGGTGCAGTGACTACCCCTGACGATCCCGACACCGCCGGAGTCCACCGACGCGGGGACGAACAGGACAGTGCCGACATGCCGCATGGCTCAGCCGATCCGTGGCGCTCGAGCGCCACCCTGGCGCGGTTGCGCACCGGCCTGGCCACTCTGGGCCCCGGGGAGCAGCGGGTCGCGCGGGCCGTATTCGCCGAGCCCGCGGCGGTGGTCGAGTTGTCGACGGCGGAATTGGCGGCGGCGTCGGGAACGTCGCCGGCGACGGTGGTACGGGCGTGCCAGCGACTGGGTTTCCGTGTATTCCAACATCTTCGGCTCGAACTGGCCCGTGTGACACCGGATCCCACCGGGTTCGCCGCCGTCGTGGACCTGATCGCGTGGGCACGTCGGATTCTGCTGGTGAGCAACGGTTTCTCGTCCCCACCGATCCAGGATGCCGCGTTGCGGTTCACCACCGCGGGTCGCAGCGTGGAGGCGCCGCTCGACATCCTGGGGCAGCAGTTCTCGGCGCGGATCAGCCAGTTGTCGCAAAATTTCTCTCGGACGCGAACCTACTGTCCGGCGCTGTGTCCGACCATGGCTTTGCGAGCGCCGACAGCGGTGAGCACGTGGGTCGGGATCGGCTGGCGGACAGGTCATCCGGAGCTGGCATCCTCCCCGTGCTGCCGTCTGATATCGAAGTGACGTCGACGGAGAGCGCGGGCACCACCCCGGGGATCACGATGTCGTCACTCTTCGGGCGCGACGTGAGCGACGTCGTGTCCTGCCGCGGGACCGAATTGCGGTGCGCGGTCCACGGCAGGATCGCCGCGACGAGCGAGGCGACCCGATTGGCGCGGTCCGCCGCTGCGGTGCCGCGCATTGTCAACGGCGCGGTCTGCGAGATCGAATGGGCGCGAGTGTGGCGGGTCTTGTCGGTCAACCGCACCAACGCCCACAGTGTCGCGGACCCGGGGTAGTACTTCGCCCGATCGTGGGCGCCAGCCGCCACAATCCGGCGGCGGCGAGCACGTGCCACAGCGCGTGGCCCGGCAGAAGACTGTCGTCCACGGCACCGAGCAGAGCGCCGGACGCGAGGAACAGTGCCGCGACGATAGTCGTCCGCCGCAACTGCGGTCGGACGCGGGCGCGTTCCAGCGCGAGTCCCACGGCCACCGCGGCGAGCAGTGCCTGCACGATCGTCGACGCCGTCGGGCCGGCAGCCACGGTGGGAATCATCAGGAGCGGAACAACGAGCCACCACCCCGGCGACAGCCGACGCCCGAACCGATCGGACGCGGCGTCGACGGCGATGTACGCGAGCAGCGTCGCGATCGGGATGTCGTGCGCGTATCCCTGCCACGGCGGATCGGGCCCGTGCCGGACGAGCGACCCGACACCGACCGCGACGACGAGCAGTCCGTAGGTGCCGGTCGGCGCGTCGCGCCGGCGACCCGCGAGGATTGCGAGGCCGTCGACCACGAAGGCCAGGCTGGTGACAACGGCCGCGTGCTGCCAGACGAAGCCTCCCATCCTCCGAGGTTTCCAAAGTCGTCGCCGCACCGCAATCGCGACGCAGCGTTCGCGCAGAGAATGGGACACGGCGCGCCGACACACGGAGGACAAAACCTTCCAGTCGGACTTTTTCTGTGGCATCGTAACGCTCCATGGGGGAACCAACAGTGGACGCCGTCGCCATCTACCACGCACCCGCAGCGGACCGACGGGGCACACCGATGGTGGCGCTGAACTACGACGTCCAGCCCGGAACCTGGCATGCGTTGTTGCAGAACCTTGCTGGGCGCGGGTGGCGGGATCCCAGCCCCGTGTTCGACGGTGTCGACGGGCTGACGTCGGCCGTGTTGTCGTTGCGCTCCGTCGACGGACGCACACTGGTGATCGAGGACGGCACGGACGTCCTCTTCGAGGGCGTCATCGTGCCGCCGGACGGGTGGCTCGAACAGGTTCGCGCACTCGGTGCCGTCGGCGTGATCGCCGGAGCCGGAATCACGGCCGCGGCCGACTGGGAACGACAACTCCCCCGCCTGGCCCGCGACAGCGAACTTCTCGGGTCGATCGCCACGGTCACGTTCACCGACGCCTTCGGCCGCGAGCACTTCCGCGCATTCGCATACGAGGTGCTCTCCGCGTTGCGTCCGGCACTGCCTCCCGACGCTCTGCACGAAGCGGGCTTCGCACTCGAGGACGACCGGCCTCAGCGCGCGATTCTCGAGGTCGTGGACAGTGCGGTGCGGCACCGGGTCGCCGTTCCGGCCCGCATCGTCGACAGTCTCCAACGGCGGGCCGCGGACCGCACGTCGTTCGGGTGGCGGGACGCTCGCACGATGAAGCGACTCCTGCGGAAGATTCACACCTCCTGACGGTCGGCACCCCGCTGTGCAAGACTCGAATACGCACGGACGGCAGTGGTGCGCCGGACCATCCTGATGCGGAGGGCGTCATGTCCCGATCGGTACCCGGAGATGCTCCGGACGACACGGGGCACACAGCGTACGCACGTGTGCGCGCCGCCCAGGTGAATGCGGTTCAGGCGGCCCTCGAGGACCACACGGGACGCCTGGATTGGCCGCGAGAGCAGATCGAGCGCTACCGGACTGCCCGGCTGCGGGCCCTCCTCTCGCACGCCCGCGAGCGGTCGCCGTTTCACGCCCGGCGGCTGCGCGGTCTCGATCCGTCGACGGCCACAGTCGCCGACCTGGCGTCGCTGCCGATGATGACCAAGCAGGACGCACAGGACGAGTGGGATTCGATCGTCACCACTCGCGACCTCGACCGCGAGCGTGCCGAGCGGATTCTGGCCGGGCAGCAATGGTTTTCGTACACTCCGGGCGACGAACAGATCTTCAGCTCGGGTGGGTCGAGTGGGGTCCGCGGCGTCTATGTCTGGGACTGGCAGTTCTACGTGTCGGCCGCCTGCCTGGCCTGGCGGGTCCAGGCGCGGGAGGAACGGCGGGCACCCGTGTGGTCTCCTTCGCGGCTCGCCGTGCTGGCCGCCGGCATCCCACCACATGCGAGCACCCCACTGTTCGATGTGCCGACCGCACCGGGAATGGAGACCGTCGTGATCCCGGCAGGTGCACCGTTCGGCGAGATCGTCGCCGCGGTGGCCGCGGCCCGACCCACGCACCTGGTCGGATATGCGTCGGTGATCGGACGACTCGCCCGCGCCACACTGGCCGGTGATCTGCAGGTTCGCCCCGTCCGGGTGAGCACCAACTCCGAGCCACTGCTGGACGAGGATCGGCAGGCCATCGGCGAAGCCTGGTCGGCGCCGATCCACAACCTCTGGGGGTCGACGGAGATCGGAGTGCAGGCCGTGGGTTGCGGACATGGCGAGGGTCTGCACGTGTGCGAGGACGAGGTCGTGCTCGAACGTGTCGACGACAGTGGCACGCCGGTCGCCGCCGATGCGCCCGCGGCGCGAACGCTCGCCACGGGCCTCGCCAACCGAACGTTTCCCTTCATCCGCTACGACCTCGGCGATCAGGTCACATTGCTGCCCGGCACCTGCCCGTGCGGAAGTGCGTTCATGCGTGTCGCCGACATCGGCGGGCGGCGCGACGACGATTTCCGATACGGGACGAAGACGGTGCCCGCGAGCACATTTCGATACGTCCTCGGCGCAGATCCGCGCGTTTCCGAGTATCAGGTCAGGCAGATCGCCGACGGTGCGGAAATCTTCGCGGTCGGCGACCCCGATGTAGCCCGGCTGACGTCGGCTGTCGCCGCGGCGTTGCGCCGGCAAGGATTGTCCGATCCGCAGGTCCGAATCGAGGTCGTCGACCACCTGCGGCGTCATCAGGCGAGCGGGAAATTGCAGCGGTTCATCGCACTGCGGTAACGCGGAATCGGTTCGCGGCACCCACTCGGTCGACCCCGCCCGGACAGGGGTCGCCGATCCTCACCCCAGGGTGTCTGTCGTTGCGGACGCTCCCGTCCGACGATTGTCTTACACGGTCACCCAGTCGAGGAGCAACGATGACGGACAGTGATTCCGGGGCAGTCACCGAAGACGCCGCAGGCGCAGTTTCCGACGGCACGGATCTGAATCGCGTTCACGCCGAGATCGCTCGCCTCGATGCGGAGATCCTGGATGCGGTGAATCGCCGCCTCGTTCTCGCACAGCTCGCGGCCCGCACCCGGGTCGAGTCCGGTGCACCGATGGTCGCGCTCGGTGGGGAGACCGACGTGATCCGCCGCTATCAGGACGAATTGGGCCCCCGGGGTTCGCTGCTGGCGCTGGAACTGCTCCGGCTGGCGCGGCCACCCTTTTCGTCGACTTACCGAACACGGTAGTCGTACCGACACTCACCTCGGTCGACACCGATCGCGAGAGCAGTGCCCAGCAGTCTTCGCGACGCTGGGCACTGTTCGCCTGTTCAGGCGATCCGGGAGATGACGGTCATCGCCCGGGCTCACGAGACGTTCTTCAGGCGTTCACTTCCCGCAACTCGTCCGTGGGTCCGGATTCGCCGGCGGTGTCGCTGTCGTCTGCCTGCGCCGTGCGCCCGCCACGAGCAATGAGGCGATCGAGGGAGAGCGCACCGCCGCCGAGGAAGATCATCAGGAACAGTGCCCAGCAGAAGATAGCCGAGAGTTCACCATTGTTCTGGATGGGGAGGGCACCGTCCGGCTGATGGCTCCAGAAGTAGGCGTACGCCATCGAACCCGAGGCGAGGAACGCCGCGATTCGCGTCCCGAGGCCGAGGAACAACGCGGCGCCGCAGACGAGTTGGATCACGGCACCCCACCAGCTCGGCCAGGCACCTACCGCTGCGGTGTGCCCGCTGTGAGGTGCGGTCGGCCACGCGAACAACGTCGAAGTTCCGTGGCAGAAGAAGAGGAAGCCGATAACCACGCGGAACGCCGCGATGGCATAGTCGACAGTGGCGCCTCGAGGGCGTGAAGTGCTCTTGTTTGTCACCTCGCAGAAGATAAGGCATGCCTGCCCTAAGCGTTGAACTTGCAGGGCCATTCGACGCGGCCACGTGGGAAAACGGGGCTCAGGTATGGCAAGCATCACACTCGAGGCGCTGAAGTTGCCGTGTTCGCCGCCGACCATCTCGGCGCCCCGGCACCGTTCCCGTTGCTGGTGGCCGTCGCGGGCGCCACGCGGCTTCGTGTGGGAACCCTGGTGCTCAACGCACCGTTCTGGAACGCCGCCCTCCTCGCTCGCGAGATCGCGACGACGGACATCCTCACCGACGGACGGCTCGAGATCGGTCTCGGTGCCGGGCACATGAAGTGGGAGTTCGACGCCGCGGGTATCGAATGGCAGCCGTTCGGCGGCCGGGTCGAGCAGTTGTCGGAGATGGTCGACGGCCTGCGCACGTCCTTCACCACGGACTTCGACGAGCTACCCGAGGGCCGCACCGTGCCACGACCGTTGCAGCGGCGCGGATTCGGCGGCTCGGGTCCGCCCCTGACCATCGGCGGTACCGGCGACCGGGTGCTGCGGATCGCGGCCGCCCACGCCGACATCGTCGGCGTCGCGGGGACGTTTCAGATTCCGGGCCGGCCCCCGGGCACATTCCGCCTCGCCACCGCGGACGAGGCGGCCGATCGAATTCGCTTCGTACGGAACCATGCCGGTGCGAGAGCCGAGGACATCGAGTGGCATCTGCTCGTCCAATCGGTCGTCGAGACGGACGACCGCCGGGCCACGGCGACCGAGATCGCGGACCGGCTCGGCGACACCATGTCGGTGGACGACGTCCTCGGCACCCCCTACGTCCTCGTGGGAACCGTGGACGAGATGGCCGAGCAACTCCGGAGCCAGCGGGAGCGTTACGGCTTCTCGTACGTCACCGTCCACGAACCGTATCTGGAGGTGTTCGCCCCCGTGATCCGTCGACTCCGCGAACAGAGTTGACGGACAACGACTCACGGCGTATTGATGTACTCCTGGATGGCCTGCGCCGCCCTGGGGTTGCCCTGGCCCATACCGACTATTGCACCGGTGATCGCACCGATCGGCGTACCGATGATGCACCCGGCGAGACTGCCGGGGAACATCGAAACACATCCGACGCCGAGACCCATGAGCGCGCCGATCGCCGTGCCGGCCGCTCCCCCGTTGGCCCAGCCGACGCCGAGTTCGTTGAGCATGTTCTCGAGGGCCTGCTGCTTGTCGACCTCGTGCCGGCCGGGGATCGCCAGTGCAGGCGTTCCCGTGTTCGGTACGACGGGGTCGGCGTGCGCCGTGCCCGCTCCGAGTGTCACCGTCGCTGCGACGAGGACCGATGCTGCCGATTTCTTGATCAAGTTCATCGCGATCCCACCCTGCTGAAGAAGGAAAAACCGGTTCCGACTGTAACCTGCGGCTGCATCATCGGTGGCGAAACCGCGGCATCGGAAGAGTACCGCGGTGAGGGCCCGCCGGCACGGGTGAAAGCCGTCAGTTCACGCGCCGGTTGAACAGTCTTTTCGCCCAGAGGTAGCCGAACAGCGCGATACCGGCGCTCCAGCCGACCGCGAGCACGGCGCTGCTGCCGACGGGACCGCCGAGCAACAGCCCGCGGATGGTCTCGATGACGGGGCTGAACGGCTGGTACTCGGCGAACCACCGCAGACCGGCGGGCATCGAGTCGGTGGGGACGAATCCACTGCCGAGGAAGGGCAGCAGTATCAGCACCATCGGGAGGTTGCTCGCCGTTTCGACGCTCTTGGACACCAGCCCGAACGCGACGGACAGCCAGGTGAGTGCGAACGTGAACATCGCGAGCACCGCCGTCGCCGCGATCCACTCGCCGAGCCCGGCGGTGGGCCGGAAACCGATGAGCACGGCGACACCGACGACCAGCACGAGGCTGATCAGTGTCTGGATCATGCTGCCGACGACGTGCCCGGTCAGCACGGACACCCGTGCGATGGCCATCGTCCGGAACCGGGCGATGATGCCCTCGGTCATGTCGGTGGCGACCGAGATCGCGGTGCCCTGGGCGGCGCTGGCCACGGTCATCAAGAGAATTCCCGGTGCTACGTAATTGATGTAGGCGCCGCGTCCGCCGTCGGGATCGCCGAGTCCCGCCCCCAGCGTGCCGCCGAAGACGTACACGAAGAGCAGGAGAAGGACGATCGGCATCCCGACGAGGAGCACCGTCACCGACGGGTACCGGATCATGTGCCGGAGGTTGCGGCGCAGCATTGTTGCCGAATCGCTCAGCGCGTAACCCATGGTTGTCATCGCAGGCTCTCTTTCCGGGTTGCGGCACGCTCGGTGAGCGCGAGGAAGACGTCGTCGAGATCGGGAGTGTGCACGGTCAGATTCTCGACGCTGATCGACGCGTGATCGAGCCGGTCGAGCAGTGCGCGCAGCGATTGCACGCTGCCGTCGCCGGGAACCTGCAACGTGAGCGATTCCTCGTTCCGGGTCACGTCCCCGAGGAGCCGGGAGGCCGCGTCGAGTTCGCGCACCCCGGGCAACTGCAGGGTGATGTGGCCGCCCGGAACGAGCCTCTTCAGCTGCTCCGGCGTTCCCTCCGCGACCAGCCTGCCGCCGTCGAGGAGTGCGATCCGGTCGGCGAGCCGATCTGCTTCCTCCAGGTACTGGGTGGTGAGGAAGATCGTGACTCCGTCGGCGACGAGTTCTCGGATGATTTGCCACATGGCGCGGCGGCTGCGCGGATCGAGACCGGTCGTCGGCTCGTCGAGGAAGATGATCCGGGGATTGCCGACGAGGGTCATCGCGAGGTCGAGACGGCGGCGCATGCCACCGGAGTAACTTCCGGCCGGCTTCGCTCCCGCCTCGACGAGATCGAAACGGGCAAGCAGTTCCGTGGCCCGGGCGCGGCCCGCGTCGCGGCGCAGGTGGTGCAGATCGGCCATCAGCATCAGGTTCTCGCGACCCGTGAGGAGGTTGTCCACCGCGGAGAACTGGCCGGTCACACCGATGGTGGATCGCACCGCATCGGGCTCGCGGGCGAGATCGTGACCCGCGATCCTGACGTCGCCGCCGTCGGGGGCGATGAGCGTGGACAGAATCTGGACCATGGTGGTCTTGCCTGCGCCGTTGGGCCCGAGCAGCGAGAAGATCGTTCCCTCGCCGATGTCGAGGTCGATGCCGTCGAGGACGACATTGTCGCCGTATGACTTTCGTAGCCCGGTGGTGGTGATCGCGGACCGGGTGGTGATCGATGCTGTCATCAGTCTGCCTTTCGACTGGTCGACTTCTGGGAATCGGGGCGGCGAATCACGATGTCGCCGAACCCGGTACGGGCACGCACCTCGACTCTGTCGTCCGTCGATTCGGGCCGGTCGACGGAGTCCAGATGGTTCTGGACCTTCCCGAAGGACGTGTGCGCGTCGAGCCGGGCAGCGGTCCCGGAGCGGATTCCGATCTCGATTCGGCCGTGGCCGGTTTCCAGCGACGCCGCGCCCTGCGTCACCTGCCCGATGCGGATGTCGCCGTTGGCGGTTGCCGCGGCAAGGTCGGCGCGGGCGTCGTCGACGGAGATGTCGCCGTTCGCCGTCTTCACCCGCAGTCCGCCGTCGATCGCGCCGATCCAGTTGTCGCCGTTGGAGTTCTTGATCACGGCACTGCCGTCGATCGCACCGACGCGGAGTTTTCCCGACCCCGTGCTCACGTCCGCATCGCCCGCGACGTGGCCCACGGTGACCGTGCCGGCCCCGGTGTGCACGTCGAGCGGGCCGGTGTCGCCGAGTTGGACGTCCCCCGCCGAAGTCTTGACCCGGCACGCACCGAGCCGTCCCGCGCCGCGGAATGTCGCCACCGACGCGTCGCCCTCGAACTCGGAGCCGGTCGGCAGCGCGATGGTGACGTCGACGGAACCGGCCTTGCCGAACAGGCCGAGACCGCGCTGCTTCGGCGCCTTGACCAGCAGCCTCCCTGAGGAGTACTCGACGCGGGTCTGCTCGGCGGCGCGAACGTCCGATTCCCGCGAACCGTCGCTGGGGCGCACGTCCACGACAGTGTCGTCGCGGTCGCTCGCCGTGATCCGTGCGTCGCCGACGACGAGTTCGACCGTGGCCGAGATCGGCGCCGGGGTGCTGAATGTGGGCATGGTTGTCCTCCGGAATGTGGTGATGGCGAATGAAAGGACGGGCGGGTCGGGTCAGCGCACCCAGCCCGTGAAACGGTCGTTGCCGCGTGGGGCACGCCGTTCGGAGCGACCACTGCCGCCGTCGGACTCCAACCCCGCGGCCGCGGACCGGACGAGCCAGGCGTTCACCGACAGTCCTGCCTCCCGAGCGGCCTCCTCGACGCGGTCCTTGAGGTCTTGCGAGAGACGAAGATTGATCCGGGTCATGGCTCCGTCTTCCACTTCCGCGATTCGCGGCGGCGTCACGTCCGGACCGAATGCGGCCGGCTCCTCGAACGACTGCTCGGCGGGCGCGGGAGTGACGACGAACGTGGGCTCACGTCCGCGGAGTCGAAGATCCACCGAACCCGGTGCGAGGTCGCGGGTGATTTCACTGGCGGCCGCCGACAGCGCGTCGAGTAGCGCGAGCCGGACTCCGGACTCCAGTGGTGCGGTGAGTCGCTCGGCGAGGGCACGGGCGTCCTCTCCCCCGGCTTCGGCGGCTACTGCCAGTTCGTGACGGAGGGACGCGACATAGGGTGTGAGATCCATGGTGCCATCATGGCATCACAATGGCACCATCGCAAGACTCAGTCGGGGATCGATGTGCCATCGTGGTGTCACCGCGGCGCAGTCGGTCACCGCGAGCGCAGGTCACGGCAAGAATTCAGGCAGACCGAACTGCTCGAAGTGCTCCGGACCGATGAACGAGGTCAGTTCCGCGATCTTGGTGCCGCGCAGGGTCAGCACCGTGATCGACCAGCGGAGGTGGGTGCCGGCGCCCTCGTCCCACAGGTAGAAGGCCACGCCGGGCTGACCGTTGGCTCCGACCGGCAGGTGGCGCCACGAACCGCATCCCGTGAGCGGGACCCGGACCGCGAAATCCGTGACCGCGGCCACACCGCGGTACCAGTGAGCCATCGGCGGCATCGACCAGGTGACGTCCTCCGTCAGGAGAGCGACCAGAGCATCGGCATCACCGCGTTCCAGCGCGGTGGAGTACCCAGCGACCAGGGCTCGCAGACGCGCGTCGTCGATCCCGCGCAACGTTTGCGACTGGGTCATCGAGGGAATCTTCTTCGCGACGATCGCCCGGGCCCGCTGCAGCGCGCTGTTCACCGACGCCGTCGTCGTGTCCATGGCGGCGGCGATCTCGGCGGCGGAGAACCCCAGGACCTCGAAGAGCAGCAGGGCAGCCCGCTGATTGCCCGGCAGATGTTGCAGTGCCGCAACGAATGCGAGTTCGACGGACTCGCGCTGCTCGTAGCGGGCGGCCGGCCCCGCCGCACCGGCGGCCAGTCCCGCATCGGCGTACGGACCCAGCCACGCCACCTCGGTGAGCGGCACGTCGCCGACGACGACGTGATCACTGGAGGGACCGAGGTCGACGGGGAGGGCCCTCTTACCGCGCGATTCGACGGCGTCCAGGCAGGTGCGCGTCGCGACGGTGTAGAGCCAGGAGCGCAGCGCGCTGCGGCCCTCGAACTTCGCGAAACCGCGCCACGCCCGCAGCAGCGCGTCCTGCAGGGCGTCGTCGGCATCGTGGCTGGAGCCGAGCATGCGATAGCAGTGGGCGTGCAGTTCGCGGCGCAACGGTCCGACCAGGCGCGTGAACGCGGCGTCGTCTCCGTCCCGGGCCCTGGCCAGGTCGGGATCCTCGGCTTCTGCCGACGCGTGCGGTGTTCGAACGGAGTTGTCGCTCACGAACGATGATCCTGCCCCACCGGCGACTCGTGCACCGCGCATCACCTCGTGGGGGTCGGAGCGGGTGTGGGCGCCAGCGACATTCCTGCGTAGATCTCGTCGAGAACGGTGGGCAGCAACGCGTTCGCGGTGGTTTTGCCCTCGGGCGACAGGGTCAGATTCGCCCAGATCACGAGGGTGACTTCGTTGTCCGGGTCGTATCCGATGAACGAGTTGAAGCCCGGCAATTCACCGCCGTGGTAATACATCGACGCGTTCGGCCCGAAACGCTGGTAGCTGATCCCGTAACCGTATTGCTGCCCGTCGGGTGCGTCCGGGTCCTCGGGTTGCAGACTGTCCCGCCACTGTTGCTGGTATTCCGGATTCAATACCTCGCCTGAGACCAGCGCCCGGATCCATGTCGCCAGGTTGTCCGCCGTGGAGATGGCACCGCCGGCGGCGGTGGCGTAGGACGAATTCTGGTTGGTGTAGTCGACGGGCTGCAGTGTCCCCGCCCTCGCGGCGGCCTGCATGTCGGCGGGATACGGCTCGTCCAACAGGGCGTAGGCCGATCCGCCGTACATGTAACCGTGCGAATACCGGTCCGGGATCGCCGTATCGTCGGCGGCGGGAAGAGAGGTCTGGTTCAGCCCGAGTGGCCCGAGCAACCGTTCCTGGAACTGCTCGGTCAGCGGGCGGTCGCCGACCTTCTCGGCGACCAGACCCAGCAACGCGTAGTTGGTGTTGCTGTATTCGTACGACGTGCCGGGTGAAAAGTCCGGCGGCCGGCTGAACGCAATGTCCAGGACCTCCCGAGGCGTCCATGCCTTCGCCGGGTCGCTGTCCAAAGTCGCCGCCAGCTCGGGCGCATTCGTGTAGTTGTACAGCCCGCTGCGCATCGTCAACAGCTGCTCGATGGTGATGTTCTCGCCGTTGGGCACGTCGGCAACGTAGGTGGACACCGGGTCGCTGAACCGGAGCTTGCCGTCCTGTGCCAGCAGGACCGTCAGCGCCGCCGTCAAGGTTTTCGTGTTGGAGGCGATTCGGAAATGAGTCTGCGCATCCGGCGGTGTGTCCGCGCCCAATTCCGTGGTGCCGACCACCGCGTCGAAGGTTCCCTGCGGGGTGCGGAGCTGCACCACCGCACCGGGGATCATCAACTCCTCGGCGGCCGCGTCGACCGCGGCCTGAAATGCGGCCGGATCGATGGAATTGAGCGCCGAATTCGAAGCAGCCGTCGCCGTCGCCGCGGCAGGCGATGAAGCATTCTCGGCGGTCGTCGGCTCGGACGTGGGTGAGCACCCCGCGATCACGAGTGCGCCGCACGCCGTGAACACAGCGAGACGGGTGGCGCGTCGTGCGCGCAACCGACCCACTCCAGTTCTCCGGCCCCGCATGTATTCCGCCGGGAAATCCCTCATCGTCGCCATCACCGCCTCGGCGCCATGGTTCGGATACCGCGCCGATGGGCGGTACCAGCTGGCAGGCCTCTTCGAATCCTAGCCCGCGAGACCACCCACTCCGTCGCGATCACCGAAACATTTCAGCGCTTCCGCACTGGCACGCCAACGCGAATGAACTCACGTATTGCCCTGTCCGGAACGTCGCTCGTCTCCGTACTCGACACCGGCAGCGTGTTTCGACCTTCACGGTCGGCTCGGCAACACCTACGATTTCGACGCCTCCGATTTCGCCGCTCTCCGACGAAACACCGCGGACCGCGCCCTGGCGGCCCGAATCGGCGATCCCGTGGTGCCGTCGGCGGCGAAATAGGTTATGTGCGCCGCGGTATCTCGAGCACGGGGACGTCGGTCAGCGCGCACTCCCGCGAAGTCTTTGCCGCCACGTTCGACACGCACATCGACGATCTGCCGAACTTCCGTTCACCCCCGCCGACCCGCTCATCGTCACGCGCAAAAACCCGCTCGACGAACGCGGGGAAGGGTAACCCGTCGTTCCCGAATTGCCGCCGTTCCCGCTCCGGTTTCAAGAAATTCTCCGAGGGTAATTGGGGTGTATGGGCGCACGAGAGAGGACGACGACAGGGTCGACGGCGCTCGCCGACGCACCCCCTGGACGGCTGCCGCGAAGGCAACCACTCCCGCCCAGGCGGTCGGCAACGTCGACATCGACTTCGGCCGGGACGCGGCACGGCCTTCCCCGACGGACCACGACGACGGCCCGGCCGACGCGTAGGGATACCCGCACCGAACCCGTCACGAAGCCGACGGCCCGGAAGCGTCCCCGGGACACGGGGTCCCGCGGACCGGCCCACACCGGATCCTCCGGCTCCGGCAGCAAGCGCCTGCCCGATCCGGTCGCACCGGACTTCGGGGACGTCACCGAGTGGCTGCAGGACCAGGTTGGCCGCCTCGTCGACGCACTGCGGGACCGCGGCGAGAAGGAGGCGCAGAATCTCCGGCAGAAATTCAAGAAGTGGCTGGCGTCGCTCGTCCACGAGGTAATACACAGCAACGCCGGGGCCGGCGCCGGACTCGAGGGCATTCGCGCCGCGCTGACGGGTAAGAATCCGGTGTGGGCCGCGATCAAAGCGCTGATGTCCGGTTTGAGCGGCAAAGCCAAGGTCGGCCTTGTTCTCCTTCTCCTCGTCGCACTTCTGCTCGGACCGGTACTACTCGTAATTCTTCTGCTGGCGCTCCTCGTCGCGGTGATCGTCGCGGCGGTACGAGCCGCCAGCCGGTGACATTCCTACCTTGCACACGGAAAGCATTGCAGCTGAATCACTCTCGAAAAACCACAGCGATGCGTCGATCTCGTCTCCGCCCGCCGGGATTTGTGGGAAGCGTTCGCCGCGGCAGGTCGGCCGAACCGACTTTTCTGCCGCTGGTTGAGCGTCCTGCCGCTGGGGTAGTCGGGAGACGGCGCCCCCTTACCGCGCACGGTATTGCGACACATTACCGAGGACGGTCCTGCGACACATTGCCGAAGTTGGCGAGAGGTGCGCCGGCGACTACTCGGTAAAGGGGTTCGACGATGAAAACCAAAGGTCAGGTGGCGTTGGCCGTCGGCGCGGGTTACATGCTGGGCCGAACACACAGGATGAAAATGGCACTGATGCTCGCGGCTGCGGGTGCAACCGGACGCTTCCCCGGCGGGCCACGCGATTTATTGGAACGCGGCACGAAGGTGCTCGCGAACTCCCCCGAATTCGCCAAGATCAGCGATTCGGTTCGACAAGAGCTGGTCAGCGCTGCGAAGGCCGCGGCGGTCACCGCCGCAAGCCAGCGCATCAACCAGCTCAACAACCGGATTCTGTCCGGCGGCGGCGAAGCGGTCAGCGACGTGGGCGACACGGTCGACGACACTGTGGGTGGTGTCGGTAATTCGGTCGGCAAACTCAGCAGTCTCGGAAAACTCGGTCGCAAGCGACGCGGTCGGTCCAAGGACGAGGAGTACGACGAATCCGAAGTCGACGAAGAGCCGGACGAACAGTACGCCGAGGAAGACGAGGACTACCAGGAACCAGAACCCGACGAGGACGAAGCCTCCGACGAGGAGGAACCCGCTCGACGCAAGCGACCCGCCGCACGTCGGCGCGCGTCCAGCAACGGCAGCTCACGGCCGACGAGCAGGTCGCGCAGCGCGAAATCCGACGAGGACGAAGAGGACGACGAGGAAGCCCCGACCCGCGGCCGCAGGACCCGGGCCAAAGCCACGACTGATTCCGCGCCCGTCCGGCGCGGCGGACGGTGAGCACGATGACGAACGCTGCAAAAAAACTGAGTGAAGCCGCACCGGGAGACGGTGGCGGGTCGTCGGGTGTGCTGCAGGACGCATTGCAGAAGCTGGTCGGCACGGTGACGGAGAAAGCGCTCACGTCGGTCTCCGACAAGGTGCAGAACGCTTCGGGCAGGCTCACCGACTACGCCGAGGGTGGCGGCGGAGGGCTGCTCGCCGCCGTGACCGGTTCCGAGAAACTGGCCGAGGGTGAATCACCGATCAAGTCTGCGGTGAGCGGTGGCTTGCAGAGCGCCAAGGAAAAAGTCAAGGACACCGCTTCCGACGTCAAGGAGGCCGTCACCGGTGGTGGCGGCAGCAAAGGCAAGAAGCTCAAGCTGACCAACATCGTCGAAACGCTCGATGTCGGGGTCCCGGTCCAGCTCGCCTACAACCAATGGACCCAATTCGCCGACTTCCCCTCCTTCATGAAGAAGGTCGAGCGGGTGGAGCAGGAAGCGGACGAGAAGCTCGAGTGGAAGGCACAGGTGTTCCTGTCGCATCGAACGTGGGAGGCGTCGATCATCGAGCAGGTTCCCGACGAGAGGATCGTGTGGCACTCGAAGGGTGCCAAGGGTTATGTCGATGGCGCGGTGACGTTCCACGAGGTGACTCCCGATCTCACCCGCATCGTTCTCATTCTCGAGTATCACCCGAAGGGTCTGTTCGAGAAGACGGGCAACCTGTGGCGCGCGCAAGGACGACGAGCGCGACTTGAGTTGAAGCACTTCGGCCGCCACGTCATGACGCAGTCGGTTCTCCACCCCGACGAGGTGGTCGGCTGGCGCGGGGAGATCCGGGACGGCGAGGTGGTCGAGCCCGACGAGGACGAGCAGGACGAGTCCGAGCAGGAAGAGCCCGAGGAAACGGACGAAGCCGAAGGCGAGGAAAGCGAAGACGAGGAGCCAGAGCAGGACGAGTCCGAGCAGGAAGAACCTGAGGAAACAGACGAAGACGAGTCGGAGGACACCGACGAAGACGACACCGGCGAGGAGGAGGAAGAGGAAGAAGAAGAGGAAGCACCCCCGCGGGCGCGCCGAGGTCGCCCACGCAAGACCGCTGCGGCCGCCGAGACCAAGGCAGCCCCGAAACGGCGGGGCCGCCCGCGTAAGACTGCGGCAAAGAAGTCCGCAAGTTCGCGGCAAGGAGCGCGGCAATGACGGCGATACAACCGGCGGGTGGCGGCGGTGGAGTCAGCGGCGGCCCCAGCTCCAGCAGCCTCGCGGACGTCATCGACACCATCCTCGACAAGGGCCTGGTTATCGATGCGTACGTGCGGGTGTCATTGGTCGGTATCGAATTGCTGACCATCGACGCTCGCGTCGTCGTCGCCAGTGTCGACACCTATCTGCGGTTTGCGGAGGCCGTGAACCGGCTCGAGATCGGCAGTGGTGAGCCGAAGGGTCTGACGGACCTGGTCGGCGACGTCACCGAGGGTGGTGCCAAATCGAAGACCAAGGGCGCGATCGAGTCGGCGGGTGAGAAACTCGGCGACTTCCTCGGTGGCGGTCAGGAAGAGCCTGAGCGCGAGCGGGTTTCGCGCAAGTCCAGTCGAGGGGACAAGTGATGTCTAAGTCGAAAGAGTCCAACGACGCGTCCGACGAGCCGCGCACCAGCGGCATCTACGTGTACGGCATCGTGCCCGCGGACGTGGAAGCCGAAGAGGACGCGGTCGGCGTGTGTGACGGCCCGGTCGCCGTCGTCACGCACGGCGATATCGCGGCGCTGGTCAGCGAGATCTCGGTGGACCGGCCACTCGGAAAACCCCAGGATCTCCAGGCGCATGCACACCTGCTGGACGGTACGTCGGGTGTGGCACCGGTACTACCGCTTCGTTTCGGGGCGGTCATGACCGATGAGGAGGCCGTCGAGAAGGAACTGCTCGAGGCACACGCCGAGGAGTTCGCCGCAGCATTGAAGGAACTCGAGGGTCGAGCGCAGTACGTCGTGAAGGGGCGGTACGTCGAGGAAGCGATCCTCCGCGAAATAATCGAGGAGAACCAGCAAGCGGGCGAACTGGTCGACGCGATCCGCAATCAGCCGGAGGAGACCACCCGCGACGCCCGGATGGCGCTGGGCGAGATCATCAGCAACGGCATCGAGGCCAAACGGGACGAAGACACGCGCACGGTGGTGGAAGCGCTCGAGTCGTTGTCCGACTCGGTCAACGTCCGGGAACCGACCCATGAGGAGGAGGCCGCGCAGGTAGCGGTCCTCGTCGAGGTCGCCCGACAGGAAGAGCTCGAGAAGGCAGTGGGAGACCTGGCCGAGCAGTGGGACGGCCGGGTCGAGATGCGCCTGCTCGGACCTCTCGCCGCCTACGACTTCGTGGTGACGCAGAAGCCGGAGGGCTGACCGATGGGTGTGCTGTCGTTCATCGCCACGTTGCCGCTCGCTCCCGTCCGTGGGGTGATCTCGCTGGCCGAGTTGATCCAGCGACAGGTCGAGGAAGAACTCCACAATCCCGCGAGCGCGCGGCGCGCGCTCGAGGAGTTGGAGGACGCCCGCGCGGCCGGTGAGATCTCCGCCGAGGAGGAGGAAGAGGCACAGCAGGCGATCCTCGACCGCATGACCGGATCGGCACGGCCCAGCAGCCCGGAGAAGGAGTGATAGTCGATGGCAGAAGAGGAGCCACCTCCGTTGCCTGCGCCGGAGATCGCCGAGATCGCAACGCGTGACATCGCGAAGTTGACCGGCAAGAAGCCGCTCGGTGCCACATCGGTCATGCCCACCGACGACGGCTGGGCGGTGGAGGTGGAGGTGGTTGAGGATCGGCGGATCCCGTCGTCGACGGACATGCTCGCGTTGTACGAGGTGGTACTGGACCTGGATGGAGAACTGTTGTCCTACCGCAGAACCCGCCGCTACAGCCGCGGTGTCGGTGACAGCGGGAGCGCGCAGTCATGACGGTCGCCGGCGGCGGTGCGAGCAACCTTCCGCAGAGTTCGGGCGGCGGATTCGGCGGCGGGCACCAGTCGACGAATCTCGGCGAGATTCTGGAGCGGGTACTCGACAAGGGTCTCGTGATCGCCGGCGACATCCAGGTCAACCTCCTCGACATCGAACTGCTCACCATCAAGGTGCGACTGGTGATTGCCTCACTGGAAACCGCGAAGGAGGTGGGGATCAACTGGTGGGAGAACGACCCCTGGCTGACCGGCAAGAACAGCGACATCGAACTCGAGAACCGGAAGTTGCGGGAGCGGATCGCCGAACTCGAGTCCGACAGGTCGGTTCGCCCCGCGGTCGAGGCCGCCGACACGGTCGAGGTGGAGGCGAGGCGTCAGGAGCGCGACGATGACAGCGGATGACGGTGTCTGGCTCTACAGCATCACCACCGACAGTATCGGCGATGCGCAACTCGACGGGGTCACCGGTGTGGCCGGTGAACCGGTCCGGACGGTGACGTCGTCGGGTCTGGTCGCGGTGGTGGGGACCGTGAGCCTCGGCGAATTCGGGCAGGAACCCCTGCAACGCAAACTCGAGGACCTCGACTGGCTGGCCGCAACCGCGAGAGCACACGACGCCGTCGTCGCGGCCGTCTTGCGCAGCGGACCCACCGTTCCATTGCGGCTGGCGACCCTCTACCTCGACGACGACCGCGTCCGCCGCCTCCTCACGGAACGCCGGGAAGAGTTCGATGCGACGTTGCGCCGGGTGACCGGGCGGAGCGAATGGGGCGTCAAGGGCTACGGAGACGCGAAGATCCTGTCGCAAAACGTGAAGGAGGAGCCGTCCTCGGCCGGCGCGACAGGGAAGGGAACCGCGTATCTATTGCGCCGCCGTGCGGAGTTGAGCGCGCAGCAGGACGTCGAACGCAAGGCGGCCGGCCACGCGGGAGAAATTCACTCCGCCCTCCTGGACCAGGCCGTCGACGGGGTACGCCGGCAGATCACCGATCCAGTGCTCACCGGCAAGCGGGCCTGGATGATCCTCAACGGCACCTACCTCGTCGACAACGAACGCGTGGAGGGTTTCGCGGCACTCGTCAGAGCACTCGACGCCGAACGTCCGGGCATCACACTGGAATTGACCGGACCGTGGCCGCCGTATTCGTTCGCCGGAATCGACGGCTGAGCCATGAGCGAGTTGGTTCCCGCGGACGACACCCGCCGCATCGCGCTCGTCGATCTACTCGACCGGGTGCTGGGCGGCGGTGTCGTCATCACCGGCGAGATCACGCTGTCACTCGCCGACGTCGACATGGTCCGCATCTCCCTGCGCACGCTCATCGCGTCGGTGAGCGCACTCGTCCCGGATCTGGCCGAGCAGGATTCCGACGATGGCTGAGCCCGAACCCGTCGATTCGGATGCCCCGAGCGACATCGGTCGCCGGGTACTGCCGCAGCGGATCGACGCGGATCCCGAATCAGTCGAGAAGGGCCTGGTCACCCTCGTCCTGACGATCGTGGAGCTACTACGGCAGTTGATGGAACGGCAGGCGCTGCGCCGAGTCGAGCACGGCGATCTCAGCGACGACCAGATCGAACGCATCGGCACGACGCTCATGCTGCTCGAGGAGCGCATGGCCGAGTTGCGTGATCATTTCGACCTCACACCCGAGGACCTGAACATCGACCTCGGACCGCTGGGTCCGCTGCTGTCGAACGAGTAGCCGAACTCACCGAGCGTCGGCAATATCAGTGTTTGAGGGCGTTCTTGATCTTCTTTCCTGCGTCCTTGACCTTGTCGCCCATCTGTTTGGCGTTGCCACTGGCCTGTTCTTTACTCCCCTCTGCTTCGAGGTGGGCGTTGCCAGTGGCCCTACCGACCGCTTTCTTGGCGGCGCCCTCGGCGGTTTCGACCTTGTGCCGGATCTTCTTTCCCATATTCATGACGCCGTCCTGTCCTCTGCTGTCACTCCCGATTGCCCAGCGTCACCGGTTTCAATCACGCAGCAACAGCGCGCTGTCCCCGAACTCGTGCCACAGATATCCGCGTGCGAGCGCCTCGTCGTAGGCGCGTCGGACCGCCGCCGCGCCCACCACCGATTCGAGCAGCATCAGGTGGGAGGCCCCCGGCGCGTGCCACCCCGTGATCAGCCCGTCCACCACGCGGGCCGGCCGCGCCGCGCTCAGCACCAGGTTCGTCCAGCCCACGCCCGCCACCGCCAGCCCGTCCGGCGTTGCCTGGGTCTCGAGTGCCCTGGTCACCGTGGTGCCGACCGCGATCACACGGCCGCCGGCAGCGCGGCGATCATTGATCAGTCGCGCCGTGTGCTCCGGCACCTCGTACCGCTCGGGGATCGGCGGCTCCCCACGCTCGGGCGAGGACACACCCGTGTGCAACAGGATCGGCGCCGTCACCACCCCCGAGGTCGCGAGATCGGTGACCATCGGATGCGTGAACGGTCGCGCGGCGCTGGCCATCTCGGCGCTCCCACCGGTGCGGCCGAAGATCGTCTGGTAGTAGGACAGCGGCCAGCGCCCATGGACGTACGCGTACGTGATCGGACGGCCCGCGGTGGCGAGCAGTTCCGTCGCTACGTCCGCGACGCCGTCGACCGAGGCACGCCACAGCCGGGTCGAACCACGGGGCCAGGGCTCCCGGAGTGTCGCAACGGCGCCGCGCGAAAGCCCGATCCGCGTGCCCGCCTCGAGCGAGTCGAGGGCTCCCGATACCGGGCCCGGCGCTCGCACCTCGACCGCCCAGTCCCCGCCGCCGAGTTCGGTGGAGAAGTGCACGACCACCGGTCCCACCGTGTCGACGGTGCCGTCCACTGCCGCGGCCAGCGTCGCCGACGCGTTCACCACCACCACGTCACCAGGCCGGAGAAAGCGCGGCAGGTCGTGAAAAGTGCTGTGCACCAGCGTGCCCCGATCGGACACGAGCAGCTTCACCGAGTCGCGCAGCAGGCCCCGATCCTCCGGCGGGCCGCTCGCCTCCAATCGCTGGGGCAGGACGAACCGGAATTCGGTCACGGACCCGCTGCCTGCCCGGGTCACGACAACACTCCCGTGTTCGCGGCCGTGAAGTCGGATGCACGGTACCGGCCGCTGGATGGGCGCGTCTCGAGCAGCCTCAACAGGGCCGGGACCACCGTTTCCGGCTCGGGCCGATCCGAGATGTCCTCGCCGGGGAACGCCGCCTGGTGCATCGCCGTGCGCATGTCGCCGGGATCGAAAGCGTAGATCGCGAGATCTGGCTCCTCGACCGCCAGTACCGCGGTCGCGTGGTCGAGCGCCGCCTTCGCCGCACCGTAGCCGCCCCAGCCCACATAGGCCTCGACCGCGGCGTCCGACGAAATGTTGATCACGGTGCCGTCCGCGGCCCGCACCTGCCCGATCAGCGCGGTGATCAACGCGATCGGCGCCAGCACGTTCGTCGCGAAGACCTGGGCCAGTTCATCCTCCGGGTACCGGGTCAGGGCGGGCATCGGGCTGGGACCGAGCGCGCTGGCATTGTTGACGAGCAGGTCCAGTCGCCCCCGCGCCGCGATCACCTCGGCGAGACGCTCACGATGTCGCGGATCCGTCACATCACCGGGGATGGCAGTGATGGTGCTCCCCCGCGAGGCGACCCGATCGAGCGGTTCGACCCGCCGTCCGGTGACGATCACCTCCCAGCCGCGCTCCGCGAGCGCGAGCGCGCTCGCCCGACCCAATCCTGCCGATCCCCCAGTGATCAGCGCCCGTTTGGTGCCGTTCATCGCAGACTCCTTGCCTCCAGTGACATCTGGCACCATCCTGAAACCTGAAGTCCACTTGATGTCAAGGGCTGCCGCCGACGATGTGCTGCCCGCGCCGAGGGGGGTGGGATTCTGGGGTGGAACGGACGATAATGAGTCCCTACCGTGAGACGAATGCGCCACGTGCCACGACCCGCCTGGAAGCTCGCGAGCCGAACCCGGGCGCCGACCGAATCGAGAGTGACTTCGTATGAACACAGTCGCAGTGCGCTCGGCGATCGCAGCGGCCGCTGCATTCGCCGCCTTCGCCGCACCCGGTATCGCGGCCGCCGCACCGAACCTGCACGGGGATCCGACGACTCCCGGCAACCAGGTCCAGGTGGAGAGCGAGCCGGGCGACTCGAACAGCTACACCTGCGGGGCGGTCGGCGTCGCGGGAGCCGGCGTCGGATCGAATTCCTCCGGTGGCGCCGGTTCGGTCAACGGCACCTATTTCGGACCCGGCCCGGTCCAGGGCGGCTGCGTCGGTAGTGACGGGTCGGTGTACTTCCCGACCGGCAACGCCGAATAACGGCAACCCCGAAAGCGCTGCCTAGATCCGCGTGACGGTCGCGAGCCAGGCCGGCGCGCCGTCGTCACCGTGGAATCGCGTGTGAATCCGGTCCGGTTCGATCGCGGTGATGTTCCATCCGGCGCCAGGGTTGAACGCCGCGCTCAACTCCTCCCGGGTGACGGGGTGCGGGCCGGTATCGGGGCCTTCGTCACGGAAGCACAGCACGTACAGGGTCCCGTCGCGTTCGGTCACCGAGGCCACACTCGCCACGTAGCCCGGCCGCTCTCCGGCGTCGAACGTGTGGAACAGCCCGCAGTCCAGCACTGTCGCGAACCTGCGTTCAAGCGTTTCCAGCCGGAGCGCGTCGGCGGCGGTGAACTCGATCTCGATTCGACGATCCCCGGCCTTCGCCCGGGCGATCGCCAGCGCCGTCTCGGCCACGTCCACGCCCACAACCGACAGTCCCAGCGCGGCGACGTGAAGAGCGTTCTCGCCGGTTCCGCAGCCCGCGTCGAGGACCGCTCCGGCGAATCCACCCTCGGATGCCACCCGCACGACCGCCGGCTGGGGCCCGTCGATATCCCAGGGCGCACGGCCCTCGTGATACGACGCATCCCAGGGCAGCCCCGTCATCCGCTCGTGACTCGTGGGTTCCCGACCGCCGAACGGATCGTCGGCGAGAGGCCCTGATCGCTCCGGCACCGTCGTCCCCTTCCCGCATCCGATCGGGCCAACCCATCATGGCACGGCAATGCGTGAAAGTCGGCCGTTCCTCCTGTCGCCGCTCGTCCTTTCGCTCAGAGTTCGAGCAGCCGCTGGAAGAACTCGCGATAGCGTTTCAGCGCGAGACGGAGGTCCTCCGTGGAGCCCTCTTCACCTCGGGCCCATTGCTCCTCGAGCCGCGAGCGCGCCTCCGAGAATCCGGTCGTGATCCGGTCGACGACGTCGGAGACGAGGCCGTCGGCCTTCTGTACGCACTCTCGGGGATCGTCGACGAAGCCCGACTGAACCTCGTCCCAGCGCAGGCGAAGTACCGAAAGTTCGTCCTCGGCGAAAAGTGCCTGCCCGCCCGACGTGTCGGCGTTCTGTGCGGGCGGTTGGGATCCCTCAGCCGACGCGGATCGGGCTTCCCCCGCCGAGTCCGGGACCTCCGCAGGCCGCTGGGCCGCCTCAGCCGGCGCAGCGGCGGCCTCGGGAGCAGATTCGGTTGTTCCCGTGGGTGATCCGGTTCCCTCGGCCGCCGAGGCGGGGGCCTCGGCTGACGTTTCGACACTCCCGGTCGGGCTGGTGCCCTCGGGTTGCCCGTGTGGGGTTGTCATGCGCGTGTCTCCTTCGGCTTGTCCTTGTTCGGCTCGTCTTTGTTCTCATCCGTCTCGAGCAACTTCTCGAAAAGCTCGCGGTAGTGCACGAACGCCTCCCGCTGTTGCTCCGTACCGATCTCGCCCTGCTCCTGCGCGAGATAGATGCCGTGCGCCGTGCGGTAGTTCTCGACGACCTTCGGGTGGTCCACCGAAATGTCGGCCGCGCGCTGATCGAAGTCGTCGATCGGGTAACCACGTTCGCGCATGACGTGGATCACGAGCCGGTCCGCAGCGGCGACCGCACTCGACGGGTTGTCGACGAACTCGATCTGAACCGTCCGCCACGAATCGGCGTACTTCGCTCGCGCCTCCGGTGGCAACGCGACGATGTCGAGCTTCTCCCGCTTTCGTTCGCGGGCGGCGAGCTCCTTCTCGGCGGCGCTTTGGTCGCCCACCTCACCGACCGTCCGCTCGTATTCGGGGCCGAACCGTCCTTTCAGCCGTTCCGTCCTCTTGCGACTGTTGATCGAGCGGGAAGCGATGATCGCCAGCACCGCGATCACGACGAGCACCGCGATCAAGATCCATCCCCAAACAGGCATTTCCTCAGACCTCCTCGTCCCTCGACCGTGTACCCCGACTGCTCATTCGAAAACGGCCACCATGGCGGACCCCTTAGTCGATTTCGCAGTCCGGTAGATTGTTCGAATGTCTTAACATAGACTCGCGGCATGACCCTAAAGATTGGAATTGTCGGGTACGGCCTCGGTGGCCGGTATTTCCACGCGCCGTTCGTCGAAGCAGCCGAGGGAATCACACTGGGCGGCATCGTGACCCGGTCCGCCGAGCGCGCCGCCCAGGCTGCCGCCGACTTCCCCGGAGTGCCGGTGTTCGCGAGCCTCGGCGAACTCGTCGATTCCGGTGTCGACGCCGTCACGATCACCACTCCACCGCAGACGCGACGCGAGCTCGTGCTCGAGGCGGTCGGGCGGGGTGTGCACGTGGTCGCGGACAAGCCGTTCGCGCCGGATGTCGCGACGGCCCGCGAGTTGATCGCCGCCGGCGACGAAGCCGGGGTACTGCTCAGTGTTTTTCACAACCGTCGCTACGACGCCGACATCCGCACGCTGAAGTCGGTGCTGCCGCGACTCGGCGACATCTGGCGGGTCGAGTCGCATTTCGACCAGGACGGTGCCGACACCCTCGAAGCCGGCCCGACCGGTGGGTTGTTGCGGGACATCGGCGCACACGTCGTCGACCAGGTGCTGTGGTTGTTCGGTCCGGCTGACCGGGTCGACGCACACCTCGATTACGTCGACCGGCCGGAGGGACGCACCGACGCCGGCTTCGTCGTCAACATCACCCACCGCAGCGGCGTCTATTCGACCGTCTCGTCGACCAAGGTCAACCATCTGGAGGGACGTCGGCTGCGGGCGTTCGGCAGTGCCGGCAGCTATGTGGCGGACGGCACGGACGTCCAGGCGCAGGCCCTGTTCGCCGGGACGCGGCCCGTCGACGATCCCGCCGGGTGGGGTCTCGAACGACCGGAGCGGTGGGGTGTCCTGCACACAGCGGAAGGTCCGGAAACGATCCCGTCGGAGCGGGGTGCGTATCAGGACTACTACACCGAATTCGCGGCTGCAGTTGCCGGTACCGGTCCGCAACCGGTTCCGGCTCGCACCGCACTCGGCACCATCGCAGTGCTGGCGGCGGCACGCGAGGCCGCCGAAACCGGCCGCACGGTCGTCGTGCCACCCGTCGACTGACCGCTGCGCGCCGCTCAGCGTGCCGAGGAGAGGAACTCGGCGACAGCCGCGTTGACCGGATCCGGTCGCTCCATGTTCGTCGCGTGGCCCGCACGCGGGACAACGATCGACGTTCCCTTCGGCGCCAGTGCCGCGGCCGCCTCCGCGTGTGCCGACGGCCAGAATTCGCTCTCGGAACCGGCGACGAAAAGCACGGGAAGGTCGCTCGAGCGGATTGCCGGACGCCAATCGCGTTTCGCGTGGTCGTTCAACAGAGCGAGCTCCGGTTGCGACAGTTTCCAGTCGACGCGGCCCATCGCGGCGACGAAGCGGACCAATCGCATCCCGCGCTTCCAGATCGGGGTGCCGTGGCCGGTCGAGGGAATTCCGTCCGCAAAGTACGTGTCTACCTCGTCCGGTCCGTAACCGTAGAACCCGTATTCCCAGTCCGGTGTGTTGAGCATCGTCGGGGTCTGATCGACCACGACCGCGGCGCGAAGCCGCCCCGTGCCGTACGTGTCGACATACGACCAGATCGTGTTCCCACCCATCGAGCCACCGATCATCGCCGCATCCTGCAGGTCGAGTTCGTCGAGGAGCGCGTGCACGTGGTCGGCCCGTGTCTGCATCGTCGTTCCGTGCGGCATTGCCGGAGCGGTCCCGTGGCCCGGAAGATCCACGGCGACGACGCGGTGGCCGGACCGGATCAGCGACGCGATCTGATAGCGCCACGAGGTGGCGGGCGCTTTGAACCCTGCCAGCAAGATCACGTTCGACGACGACCGGCCGCCGTCACCGTGCACGGTGTAGTCGATTCGAGCCCCGCCGGATTCGATGGATGGCACTGCGTCTCCCGTCGCCCTCCTGCCAAGCGGCACGGTGCCCGCCTGCGTCACTGCGACGGTAGTGCAGCGCGAGGGAGCAATCCATGGAGAACTTCTCCACTGCACAAGGACTTCTGTGTGGAGTTCAGCGAGGCGGTGTGGGCCCGCGACGTCTGCAGAATTCCTGGACCGCCGGGTGTAACGTTCCGGGCCGTCGCGGACACCATTCGAGTAGCCGTGGACGTCGGGTCCACGCATTCGGACAGGACACCAGAAATGCACACCTCACTTCCCCACGAGGCTTCCCCCGCGTCGAATCGTTCGGGCGCAGTGAACACTCTCCGTCGAATCCCGCTGCGGAACCGGCTCGTCACGGTCGTTGCCACCGCTGCACTCGCGGTCATCCCTGTCGGAGCGGCCACCGCCGTCGCGGCGGCGACCGAACTGCCCGCAACGACAGTCTCCGCGCCGACCATCCCCGGCGACCGCGGCGACAACGGTGACGGCCCCCGCCATGATCGGCAACGCGACCAACGGCAAGAGCGCAGAGACCAGGGCATGACGCTCGACGAACTCCTCGTCGGGTGGAACAGCAGCCAAATTCATCAGATGTGACGTCGCGCGGTATCCGCTTTTCGTTCGTACCGCGTACGGGCGAGGGTGTATGCCGTGCAGAGCAACTCGCGGGTGAGCCCACTGGTGCGGGGACCGGGATTAACCACTGCCAGCCAGGCCGCGGAGCCGTAGACGGGGTGAGCGACGACCGTGTCGGGCGCGCCGGCGTCGACGTCAGGGGTTCCTTGTTCCCGCGGTGCGTGGCCGACCGCCGCGATGAACGCCTCCTTCCCGGCGTGGATGTTCACCCGGAAGGCCCCCTCACGGTCGAGCCGCGAATCTTCGTCACCCGGATAGTTTTTCGTGACGATCGTGGCGAACGGCTGGGTCGTCGTCGGTACGACCCCATCCGGTGAGTAGTAGAAGAAGGTGTCGCCCCAGCTGACCTCCGGCGAGCCGTCGCCCGGGACCGGCCTGAGGGTGAGGACGTCGTCGAGACCTTCCACGAAGTCGATGATGTCGTCTATCGTCATGCTTCCAGCGTTTCATTGAAGTTCGGGTGGAGACTTTGTAGAGCACGTGCAGGAGAAACAGGGGGTCGAGTCTCCACATGCAGAATTTCCGGACCGTGGACGTGGCCCGCCGTGCGGGGTGCTCCGTCCAGCAGATCCGCAACCTCGAACGCGACGGTGTGCTGCCTCCCGCCACCCGCACAGCCACCGGATACCGGATCTACACCGAGGTGCATCTGCAGTGCGCGCTGGCCTATCGAGAACTCGCCGTCGCCGCCGGTCCGGTCGACGCCAAACGGATCGTTCGCAGCGTGCACACGTGCCCGGCCTCGACGACGGTCGCTCTCCTCGACGCCGCACACGCCCGGCTCCACACCGAACGCGCTGAACTCGCGCTGGCGAAGAACGCTGCCGCGGTGATCTCCACCGAGCCGATCGACGACGTGCGGGCATCCGACTGGATGGGCGTGGCCGAACTCGCCGCCGCGCTCGGCGTCCGCTTGTCCACGTTGCGACACTGGGACACAGAGGGACTCGTCATCCCTGATCGGAACGCACCCACAGGAGCGCGCCGATACTCCCCGTCCCAGGTCCGCGACGCCCGCATCGTGCACCAGTTACGCAAAGCCGGCTACCGCATCGCACCCCTCCGCGCCGTGATGGCACAACTGCGGCGCCCACCCGGATCGGGCGACATCGGCGCCGCACTCGCCATCCGCGACGAGACCCTGACGACCCGCTCCAGGGCCCTGGTCGACGCAACCGCCGCGCTCGCCGGGCTTCTACCACCGTCCGATGTCAGTCCGCGCGCGACAGCACCGCCACCAGAAAGTCGGAGTCGTCGGTGAACGGACGCAGATCCCACGTCGAGAGCAGCAGATCCGCCCTCAGACCAGTGGCTGCGGCGTCCGCGAGGAAGTGTGGGAACTCGTAGCCCCGGTCGGCGCCGAATCCGACGATCACCCGGCCGGCCGGAGCGAGATGAGCAGCGAATCCCGCCAGCACCGACTCCCGGGTCGACGGCGCCAGGAAGGTCATCACGTTGCCCGCACACACGATCACGTCGAAATCGGCCGCGACGCCGCGGGAGGGCAGATCCAACTCCGCGAGGTCACCGACCAGCCACGTCGGGCCGGGGTGATCCTCCTCCGCGACGCCGATCAGCACCGGATCGACATCGACCCCGACCACGGCATGACCTGCATCGTGCAGATGGCCACCGAGCCGGCCCAGTCCGCACCCCGCATCGAGAACCCGGCCGCCACGGCTCAGCATCGCATCGACCAGCCGGGCCTCGCCCACGATGTCCTGGCCCTTCGCCTCCATCGCACGGAACCGTTCGACATACCACGTCGAATGCCCCGGATCGGCCGCGGTGATCTCCTCCCACCGGCTGGGGGTGCGCTCGCTCATTGTCGATTCCTCCTCGATCAGGCCCGTTCGGGCCACTGCCACCGTAGCGAACCCGGATCTCGCGAAACGTCTCGGTCACCGGGACGCCCGGGCCCTCCCGGCGAAGCCTCCGGGGAGTATCGAGCCATGCCCGAGTCCCTTCCAGACCGTGTCCAGATCACCGACCGACTGCATGTCGTGGCAATCCTGCTCGACACGAAGGACTGGCCGGGGTTCGCCGCGGCCCTCACCGACGACACCGTGGCCTACGGCCGGACGGGGCCTGCCGACGTGGTCGCGCGTGTCCGCTCCCACCTCGACGTCTGCGGCGCCACCCAGCACCTGCTCGGCAACATCCGCATCGACCTCGACGGCGACACGGCACGCACGACGTCGTATTTCCGGGCCTTTCACGTCGGCCTCGGCGACCGCGCCGGCGCGACGTACGAATGCCTCGGCGAATACCGGGACGAGTGGCGGCGCGGCCCGTCGGGCTGGTTGCTGTCCGGGCGGGAGATCGACGTGCGCGCCGAAATCGGCGATCGGAGTGTCATCGCGCCCCGCTGACCGGTCGTACGGCTCAGTCGTGCTCCCGGCACACCGCGGAGTCCGGATCCGGTGCGCAGATCTGCTGCCAGGTGTAGAAACCGGAGTTGACCACCACGTGGAGATTGTCCTTCGTGATGTTCTGCACGGGCAGGAAGACCGTCGGTACCGCCATGTACTGATTGTCGATCGTGCCGTTGATCATGTTGTCGGGTAGGTCCTGGCCGTGCAGGATCGACGTGGTCAGCTGCGCGGCGACCTTCGCCTGGTCGGACAGGTTCTTGAAGATCGTGTTGTCGAGGGAGCCCTGTGCGATGAGTTGCAGCGCACCGAGATTGGCATCCTGTCCCCCGGTGACCGGTATCCGTCCGGCCAGCCCACGGCTGGCCAGGGAGGCGACGATTCCGCCCGCCAGGTCGTCGTTCATGGTGACGAACAGGTCGATGTCGTTGTTCTCCCGGGTCAGGCATTCGTCCGCGAATGCCTGACCTTCGGCCGGGTCCCAGTCGTCGATCGTGGTCTCGCAGACCACGCGGATCTTGCCGCGGTCGATGAGCGGTTGCAGATACTCGTTTTGACCGAGCAGAAACTGGCGGGTTCCGTACTCACCCAGATTGCCCTGCACCCTGGCGACCTTCAGACCGTCGCCGGGCATCGCGGCGATCAGATCCGCGGCGCGACTCCCCTGTCGTCGTCCGACCTCGAGCGGATCGAAGATCACCTGAACCTCCGCCGGTCCGCCGACCGCGTCGTGGTCGTAGAGCACCACCGGAACGTTCGCGTCGGCGGCGGCGGTCAACGCTCCTCCCGAGAATCTCGCGTCCGCGGAGATCAGCACGAGCACTGACGCGCCGTCGTCGATCGCCGACTCGACCTGGCTCTGCTGTCGGTCGGGATCGCCCTCGGCGTTGCGGACCGTGACGGTGGCCTTGGGCGCGAACAGTTCGAGGAAGTCGGTGAACAAGGGTTCGTCGCGCTCCATGAACCGTGTGGTCGTGGTGTTCGGCAGGAAGAAATAGACCTTCTTCGCCCCGTTGTCGCCTGGCGGCGGGGCCGCGCACGCCCCGAGCACCATCGCGGCGACCGAGGCCGCGACACCGAACGCGCGCACTTTTGCGTTCACGACGCTCGTCTTCATGATCCGAGGACCTCCAGGCTGATTATGCCTGGTGTGGACATACCCGCGGGCGCGGGCTGCTACGCGTGCTCGTCGATGCTTTCGGTGTTTTCCGGCACCGATCGGCGCACACTGAGTGCAGGGATGAGGAGGAGAGGGTGTTCGACCAGGACCGCGGCACCGTATCCAGCGAAGAGCGTGACACTTCGCCGGCGGACGAGCACCTCCTGAAGGAATCCCTGCTCGTCGAACCCGACATCCGCCGACGCCCGTGGCGCGAATTTCTGGAGTCGACGCCGGGGCGTCTGTCCGTCCTCGCTGTCGTCCTCGTCGCGGTGGCGCTGACGGCCGGTGTGGTGACGTCCGCCGTGATCAACGCACGGCAGCAGCGAATGGAAACCCTTCGCGCCCATACGGAACCGCTGGCCGACGCCGCACAGAATCTGTTCAGCTCGCTGTCGATCGCCGACGCGGCGGCGACGTCGTCGTTCATCGCGGGCGCCATCGAACCGCTCGCGGTCCGCGACCGGTACAACCAGGCGATCGGCGACGCGTCGAACGCACTCGTCACCGCGTCGTACGGCGTCACCTCCGGTGATGTGGACTCGCTGCGCCTGCTCACCGAGATGTCGCGGCACCTCGCCGTGTACACGGATCTGGTGGCAACCGCACGGTCCAACGACTCCGCCGGAAATCCGGTCGGGGTGGCGTACCTGGGAACCGCGTCGGCACTGATGCAGGACACCATCCTGCCGCTGGCCGAACGTCTCTACAACGATCAGGCCGGTGCGGTCGCCGACACCCAGTCCCACACCGCGCGACTGCCCGTCACCGCCATCGTGGTCGCGTCGGCGGGGGTCGTCGTCCTCGGCGTCGCGCACGTCTACGTGGCGCATCGAAGTCGCCGTCGGGTCAATCCGGGGCTTGCGTGCGCGGCGGTCCTGCTCGCTGCGCTCGTGGTGTGGATCGTGGTCGCGGGACTGTTGTCGACGTGGGCGAGCGAACGCGCGCGGATCGACGGCGCCGAGCCTCTCGCGGCGGTCACGAAGGCGCGGATCCTCGCGCAGCAGGCCCGCGCGGACGAGACGCTCGGACTGCTCCGGCCGGGTTTCGATCCGGCGGGCAGCGACTACACCCGGCACACGGACGCCCTCACCTCGATTCTGAACTCGGACGCATCACCGGACGCCGTCGACGTGCCGGCGATCGACGATGCGTCCGCTGCGTTCGAGGGGTGGCGGAGCGCGCACGGTGAACTGCAGCGCAAGCTTGCGGCCGGCGACTACCAGGGTGCGGCGGACGTTGCGGTCGGCCCGGGATCGACGGCGTCGACGGCCCAGTTCCGGGCGCTCGACGAATCGCTCGAAGATGCCATCATCGCGCTGCGTGCCGAGGAACTCGACGCGATGCGTGAGTCGTACCGGACGATGGCGGCGCTCGCCGTGGGCGCCGTCGTGCTCGCCGTTTCCGCTGCGCTCGCCGTGATCGCGGGGATCGAGCCCAGGGTGAGTGAGTATCACTGATGGTGCGACCTTTCCGTTCACGGCGACCGGGGCTCTCTCGGCTGATCGGGAGCCTCGCGATCGGAAGTGTGCTGATCGCCGGTTGCGGGGCACCCGATGCACCCACCCCGATGTTCTCCGGAGACTTCACGGAGTTTCCCGTGTCGGTCGGCGCCCGGATCATCGAACCGGCCGAATCACCGCCACCCGCGGAGCCCGCGTCCTGCACACCGACGGCGAGCCTTCGTCCAGGGATTGCCGGCGTCGGCGGCACTCTCGACGAGATCCGGGCCCGCGGAACCCTGGTCGTCGCCGTCGATCAGAACACCAACCTGTTCAGCTTCCGCGATCCGACTACCGGCACCCTCACCGGCTTCGGCGTCGACCTCGCGCGGGAGGTCGCCCGTGACCTGCTCGGCGACCCCACCAAGGTCGAATTCCGGCCACTCGGTTCCGACGACGGCGCCGCCATGCTCGCGCATCGGGACGCGGACCTGATCGTGCGCCCGGTGGCACTGCCCTGTGAGAGCCCACAGGATCTGGCCTTCTCCACGGTGTATCTGGAGACGCCCCGTCGGCTCGTCGTGCGCGACGGATCCGGGATATCCGAACCCGCGGACCTGGCGCGGCGACGGGTCTGCACGCACGACGATCCGGCGTCCGTGTCGGCGCTGTCGCGCATCGCCCCCAAAGCCACGATCCTTGCCGTAGCCGACTGGGACGACTGCCTCATGGCCATCCAGCAACGGCAGGTCGACGCCGTAGTGGGTGCTGCCCACCTCGCCGGAATCGTCGCCCAGGATCCGAATCTCGACATCGTCGGTCCCGATTCCGATTCCGCCCGGTACGCCATCGCCCTCGCGCCCGGCAACGACGATCTCGTCCGGTTCGTCAACGGCACCTTGGAGCGAGTGCGCACCGACGGAACCTGGACTGCCCTCTACGATCGCTGGCTGTCGCCGCTCGGCCCGGCGCCCGCACCGCCGTCCCCGGAGTACCGGGACTGAAGCCGCAATTACCGGGCGACCTCGGGATCATCGTCGGCAACTGTCTGCGGAAGGCCGGTCCCCATCGGGTCGAGCAGGGCTGTCGTGCGGGCGCCCCATCGCTCGTGCGCGGACTGTCGGGTCATTCCGGCGGCCTTCCCGATCGTTGCCCACGTCGCGCCCTGAAAGCGCAGTCCGAGAACGGTTTCGATGCCGTCCAGCCCGGCGGCCAGCTGGATGCGAAGACTCAACAGATGCCAGGCCAGGGTGCGCTGGTTCGGAATGTCCGTGTTCTGCTCGGCATCCCATTCCGCCGTGCCGGGAAGCGGCCCGGTGCCGATGATTTCGTCGGCGTAACGGCTCGCTTCGGCTGCCGCAGCCGTGATCACGGCGCGTGCGGCGGCGTCGATATCGGCACTGATGGCACGTTCGACGAGTTCCATGTCGATCTCCCATTCTGTCAGGACAAGCCTGACAGCTGCTGGCATGGACGTCAAGGATTACCTGACACGTGCCGAATTACCCGGGCGATGCCGAGCCGAGCTGTACTGCGAGATCGGTGATACCGGTCGCCGAAATGTCCCAGCTACCCGTGGGCGCGAGATCGGTGGTCTGGTCGGGTCCGTGTTCGAGGGGCCGGAGAATGAACGCTGTCGCCAGTCCCGCAGCCTGCGCGGCCTCGAGGTCGCCGTTGTGTGCGGCCGCGAGCATGACTTCGCCGGGGTTGAGGCCGAGAAATTGTGCGGTGTGCAGATAGGCCCGGGGATGCGGCTTGTAGATCCGATTTATATCGGAGCCGATGATGACATCCCACGGGATTCCGGCATTCTTCGCCATGTCGAGCAGCAGAGAAGTGTTGCCGTTCGAGAGCGGACCGATGATGTAGTCGGACCGGATTGCGGTGAGACCGGGCACGCTGTCGGGCCACGGAGTGAGCTCGTGCCATGTGCGCGAGAGCTGGTCCAGCTCTCCGATGTCGTGATCCGTGGGGTCGATGCCCGATTCGAGGAGCGCGGCGTCGAGGTTTTCGCGGTGCAGGGTATCGGGCGTCACGAACTCGCGGGCACCGGACCGGATGGGTTCCATGGACGGCTGGTAGCGGTCCCGCCACCGGTCGGCGAACGCGGTTGCGTCCAACTCGAGCCGATGGCGTTCCGCGTAGCCCGCCACCGCGGAGGCGATATCGGTGCGCCAGTCGACGACGGTGCCGAACGTATCGAACAGCACGGCACGAATACTGCGTCCCGTCGACGGGGACCGGAACCGCACACCACCCATGAGGCGCCCTTCGCTCGAACACACGACGTCGCACCAGAATAGGCGCGGCGACTCGTCGTCGCGAGTCGCCGCGCGGATGGTTCAGGCGCGTCGAACGGGCATGATCGAACGCACCAGCGGGTCACGGAGGTATAGCCCGCCCCACACGAATATGCCCACATAGATCGGGAACAGGGTGGTACTGACGATCGGCTGCTCGGTGAGCATGTTGGTAGCGACGGCTCCACCGAGGTATCCGGTGAGCAGCACGGCACCCAGGATCGAGGTGACGGGCACGATGTAGAGAATCAGGCACACCAGCAGAACGACCCCGATCACGCGGTTGAGGTTCTCGGCGAAGCCCAGGTCGGCCATCGCCTCACGCACCATCTGGGTGTTCGCGATGTGGATGAGCGAGTCGAACAGGAGAAACAGCACCGCCAGTGCGCTGACGATCAGCCCCGCGACGCGGGCCTTCTTCGTCGTTCCGTCCGTGCGCGCGGATGTCGCGTCGGACGCTCCGGTGGCGGGAGGTGTCGTGGTCATGAGATTTCTCCTTGTTGTTCAGGAAGCTGCAGACCGCCGGCCTGAAATGCCTGCCGTCGGTGAAGCGCGGCATATTGTCCGCTCCAACACGCTTCGTGGGTCCTCACACCAGTACAGACCGGAGGTGACGGGAAAACTCACCGCAGCGGGGCGAACTTGGTGCGCCATCCACTCTTCGACCGCCCGCACAGAGGTTCTCACGGGTGGTTGGATGGACTGGTGCAACTCGTGATCGAGGCGACCGAGCTTCCCGGATCGTCGTGCCCGCCGGGGGCCGATTTCCCCGGCTACGACAACATCCATGTGGCCGTGCAGCGCCGTGGCGCTCCCGGCGATCTTCTCGACCTGCATCCCGGGGACGCGACCACCGCCCGCTGGGTTCTCGAGTGCAAGACGACCCCGACGCCGACAGGTCTCGACATCACCGGGCCGTACGTACAGGGCCGTCCCGGCGGGCGCTTCGTCTACCTGTCGTGGGGGTCAGTCGCCGAAGACGGTGGATTCGACATGTTCCGGCGGGCGAAGTTGATATGGGACGGGGTGGATCGGGCCACCGCGGACGCGGCGGCGGCGGCCGGACGCATCACCGCGCGACTCGGACTCACCGACGCCCGCGGGACCCCCTGTGCGCTGCAGTGCGTCCACCGTTGGTCGAGTGGTCTGCCTAGCCATCGCAATCAGGACGCGGGCACTTCCCACTCGACCACTGTCCCCGGCGCGCCGTCGCGGATGACAGCACGACCGCCGAGTTGCGCGGCTCGGTTGCAGATGTTCGCCAGCCCGTGCCCCCGGACGACGTCCGCGCCCATGCCGGTACCGTCGTCGGTCACGCTCAGCGCCAGACGGTCGTCGTCGGCGGCGACCAGGACACGGCACGACGTCGCATGGGCGTGCCGGGCAACGTTGCTCAGGGCCTCGCGCAGCACCGCCTGAAGTTCCGGATCGGCGTCGTGGCCCGAGAACTGGTCGACCGGCCCGTCCAGGCATACGTCGGGAGTGAAACCGAGTGCGGCCGTACTGCTCTCGACGATCTCACCGACCGCGGCACTCAAACTCGCGGTCCCGTTCGACAGCCCGGTCGCACCGATCTGAAGGTCGAAGATGACCGCCCGCAATCCGCGAACGATGCTGTCGGTTTCGTCGATCAGCGGATCCAGATCCGTGGCGAGGCGGGGATGCCGTCGAGCCAGGGAGGTCAATGCAAGCCCGAGCCCGAACACGCGCTGAATTGTCAGGTCGTGCAGATCAGCCGCCATCCGGGTCTGTTCGTCGTGGCGGGTTCGTTCGTGTTCCGCCCGCACGAGGAGCCGGTTCTGGGTGAGCAGACTGGTCCGCATGGTGTCGACGGCGCCGCCGATCATCGAGACTTCCCTCGGCCCGTCGGTGCCGATTTCCCGCTCGTAGTCGCCCTCGGCCACCGCGCCGATATCGGCGACGAGACGATCGATCGGCCGGGTCAGCAATCGTCGCGTCAGATAGAGGGCGGCTATCGCGGTGCCGATCGCGAGAACGAACGCGACGGCGGTCGCGACATTTGCCAAGACCTGCGCCGAGCGAACCCGATCGACCTGTTCGGTCACCCGTTCATCCGTCAGGGCATCGAGGTCCTGAAGCTGTGAGCGCAGCCCGTCGAACAATTCCTTGCCCGTGGCAGTCATGGCCACGACCTGCTCGTCCGCTATCTCGTTATTGCGACGAGCGAGGATCTCCGGCTCACTGGCCTGAGCGGTCCAGGTGTTCGCCGCCTCGACGACCGCGTCCAGCGTTGCCGAAGCCTTGGCGTCGCCGGCAAGCAGCGCGTTCAGATCCGACAGGGACGCGGCCGCGGCGTCCCTGCCTGCGTCGTACGGTTCGAGGAAACTGGGATCACCGGTCAGCACGTAACCGCGCTGCCCGGTCTCCTGGTCCACATAGGCGGTCGTCAGATCCGACACGGCATTCTGCGCGGGCAGGAGGCGCTCGGAGAGCACGTTCTCGGACGCACGAACCACCAGTCTCCCGTACACGGAAACCGCGGCGGAAACGGCGAACAGGGCCACGAGGATCCCGATCGCCAGCCACAGCAACGTCCGCAACGACATCCGCCTGGCATTCGCAGTCCGACCCGACATGGTCAGCCTCTCACCCGATCCGGACGCGGGATCGGGTGCCTGGACGGCCGACCCCGCCGGTTTCCACACTATTGCGCCCGACCTACGCGGCGGAACCGATTGCACAGTCCGATCGACGCCGGATCCTGGGTCACCCGGGAGGGTGTGTTCCGAGCCAGGTCGCTTGTCTGCGCGCCGACGCGCGCGAGAGCCACGCATCCTGAACGAGCTCCGCCAATTCTTGCCGGGACAACTCACCGATACGGCTCCCCCGCAAGAGCACCGACAGGTGGCCGTCGAAGTGTGGGGTGGTGAAGAACGGTGTCGCGCGGTCACGGACCAGCGCCTGCTTGTCGGCTTCGGACGGCACCCAGAACACGATCACGTCGTCGTAGCGTTCCCCGGTGTCGGGGTCCGTCGCATCGGGTCGGGGATTGCGGAAAAACACGAACGACTTGCCCCCGACCTGGTAGACGGGATTGTCGCCGGGGCCGTGGGTGACGGTGGCGTGCGGCATGCCGAGAGCCAATTCGTGCACGTCGTCGACCCGTGCCGCCCGCCTGCTGGTTCCCACCTCACAACCATAAATGCTCCGGATCCGGGACGCTTCCGCACAGGGTCATCAGGCCGTGGGTGCGCCCGGCCTCGACCATCGCCTACTACGCCGACTCGGGCTCGACATGGCGGAAAGGGTGTGTTCGCCACCCGCAACGGCGGCGAACAACTCGCGATCGTGCACGCGCCCACCCGGCCGCTGGTCGAGCTGACCGTCGCCGCCGACGACCCCGACGACATCACCGCCATCACCGCGCGGCTGACCAGGCTCGGTGTGGCGATCCAGCACGACGGCACCTCCGTCAGCGCCGTCGAACCGGTCACCGGCACGGTGGTGCGGGTGGAGGTGCGACCCCGGATCGTGATCGAGCCCGCGGTGTCGCCGACGCCGTACAACGGACCGGGCCGGATCGATCGCTGGGGGCGGGCCCCGTTCCTCACCCGCACCGACCCGGTACGCCCCCGAAAACTCGGCCACGCGGTGATCGGGTCCACCGACCTCGAGACCACCATGACGTTCTTCACCGACGGTCTCGGATTCAAGGTCAGCGACTACATGGGCGACAAGGCCGCGTTCCTGCGCTGCTCCGTCGAACACCACAACGTCCTCGTCATGGCCGCACCGGTGAACTTCATGCACCACACCAGTTGGCAGGTCGACGACATCGACGAGGTCGGCCGCGGCGCCCACACCATGCTCGACGGCAACCCCGAACGCCACATCTGGGGACTCGGCCGCTACTATGCCGGCGCGAACTTCTTCTGGTATCTCGAGGACCCGGCCGGGAACTTCTCCGAGTACTACTCAGACATGGACACCGTCCCCGAGGACGAACTCTGGTCCCCGGAGGTGCTGCACGGACTGTAGGGCCTCTACGCCTGGAGACCGCCGCCGCCCGCGTCGTTCCTCGAACCGGACGACCTCGCCGCCGTCATGACCGGAGCCCATTCGGCGAAGGGGTGACAGGAAGAGCCGAATCGGATGGAATCTCGGACGTCAATCGACGACGAACTGTGTCCGCTCGAAGAGCCGTCCGACGCCCCGTTCCCGCTGTCGCCCGATGACGTACCGGCCGGGGGCGATGCCGGTGGCTCCGTGCTCGGGGTGGAGGAGGTAGGCGGTGACGCGGGTGTCGAGGATGCCGAGTGCGAGGCGCCGGGGGTCGTTCACCGGCGTCGACCACATGCCGTCGTCGGCGACGAGGCTGTGCGGGTTTCCGCCCGCCGCGCTCCGCAGCAACTCCATTCCCGACAGCGGTACGTTCTCCGATCGCGTCCACGGACCGGGCGTGACGACGTCGGCGACAATGGGATACGGGATCACAAGGAGGTCGCCCTGGGCCTGCATACCGTCGATGACGGGTACGGATACTTCCTGGTCGAGATAGTCGAAGACATCGAGGCCGGTCAGGGCCGTGAGATCGGACAGGGTCATGATCGAGTTCATGCGAATCACCTCTGGAGTTATGGGTTTCGGGTTTCAGGTTCGACGAACGAGATGGGCGTAGTCGGTGCCGTCGATGCCGTAGGTCCAGGCGGCGGCCTCCAATGCCGACGAAATCCGTGTCGGCACATAGATCCCGTATCGTCGCCGACGTCCGTCGCGTTCGGGAGAACCATTGACGGCGAGCAGGATGTGATCGCTACGGCCCCAGCCGTCCGATATCACGTAAAGCTGCAGCGTGTGACCGACATTGCCGGGATCATCGGCTCGGTCGATCAGCGCGAGCCCGGCCTCGTCGATGTAGGTGTCCCATCCGATGCGCTCGATCGCGCATCGGCGGACCTCGACATTGCGTTCGCGTGCGATGCGTTCGACGGTGGGCTCGAGGACGACCCAGTCGGGCACGATGGTCCCGTGATGAACGAAAAGCAAATGACCGTCCTCGAATTCGAGCGCAGGCGCATCCGGGTGGTGCAATCGGCGTTCGTTGTGTACACGGCCCGGTATGGGCTCGGCATGAAGGGCGGTGGGACGTTCCGCCATGACGCACACGTTGTCGAACGCCCACCACCACCCGGTCGCGCCGGTCAGCGCGGTCTGGAGGTCGAGCAGCTCGACGTCGTCGGAGCGGAACCTGGCGAGCCCGAACCGGCGGTACGTGTCGTAGAACGCGACCCGATGGGCTTCTTGCTGTCCATACCAGCTCACCCCACCGGCGACGGCGGGCATCAATGTCCGGATTGCAGCCGCGACGCCGTCGAAAAGGCTCGTGCGCAACGAATCCCACACGGCGGCGCGGATGATTGCGTTGGGGCTGATGTCGACGCGGGCAGAGTCGTCGGGCGACTGGGCTCGCGCGGTCTCGACGGCCCGACGTTCGTGCGGCCAGTCTGATCTGCCTCGGGCGATCAGTGTGTCCATGCGTCTGCGCGATTCCGACAACATCGTCGCTATTCGGGCGGAGATGCACGTTACTCCGTCGCCGGCAAACGACAGCGTCGTCGCCAATCCCTCGGTGGCGATCAGGTCCGATCCGGCTGGGGGTGACGGCACCCAGACGAACTCCGGTTCGCGGAATCCTGATCGCCGATACAGTGTTTCGACGGCAGATTCCGCCGTCGTGCGATCGGACGGCCAGGCGCGCAGCCCATGCCCGAGCCATACGTCACGCACAGCTTCGACACCGGACATGAATTCGGCGGAGTGATCTTGGTTGTCGGTGAATGTCGCTCGGTGTCGAACCACCGAGCGAAGCGGTGCGGCGCTCACGCGAATGTGGCGGAGTCCGCCTTTCCAATAGTCATGTGTATGAGCGTGGCACGCGAATGCCTCGAGCGCAAGGCCTCCGACTGACGCCACGATCCGTCGCGGTCCCTACCACTCGCCGACTCGATTCGGGGGTGGCCGGACACCACCCCCAGGGGGTCTAACACGACCCGACCCTTCGCGCCACGATGGAGGAACCGGCAGAAAGCACACCATGACGTCGGCCAACTACAGCGACCCGCCGACCGACGGACCCCAGCAACGCACTGCCTCGACAGGCGCACTCCGAAAGGGGAACTCCCAGTGACGGACTCTGTTCTGTCGTACACCGACCACGGGCACACCGACGAGATGACGCTCATCCCGGACCACTCCCCGATCGTCATCGGCCGCTCCTCGTGCGCCGACCTGTCGCTGCCGACCGACCCGGACATCTCCCGTTTACACGCCACCATCGAACGCATCGGCATCCACTGGACCATCACCGACGACGGCCTCTCCCGTAACGGCACCTTCGTCAACGGCACCCGCTTGCAAGGGCGCCAGACTCTGCACCCCGGAGACGTCATCCAAGTCGGCGAGAGCATGCTCACCTACCACGGGGAGCCGGGTACGGACTGCGGCATCACCCACATCGGGAACACCCTCGACTCCGACATCATTCTCACGCCCGCACAACGCACCGTCCTCACCGAACTGTGCCGGCCGTTCCACGACGGCACCGACCACCCCATCCCGGCATCGAATCGGCAGATTGCCGACGCTCTGCACCTGAGCACCGAAACGGTCAAGACCCATCTTCGTGCCCTCTTCTGCACATTCGAGATCGAGGACCTCCCTCAGAATCAGAAACGCTCCCGACTCGTCACTCTCGCCCTCAACAACGGGGTCCTCTCCAAGCCGAAGGGGGTCGGTTTCCAGCCCTAGGATGCGTTTCGATGCGCGGGAGATCCGGCGGATCCTGTTGTTGCCAATAACATCTATCCAGCGAGGAATCCATGGATCCGATCATCGTGATTGTCGGTGGCGCGGTGGGCGCCGTCGCCGCATATGTCGTGCCGCTCTGGCTGATCAGAAGCGGTCGCAGTCCACGACTGGCCGCGAAACGTGAGGTGTCGACGGCGATCAGCGACGGCGCGCTGCCCCCGGACGCAGACATCGGGTCATGGCGAACGCGACTGGTGGAGAACCGACAGTCGATCACCCGGGGCCGCTGGGTAATGCTTGCCGCTGGTCTCATCATGTCATTCGTCGCGCTCACCGACTTCGCCGACGAGGGTGGATCACTCCTCACATGGCTGTTCGCCGGGTCGGCTGTTTTGTTACTTGTCGACGCGTTCGGGATGCATCGCCAGGTGAAACGAGCCGATGCTCTACTCGCGGCGATCGGCGAAGGACCAACGGAGGCACCGAACTTCGGCGCTCGCTGAGTGGACACTCGCATTCGGCGTTCGGTCGTACCGCAGGAATCGCGAATACACTGTGCCCGCAGGTACGCTCGCCGATCTCGCCGGGGCCGATGTTCGCGGGACAAGGAGGAGGCGAGTGGAGACAGGTGCACGCGACGGGACCGGATACCGCGTGTGCGCCGGATGCCGGATTTCGGCGACGTCACCGACGACGACATTCTCGATGCCGTCGAGACGACGCCGGATTCGTCGTCGGCGATCCTGTCGTCGGCCGGTTCGGTTACCTGTGCCCGACCCGCGTCGCCCTGATACCCGACAGCCTGGACGCGAGCCGTCAGGCCGTTCCGGACGGCAGCGTGCTTCTGCGCATCGCCGCGTCGGGTGACATCGACACGGTGGTTCGCGCGTACGAACGGCTGCGGGACGCGGGCGCACTCGCGCCGCTCCCACGGCCGCTGGACCGGCCGACGCTGTGAGTTCGAGGCCCACCACACGTCGGCCGACCGCTATTCGTCTTCGGGTTCTGCAGTCCTCGGCTGCTCGGTCTGTTTGGGTGCAGCCGGCACCCATTCCCGTAGTTGCTGCACCACCGTCCCGTAGAACGCGTCCGCCGAGGACGTCACGCTGCTGATGAAACTCGACGCCGTTCCCGACCTTCGGCCGCCCATCGGGAACGATTGTTCGAGACAGAAGGACACGATGTCCCCGGACCTACCGGCGGTCAGCACTTTCGGATCGGCCCGCACCGCCTCGATGTGCTCGCAGGCTTCGTTCCCGCGCTCGGAGAACACCGCCTCCACCTGAACGTCGCCGGGGACGTCCTTGAGCTGCTTGAGCAGCCACGACAGCCGGCGACCGGAGGTTCCCTCGTTCGGCGCCTCGACCGTGGTGCGGCAGCGGATCTTGTTGGTCCGCACATCCGCGATCACCACCAGATCACCGGCAGTCCCCGGGATCCGCAGGACCGCCTCGAACACGCCGTCGGCCGCCAACCGCTCGGCAACCGCCGCGTTACGGGCCACCGGATCGGTGCCGTGCCTGCGCGGCAGGACGTGTTTGACGGTGACCCCCAACTCGGCGGTCAGTCGCAGTGCGAGATGCCGGGACAGGGACACCCAGGTCTCGGCCACGGTGAGGGCTTTCTGGTCCCCGGCGCGCAGAGTGCCGGCGGTGACCGCATCGCGAACCGTGACCCAGTGCCGGCCCATGTCGACGAACTCGACCGCCCCGGAACGCGGATGGTCGAGGTACCGCAGGAACTCCGCAAGGACCCACGCCTGCAGATCGTCGTCGATTCCGCCATGGGACAGCAACATCCGTGCCTCGTGCGCCACTTCCGCCCACGACAAATGCCGTAAAGCGACCTTGGCGAGCTTGCGCCGATCGACCTCCACCGGCAGCTCCCCCGCGCTGGCCGGGACGTCGTTCGACAGGCTGACCACCACGTCGTACTTCTTCTTCCGAGCCACGTCGAGATAGTTCTCGAGTTGCTCCTTCTTCAGCTTGCCGCTGCCGGTCTTGACCTCGAGCAGACCGGTCCACACCCTGCTCCCGCGGGAAACCTTCAGGACGGCATCGGGAATCACCTTCGTCTCGCCCCGCTCGTACGCCACCTCCACGTATCCCTCGAAGGTGCCCGTCGGAGCCCCTACCCGGGCACACACGGCGCGTGCGAACGGACGCACCGCCTGCATGGTCGAGATCAGTGCCGACGTGGCACGCCGCTCCTGCTCCTCACCCGCGCCCACACCGATGACCGAGAACAACCGCGCCGGCTGCCAGGTGTCCTGTTCGGCGAGACCGAATACGAGTGGCTTCGACTTCTTCACCGCCCGCTTGGTGGTGCGGACACCCCGGGTCGACGCTTTCCGTGGTGCGACCGGTGTGGTGGGCAGTTCGGGCACCAATTGCGGGGTGCCGGAGTCGGCAGGCACCGCTGCGTCGGAATTCTCACGATCGGATGGGGCGTCGGCGGTCTCGGCGGGTTCGGGGTCCGGGTCGTCGTCGATGTCGACTCCGAAATCGCTGGCCAACCCCGCCAGCCCGGAGTCCCAGCCCTGCCCGACCGCCCGAACCTTCCAGTCGCCGTTGCGGCGGTACACCTCGCCGAACACGAAGGCCGACTCGGTGGTGGCATCGGCAGTGACGTACTCCGCCAACGTGTGCCCGGCGCCGTCGACGACCCGGAGGGCGAGTTTGCCGAGATCACCGAACTGGCCGGCAGCGACACTGCCTCCGAGGGCAACGGTGTGCACATCGTCCGGCACGGTGGACAGGTCGATCGCGATCCTCGCCTGCGCACCTTCCTCGGTGCCGCTCGTGCCCAGGAACCGAATCGATCCGTCGGTGGACTCCGGCTGGTTGTAGAACACGAAATCGGCGTCGGAGCGCACCTTTCCGTCCGCGTTGAGCAGCAACGCCGACGCGTCGACCTCGACGTCCGACTCGGTCCACCCGAGCACCACGTCGATCTGCTCCACGTCAGCGGGCAGGGACAAATTCTGCCCCTTGGACAGCATCGGAAACTCCACCACAACCACCTTCGTTCGACCCGGAACCGCAACGACTCGCGCGGCGGTACAGGGCCTGTGCCGAACCGACGTCCGTCGCATCAACTGCGCATACTAATCGGTTCGTTTCGGGCGTGGACACCACCTGGCAAACATCGTGTCGCCGCGGATAATCACTGTCTCAGCAGGTCGACAAGATCCCACGGTCGTGTGTCAGCTATGTGAATGACATTGCAGAACAGCCGAAATGAAAAGAAGTACGGGGCTGAAGAACGGAACCCTGGAGCACCCGCACACGGTTCGGCGGGTGCGTTTTCGGCACCGTCAGGGTCGGGGTCCGAGTTCAGCCGTGATCGCCCCGGCGGCGAGCTGCTGGGCCCGTTCGAGGGTGATGGATCCACTGAGCCAACGCTCGCTCAGCCCCTCGATGAGGGCGGTGAGTCGTTCGGCGGCATCGGCGGGGTCGGCGTCCGGGTCTGCCAGTTCGGCGGCCTGCGCCTCGACGATGAGGGTCTCGACATCCGTTGCCCAGGCGCGAGTCGCGTCGCGGAGTTGGTCGCGGAGGTCTTCGTCGAAGATTGCGGTGGCCCGGAGTTCGCCCCAGGCGATGCTGTTTTCACGGACAGAAGGGGTGTTTTGAATCTCGAGCAGAAGCGTCTGTTCGAGCTGGGTCCGCGGATTCGTCGACGCAAGGGCTTCCGTGGTGTAGCGCTCGGCCCTCTCGTTGATGTGCTCGAGGGCGCGGCGCAGCACTCCCGCCCGGTCCTGGAAGTGGTAGTAGATCAAGGCGGTCGAGACCCCCGCCTCGGCGGCGAGCTTCTCGATCCGCAGCCCGCGCACACCACTTTGCGCGATCACACGGACGGCTGCTTCCAGAATCAACGTCTGACGTTCGGACACGGAACCTCACTTTACGGGAAGGCGGCGGTGCGGCCGCCGCGGAGACCTCGGTTGCCGCACCGCGTGATCAGCCCGCGGGCTCCTGCTGGGTGGTGCAGTGGATTCCCCCGCCGCCGGCGGCGATGGCGTCGATGTTGATCTGCACCACACGACGGTCGGGGAAGAGTCGTTCGAGTTCATCCCTGGCGGCCGCGTCCGCCACGGGGTCGCCGAACTCGGGCGCGATCACGGCGCCGTTACAGACGTAGAAGTTGATGTAGCCGGCCGCGAAGTCGTCTGATTCGAATTCGGGCCGGACGGAACCCGGCGCCTCGAGTACCACGACTTCGAGTGGGCGGCCTCGAGCATCCACCGCCGTCTCGAGAATTTCGAGGTGGCGGGTGGTCACGTCGTGATCGAACGATTCGGGATCCGGATCGAATCCGGCGACGACCACGCCAGGGCGGGCGAAGCGGGCGTAGAAGTCGGTGTGGCCGTCGGTGATGTCCTTTCCCGCGATCCCGGCCAGCCAGATGATCTTCTCGAGCCCGAGCAACGGTCCCAGTTCGGCCTCGACGTCCGCCTTGGACCATCCGGGATTGCGGTTGTTGTTGAGCACGCAGCTTTCGGTGATGATGGCGGTTCCTTCGCCGTCGACCTCGATGCCGCCGCCTTCGAGGATGAGGTCGGTGGGCAACGATTCGACGCCGGCGTGGCCTGTCACGACATCCGCCACTCCCACGTCCCGGTCGAAGTCCTGCTTTTCGCCCCAGCCGTTGAAGTTGAAGTTGATCCCGGCCCTGGTTCCGTTGCCCTCGACGAACACGGGGCCGGTGTCGCGCATCCAGAGGTCGTCGAGAGGGGCCGTTACCAGTTCGACGGCGGGGCCGACGAGCCCGCGCACGAGGTCGAGTTCCTCCTCGCGCACGAGCATCAAAACGGGCTCGAACTGCGCGATCGTTTGAGCGATGGTGGCCAGATTGCGGCGGACCTCGGGTAGCAACTCGGCTCCCCAGATCTCCTCACTCGCACCGAACGCCATCCAGGTCCGCTTGTGCGGTTCGCCCTCCTCGGGCATTCGCCACATCCGCTGATCCTCCTCATCCGCACTGGTGCCACCTTCGAGGTAGGACACCGGGCCGGTGCAGGCCGCTACCAGCAGCCCACCGACCGCGGACAGACCCGACTGGATGAAGCGCCGTCTGAGCATCACTCCGCCTTCCCCTTTCGTTTTCTCGCATCGCAACCCCGATCCAGCCGGGACCAACTGCGACCATACTAGCCTGACTAAATTGTTAGTTAGTGGGTGCGCAATGACGAAGACACAGTAGGGCGATCCCGTCACTCAATCTCGATAGGTAGCCGGGGGTGGTCCTGCGATCGGCCCGAGCGAAGCGGCGAGCCACCGGTCGTACAGGCGCATCCACGTGCCGTCCGCGCGCAGGCGGTCGAGGGTGCCGTTGACGAACCGCACCATGTCGTCCTTGTACTTGTTGACACCGATCCCCCAGTGCTCTTCATCCTCCATCGGCGGTCCGACGATCTGAAAATGCGGGTCCTGGGACACGAGGCCGGCCAGGAGCGAGTCGGAGGTGCTGGTCGCGTCGGCCTGCCGTTTCTGCATGGTGACGAGGCAGTCGTCCCAATCGGGGACCGCGACGATCGTGGCCTCCGGCGCGACCCGTTGGACGGTGGGAAGCGACGTGGTGTCGACGAAGGTGCAGACCCGTTTTCCGGCCAGGTCCGCGGGCCCCGTGATATCGGAACCCCGCGGAACCATAATTCGCTGAAAGGCGCGGAAGTACTCGGTGGAGAAGGCGACGCGCTGGGCGCGTTCGCACGTGATCGCGGTGGCGTGAACGACGACGTCGACATCGTTGTGCTCGAGTGCCGTGAACCGCCCGGCCGAGGTGAGCAACCGGAATTCGACTTTTGTCGGATCGCCGAAGATGTCCTTGGTGATCTCCTTCGCCACGTCGATGTCGAAACCCTGCAGGGTGCCCGTGGTCGGGTCGCGGAAGCTGAACGGGTTCGTGTTCTGATCGACACCGACGATCAACCGGCCGCGCGCCGCGATCTCGGCGAGTGACCCACCGGGCGGCATCTGCCCGGGCGGGGGCTGCGGGCCGGGCCGCAGGCTTGCGAGCGCTCCGCACGACTCGGGGGACGGTCCTGCAGGCGGCGGATTGTTCGTGGGCGGGATGATCTGTGCACCGTTCGTCATCGGCCGTGTGGTGTACGTACCCGCGACCGTCGGGGTGAGCGGGTCGGGTGCTGCGCAGCCGGCGAGGACGGCGACAGCGAGAATGCCGACGAGGTGCCGAGCACGCGGCCGCGCCCCCGGTCTCGAAATCCTCACCTGCGTCATCAGTGGTACTCGTTCAGTCGCGGCCAGATACCCCCGCCGACGGCGAATCCGCAGGACACGCCAATAATCATGCTACCGATCGCCAAGGATGACATCGACCGATAGGCGTCGGTCACGGCGCTTGCCTCGTCGTCGCGAAGTCGGTCGATCGCGTTCTGCAGGGCCTCGTCCATGGCCGCGAACTTCGCCGCCGACGTCCCGGAGCCGGAGCCGGCGGCGATCGCCGCGGCGGTCGGGTAGTCACCGCGCTCGAGGGCGATCTCGATGTCCCGGTGCGCGGCCAGCCAGCCGTCGCGGGCCGCCACGGCGTCGCGGAGGTCGTCCGCGGCGACGTCACCGTGCGAGCTGTCCAGCTGCCGGGTGAGTTCGTCGGACAACGCCTGGGAGTGACGCGTGTAATCGATTTCCGATTGGGTGTCGGCCCCGCGCTGCAGGAGGGCGAGGGTCTCGTCGGCGCGGGCCTGCTGCGCCAGGATACGAGCGCGCGCAACAGTGTTGATGGGTTGTGTTCCTTCGGTTCTCGCGTGTTCGCTTGCCGACGTCGACACCAGGCTTCCGGCGATCAGCCAGACCAGGAGCCCCGCCATGAGCAGCGTCGCGACAGCGAGACCGGGGTTGAACCGGCGCTTGCTCTTCCGCACCACGTACAGCTGGGCGAGGACGAGCGCGACGAGCGCGGCCGCGGTCACCGTGAACGCGGCCGCGGGAAGTTGGGCCGTGTGTGTCTGGGTCTCGGCGACCGCGTCGGACTGACGGACATACAGCTGCTCCGCCAACGGGAGGATGGTGTCCTGCATGAGCGCGGAGGCATCGGACAGATATGCCACCCCGACCGGGTTGCCGGCCCGATCGTTCGCTTGAGCCGTGGCGACGAGATTGAAGTACTCGGCGAGGTTGCGCACGACGTCCGACAACAGTGCCAGCGATTCGGCATCCTGGGACGACACCCCGTTGGTCGCCGTGACCAGCGCGTTCGACGCATCACCCACCGCCTGCGTGAACTGCTCCGCGCCGGTACCCGATTCGCCACCGGAGATGAACGACGTCGTAGCGGCGGCATCGGCGATCGACAGCGAGCTGTAGAGGGTCTGGGCGGCGTTCGCCAGGGGCTCGGTGTGGGTGCGCAGTACTTCGACTCGCTGTTGCCGCGCGCCGACCGCCGCCGAAGTGATCACGCCGGCGGCTATGACCACGGCGATGAGCGCGACTCCCAGCACGGTCAGCCGTCCGGGGGTGGACGTGAGGAATTCGACCCACGGGCGGCGACCTTCGGGCTCGACGAGCAGATCCTCGTCGAGCGTCGGGGTTTCGATGACGACGTGGTCGCCGCGGTGGAACATCCGGCCCTCCTGCACCGCCGCCCGCGATATCGGTTGAGCACCGACCCGGGCGGCGTGGCTGAGTCCAGTGTGCACCGAAGGCGGTATTCGACGCGCCGACTCGCAGGACACGGCACGCTGCGAACTCGGCACCGCAACGGGACGTACCCCGTCATACACCGAGGAGCAACACCCCAGTCGCCAGCAGAGCAACGACCTTCACAACTTCCAGACCGATGTAGACGTAGTGCGCGTGAGAACGCGGGACGTCCTCGCCGGCGAGGACGCGGTCGGATCGACGCGTCAACCGGGGCCGGACCCCGACCAGCTGAACCACGAGCACCGCGATCGCGGTCGCGCCCGCCACCACCACCCGGGTCGGCGGCCCCTCGATGAGGAGCCCGGCAACGAGCACCGCCGCCCACACCATTTCGGTGACGTTCAGCGCCCGAAACACGAGCCGGCCGATCCCCAGCCCGAGCGGCACCGTCACCCCTGGTGCACGGAACTTCAGCGGCGCTTCGAGAAACGAGATCGCGATGACCATCCCCAGCCAGGTGAACGTCACCGCGATCGAGACTGCATGAGCTGCGGTCATCCCTACCCCTCCTCTTCGTCCTGCTCTCGCCGGTGCGGCGGGCGCAATCGGGAACTCTGCACCGCCAACCGGGTCTGTCGTCAGTGCTGTCCAGCATGCGCCAGCCTCACGCGGAAGAGTCAGACGGGTAGTCATCGCCGATGAAGCATCGAATCCTTTGGAGGAGAGACGATGTCGCGGTCGATCACGTGGTTCGCGGGGCAACCTCATGATCAAGGATCCGACATCTGCGCTGCCCACGGAACGAGACAACGCTCCGCGACAAAGCTACAACTCCCGTCCCCGATGTCCATTTGCCACTCGTCCAGCCCTTTCCTCCCGGACCGTCGGGTCCGACAATGGGACGGTGAGTTCGCGAGGTTCCGCCGCAGACTGGGCACTCGGCCAGGTCCACGCCGTGCGTGACGATCCTGATGCCCGCCTCGAGCTGAGTGCCCGCACGTATCACGGTCCGGTGGGCAACGCACCGCGGCATTTGCCGTTTCGCCGGGCGGCGCTGTCGTTCATGCGCTGGCAGGTCGGCCGCGGCGTGCTGGCCGCGCTCGAGGCGACGCCTCCCGGGAGTCCCTGGTGGCGGGCCGTCAACGAGCGACTGCTGCGCGACGGGTGCGAGGCCGTCGCCCGGAGCGGCGGAATGGGAGGGACGCCGTCATCGCACGCGGTCGACCTGTGGATGCTGTTCGTTGCCGATCCGACCGCACGCACCTGGTACCGAGCCCACAACGCGAGCATCGCCTCCGCCTACCTCGACCATCGCGACCTCGCCGAAACCGAGAGCCGTCCCGAGCGCTTCTTTCTCAACGTCGTGCTGCTCCGCGTTCTCTTCGCCCATGCCTTGGTCGCGGCGCCACGTCTGGCGCTCGGGCGGCTCGCGCCGGCAGGACCCCTGCTCGGCGATCCGCGACTGTCGATGACCGGGATCTTCCTTTCCCTCTCGCGGGTTCTCCCCGACCGATATCCACTCGGAGACGACGTCGCTGCGTATGTCGCCGCCGAGCACAACCTCGGCGAGATGCTGGACTACGGCCTGATCGGACCGCGCCTGCAACAGCTGTACGAATGGTCGGCGGACGAGCTCGACGAACCGCGTCTGCTCGACTGCATTCGCGCCGGCAGCCCGACCTATGCCTGGTCGTACACCGATCGCGAGGTGTGGCATCCGGCGCGACCGCCCGCCGCGATCCGCGCGGTTCGGCGCTTCGTACCGGCTCGCCGGTAGTTGTCTCTGCAGACCGGGAATGACGAAAGGGATACGACAATGGCCGACCAGTACGCCCGGAAGGATCCCACCACGCAGTACCCCGATCCCGACCGCGAGCATCAACCGGAGATACCGCACCCGGGACTGACCGCCGACCTGGTGTCCACGCCGGATCACGGCGAGAAGACCTATCGGGGTAGCGGCCGCCTCGCGGGCCGCCGGGCCCTGATCACCGGCGCGGATTCGGGCATCGGACGGGCCGTGGCGCTCGCGTTCGCCCGTGAGGGTGCGGGCGTGGTGGTCAGTTGCCTCGACGCCGAGGAGCCTGATGCACAGGAGACCGTGCGACTGGTGGACGAGGCCGGGCAGCGAGGAGTCGTCGCGACCGGGGACATCACGTCGGAGGACCACTGCCAGACTCTCGTGGACCTGACGGTCCGTGAACTCGGCGGCCTCGACATCCTCGTGAACAACGCGGCGTTTCAGATGGTGCAAACGGGTGGCATCGCCGACATCACCACCGAGCAGTTCGACCGCGTCCTGCGGACGAACCTCTACGCGCTGTTCTGGCTGTGCAAGAAGTCCGTCGCGGTCATGGAACCGGGATCGACCATCGTGAACACGTCGTCGATCCAGGGCATGAATCCCTCCCCCGGCCTGCTCGACTACGCCACCACCAAGGCGGCGATCATCAACTTCACCAAGGGACTGGCCGCCGATGTGGCGAAGCGGGGAATACGGGTCAACGCCGTGGCACCGGGCCCCATCTGGACGCCGCTGATCCCCGCGACCATGCCCGCCGACGGCTACCGGAATTTCGGCGAGGACGTGCCCTTGGGCAGGCCCGGCCAGCCGGCCGAACTGGCTCCCGCGTACGTGTTCCTCGCGTCGAACGAATCCAGTTACGTCACTGGAGAAGTACTCGGCGTCACCGGGGGAATTCCCTTCACGTGAGCGCCGTGGTGACTGGCGTGCGACCGCACTCTGGGCGAGCTCACTCCTTGTTCTGGGCGGCGACGATCGCGGCGAGGTTGGCGGCAATGTTCTCCTCGACGGCTGTTTTGTCGACGCCCAGTCCGGCGAGCACACCGACGCCGTCCTCGACCTCGAGCAGGGCAAGCAGAATGTGCTCGGTTCCGATGTAGTTGTGCCCCAGTCGAAGTGCCTCACGGAAGGTCAGTTCGAGTGCTTTGCGTGACTGGGCGTCGAAAGGGATGAGTGCGGGTAAATCCTCGACAGCGGGTGGCAGCGTCGCGGTCGCGGCGTGGCGGACCGTGTCCAGATTCACGCCCTGTGCGGCGATCGCCCGGGCGCCGAGCCCGTCGGGGTCGGTCAGGAGTCCGAGGACGAGATGCTGGGTCAGGATCTCGGAGTTGTGTGCGGCCCTGGCTTCGTTTTGCGCGACGACCACGACCTGCCGTGCGCGGGGAGTGAATCGGCTGAATCCCTGATTCGGATCGAGGTCGGAGGCCTGCCCGGGGTCCTTGGCGACGAACCGCTTCTGTGCGGCCTGCTTGGTGACTCCCATACTCTTGCCGATTTCGGTCCACGACGCACCCGAGCGGCGGGCCTGGTCGACGAAGTGACCGATGAGGTGGTCCGCGAGTTCGCCGAGGTGTTCGGCAGCGAGAACCGCGTCGGTGAGTTGCTCGAGCGGGGCCTCGGAGTGCACCTTCTTGATCGCGTCGATGAGGTCGTCGAGGCGGATGGGCGGGGTGGCGGACGTTGAATTCTCCATGCGTCAACTCTAAGTTGACGCTAACGAAGCGTCAACCCTGGGTTGTCGACCGAGGCATTCATTCCGCTCCGCGCCGAGAGGGCAATTGAGCGACGGGCAATCTGCTACTTTGATGGCTAGCAGATCTAGGGATAGGGGTTCTATGCATATTGAGAAAGATCTAGTGGCCGCGTCGGCCACTCCCCTGGTGCTCGGGATTCTCGCCGAGGGCGAGTCGTACGGGTACGCCATCCTGAAGCGAGTCAACGACTTGTCCGGCGGACGGATTCAGTGGACCGACGGCATGTTGTACCCCTTGCTGCATCGGCTCGAACGGCTGGGATTGGTGTCGGCGTCGTGGGGCGCCTCCGACAGCGGGCGGCGGCGCAAGCACTACACGATCACCGATAAGGGCCGGGAAATGCTGGCGGAACGGCGCGCGCAATGGGACGTGGTCGCGGACGCACTGAGCCAGGTGTGGCGCTCCGTCCAACTGCCCCCGGCGCCCGCGGAAGGATGGTCGTGATGGATACCGACAAGGAACTGGAATCGCAGATCGGTCAGTGGCGGGGGTTCGTCGAGCGCCGTCACGCGATATCCGCCGCCGACACGGATGAGATGGAAGACCATCTACGCGATCAGATTTCGGATCTGTCCGCCGCCGGCCTGAAGACCGACGAGGCGTTCCTCGTCGCGGTCAAACGGATGGGCAACGTGGACGACATCTCCCGCGAGTTCGCGCGGGAGCACTCCGATCGGCTGTGGAAGCAACTCGTCCTGCTGCCCGCCGCGCCGGACGGCGATCGCACTCGCCCCACCCGTGAACTGCTCGTCGTTCTCGGGTTCGCGGTCGGCGCCGCACTCGCCCTCAAAGCGGGCTTGGCGACACTCGACGAGCAGGACCTCGCCCGCAACCTCAGCCTGTTCGTTCTTCCCTTCCTCACCGGATACTTCGCGTGGAAACGGAAGGTGACGCTCCGACTGGCCGCGGCGCTGGTGGTGCCGTTCGCCCTGGCGGCGGTCCTGTTGAACGTCTTCCCGTTCGTCTCGAACGGCTCCACCGAGGTGATCGCCGCGATCCACACACCGATCGCGTTGTGGTTCGCGGTCGGCGTCGCGTACGTCGGCGGCCAGTGGCGGTCGGACCGGCGGCGGATGGATTTCATTCGATTCACCGGCGAATGGGTGGTCTACCTGACCCTCCTCGCCCTCGGCGGCGGCGTGCTCATCGGCCTGACGGTCAATGCTTTCGACGCCCTCGGCCTGAGCGTCGAGTGGGTCGTCGAGGACTGGGTGCTGCCGTTCGGAGCGGCCGGTGCGGTCATCGTCGCCGCATGGCTCGTGGAGGCGAAGCAGAACGTCGTGGAGAACATCGCCCCCGTCCTCACGCGGGTGTTCACACCACTGACGACTCTCATGCTGCTGGTGCTGCTCGTCGCGTTCGCGACGACGGGCAGCGTGGTCGACGTCGACCGGAACCTGCTGATCCTGATGGACCTCATCCTGGTCGTTGTCCTGGGCCTGCTGCTGTATGCGATTTCCGCCCGCGACCCCTACCTACCGCCCGACCTGTTCGACCGCCTCCAACTCGTCCTCGTCGTCAGCGCCCTCGCGGTCGACCTGCTGATGCTGTTCGCCATGCTCACGCGAATCGCGGAATTCGGCTTCACCCCGAACAAGGTGGCCGCACTCGGAATGAACCTGGTCCTCCTCGTCAATCTGACGTGGTCGGCCGTTCTCATCCTCGGGTTCCTGCGGGGCCGGCGCGAATTCGGGTCCACCGAACGCTGGCAGACCCGTTACCTCCCCGTGTTCGGTGTGTGGGCGGCGTTGATGGTCGGTGTGCTTCCACCACTGTTCGACTTCGCGTGACCACGTCGTGACCGCTTTCCGGGATTCTTCCAATGCACGCGATACCTTCCGAATGACGCTGCCGCTGCGTAACATCAAGCACATCTCGCTGGAATCCCTCTGGAGGCCGACGTGGGTGGACTTGGTATCGATCTCGGAACTGCCAACACTGTCGTCGGAACTCCCGACGACGGCATCGTACTGAACGAGCCTTCGTTCATGCTGGTTCGGACGAAGGAACCGCACCGTGCTCTCGCCATCGGCACCGAGGCGCGAAGTCTCGTCGGCCGTACGCCTATCGGAATAACTCCGGTGCGGCCGTTGCGTGACGGGGTGATAGTCGACCTGGAGTCGGCACGGGCCTTCGTGACGGCGATCGTCAAACGGGTGTCGCCGGGCAGGCGATACGGGGTGCGGCCCAAGGCCGTCATCTCGGTGCCTGCCGGCGCCACCCCGCTCGAGCGCAGGGCTCTGCTCGAGGTCGGGCACGAGGCCGGCCTGCGGAAGGTGGGGTTGGTGCCCGAGCCGGTCGCGGGTGCCCTCGGCTGCGGAATCAATCCGCTCGAAGCCCGCGCCCACCTCGTCGTCGACATCGGTGGCGGCACTTCGGAAATCACCGCCATCTGTTTCGGTGGCATTCTCTCCCACCGCAGTTGCCGACTCGCCGGGGACGAACTGACCAACGCGCTGTACCACTACCTGCGGTCGGAGCACAACATCGTCGTCGGCGAGCTCACCGCAGAGCGCGCGAAGCTGGGCGCACCGGACACCGACGAAGGGCAGTCACTCGTCGTCGAGGGCCGTGACGCCGCCACCGGCCGGGCACGGTTCGTCACTCTCGAAACCGAGGAGATCGTGGATGCATTGCGGCCGACCACAGCCGGAATCGTCCGCACCCTGACCGAGTGCCTCGAAGACCTTCCGCCCCAGGCGATCGGCGACGTGATGTCGGAAGGGCTGCTCGTGATCGGCGGCGGGGCGATGCTGCGCGGCCTCTCGCAGCTGCTCGAGGAAGCGTTCGGATTCCCGGTGAAGACGGCCGAGCGCCCCCTCACCTGCGTCGCCGAAGGCGCCACCGCGTGTCTCGTGCATCCCGAGGTCGTTGCCGCGTACAGCAGCTGATCACCGGGGCGGCGTTGGGGCAGGTGGTCGCGGGAAGTAGTGCTCGAGGATCTTCTTGACCACGGGGCCGGAAGTCGCGGACCCGGAACCGCCACCCCGGACCAGCGCCGTCACCACGATCTCGGGGGCGTCGAACGGCGCCACCGCGGAGAACCAGGCGTTGAGTCCCTCCCCCGGCGCCGACGGATCCTCCGCAGTTCCGGTCTTGGCGCCGGCCGGTACCGGGAGGTCCGCGAGTTGCCCGGCGGTCCCGGCCGCCGCGGACGCCCGCATCCCGGCCCGGACAGGATCGAGACGATCCGCGAATGCGAGCCGCTGTGGTGCCTCTGTCGGGATGGGGATCAGTTCCGGCCCGTACGACGCGGCCAGCTGAGGAGTCACCATCGCGCCGGTGGCGACCCCGGACGTCCAGCGCGCGACCTGGATCGGGGTTGCGCTGACCGTGCCCTGCCCGATACCCATCAGCAGCGTCGACCCGGGATACCACGTGGACCCGATGCTTCCGACGTTCTCCGGGGTGCCGAGGAATCCCTCCGCCTCGCCGGGCAGGTCGATCCCGGACTGCCGTCCCGCGCCGAGTTGACTCGCGACGTCGGCCATCTTCTCCGGTCCCAGGAGCTCACCGAGTTTGTAGAAGTAGACGTTGTCGGACCATTGGATCGCCTGCAGCATATTGTTCGGGCCCATCGGCTGCCAGTTCCGGAAGGTGTGCCCACCGTAGGTGTAGGCCGCGCCGGTCTCGATCACCGCGTCGGGCGAGAGTACCGGGTATTGCATGTCCGCCGACGCGACGACGATCTTGAATGTCGAACCGGGCGGGACCGCGGCCTGGGTGGCGTTGTTGACCAACGCACTCGGGCCCGGGGTCTGGCTCTGCGCCGCGAGGGCGACGAGGTCGGCCGGGGGACCGTAGACATTGTTGTCGACGCCCGGGACGCTGGCGAGAGCGAGCACGGCTCCGGTCCGCACATCCATCACGACCGCGGCGCCGAGGTCGCCCTTACTGGTGCGCATCGCCTCCACGAGCGCGTCGGTGGCCAGGGTCTGCACACCGATGTCGAGGTGCAGACGCAGATCGTGGCCCCGCACCGGGTCGACGCGCTCGCCGGTGGCCACCGGATTGCCCGATGGGTCGACGTACATGCACTGTTTGCCGTCACTGCCGCGGAGCAGAGCGTCGTACTGCTTCTCGAGTCCCGCCTTGCCGACCCGGGATCCGAGCGCGAGGTGTGGCCAGCGTTCCATGTCGTCGGCATCGGCGACCCCGACGTGTCCGAGGATGGACGCAAGTACGGCACCGTACGGGTACTGCCTGCGACCGGACGGCACCACGAGGACACCGGGAAGGTGCGCGTCCACGATGCGCCGAGCCTGATCGGGCGCGACTCTGCCCACCTCCACCTGGGTTTCACCGTCGCCGCCGGCGTCGATCAGGTCCGACAGCTCGTCGGGCGACTTCGCGAGCAGCGCGGCGAGCCGGTTGCGGGCGTCGTCGTCGCTGTCCTCGAACATCCGAGCGACCACGGCAACGGCGTACTCGGCGACGTTCACCACGAGGGGGACACCGTTGCGGTCGACGATCAGTCCGCGTTCGGCAGGCAGGCGGATGCACCGCATCATCTGTGCATCACTCATCGCCCGATACTCCGCACCCCGGTCGTGCTGCACCTGCCAGGCGAACACCGACATGGCCACGAGTGCGGCGATCATCGTCATCGTGCCCGCCGACACTCCGCGTGGGCGGCGCCGGCGACGGGGGTCGGGGGCCCACAGTGGTCGTGCGACGCCGTCGCGGCGCACCGCGAGTACTAGTCCGATGGCGGCGAATCCGACGATCGCGGCCGTCCCCCCATAGCTGAAGAGGGGAATCGGCATCCCGGTGTGGGGTAGCAGCGACAGACTCTGACCGATCGACACCAGAGCATGGATTCCGAACAACCCACCGATCCCGGCCGCGACGAGTGCAGCCTCCCGGGTCCGTGCCGTCCGCGCGGCGAGTGCGGCCCGCCACACGATCACCGACGTCGCCACCACGACGGCCAGGCCAGCGATCAGCCCCCACCCGTACACGAGGCTGGCGAACGCCAGATCGTGCTCCGATTCGGGGAGAAACTGTGCCCGCACGTCGTACAGCGGGTCTCGCGCCAGACCCCACAGGCCGCCACTGCCGATCGCGATGTTCGCCTGCAACTCGGCCCACCCCGCGCCTGCCGGGTCGGCGTTGCTCGACAGGAACACGTGCACCCGTTCGAGCTGATACGGGCGGAGGAACAGCACCGCGAGCGGTAGCGACGCGATCCCCATCACGAACAACGGGACCAGCGGCAGCAGCGGAACCCGCGCCAGGATGAGCATGAACCCGGCTGTCGCTACGAGCACGACGGCCGTCGACAGGTCGGGCTGTACCGCCACGAGTGCCACCGGCACCGCTGCAATCGCCAGGGTCGCGACGAATCGCGCGAGGGTGAACCCACCCGCGAGCATGCCCGCGGGTACCAGAATCAGGGCGAGCTTGGCCAACTCGGAGGGCTGAACGGTGAACACGCCGAAGTTCAGCCAGCGCTGCGCGCCCTTCGTCGCGACTCCTGCGAGGGACACGGCCGCGAGCAACAGGGTCGCCACCGCGAACAGGGCCCACCCGAAGGCCCGGAGATCACTGATACGCAGGCGGGACAACACCCACATGATCACGAGTCCGACCGCCGCGAAGAGGGCGTGTCGGACAGCGTGCCCCGTCATCCCGGTCGCCGTCAGATTCAGGAGTCCGAGCACGACGAGGACGATCGCCGCCCCGACGATCCACGGGTCGGATTCACGCTTGCCGTCCTGCATGGCAGCCCCCGGCGCTCAGCAGCGTGCGTTCTCGGCGGGTATCAGCAGTGGCTCCGACCCGGCCGTCGCCGGGGCGCTCGTGATCGCCGCGACGGCCAGCGCGGACCCCGGCGGAAGATCGGTCCGGACGATGCCGTACACCTGCTGGGACCCGGGCTGGACACGCTCCGACACGTCGCCGCCCGCCCGCACCTCGCCGGAGCAGCGGTCGTACACGCTCACCCTCCACGTCACGGCATCGACAGTCGCCGCCGGATCGAGGTGGACGTCGACCCGGATCTCGCACGCCTGCCCGGGCCCGCACTCCCCGTTGGCGCGCGTGGCCGTGACGAGCGTGATCGGCCCGGCGCTGGCGGGCGCACCGACGTCGACGGGTGGCGGCACTCGTCCGGCCTCGGTCGTCGCCGGCGTGGGCTGATCGGCCGGGGGTTCCGGTGGCGGCGATACGGGTCGAATCTGATTCTGCTCCTCGGGATTCACCGGATTCAGGACGGCGTCCCAGCCTCGCTGCAGTTCAGTCCACGCCCGTGGAGCCATCCACACTGCGGCGAAAAGCATCAGGATCGCGACGAGCCCGAGGGCTCCCTGCCGCCGCGAGGGACGCCTCTTCCTGCGATGCCACGGATTCCGGACCGGCGGGAACCAGCCCGGCGATGCGAGAGTGAACCCGCTGACCACCGGCGGCGGCTTCTCACCGGCAGGCGGCTCCTCCACGGTGCGGCCGTCAAGGCGCGGTCGTCCCGTGGTCGCCGCGACCAGCCGGGCGAGTTGGCAGCGTTTCCGCCGCTCCTCGTCGGGTTCGACGTCGGGTTCGACCGCCAGGCGAACTCGTTGCAGCAGCGCATCGAGATCTGTTGTTTCGACCAGCGATTCGTGCAACCGGTCGGGCAGGGCCGAACCGCGACAGTTCGTCGCGATGCTTCGGAACAGCCCGGCAACCTCCTCGTTGAAATCTTGCCCGGACACCGCACCGCGCCCGTATTCGATCGTGAGATACCCGCTGTCGGACACCGTCACGTTTCGGATACGGCTGCGGTCCGGCCCTTCGCTGCGCGCCGGTTCGAGCTGATCGAGCGCATCGGCAACGAGCAGTGACGCCTGTGCCGGTGACAGTATCGCCGCCGCGAGGAGCCTTCCGAGTGCCACACCACTGACAGGGCCGGCGTGATCGGGTTGTGCGGGCGGTTCGGATCGAGCATCGGCGGGTTCGTTTCTCCTCGTGAGGAGCCCTGTCACTGCTTCGATCATCGCGCACCCCGACGCTCTGCCTCCCGCACCGTGCGAACGAGAACGGAGCGGACGGCGACGGACCTTGAGTTGGGCTTACCCTGTGCCGAAATCCTTTACGCCTGCGTCATTCCATTTAACTCCGGCCGATGCTCCGGCGTCCGCGAAATCGTCCCGTCCACTTCCGCACAGTCTCGTCAGCGTTCGGTCGGGGGTACACCGAACGCCTGCATCACGACCGCACCCCAGTCCCGCCATGCCGGGCAGGGAACAGGATCCCGGTGGTTCAGGAACCGGATCACCTCATCGTCGAAGGCGGCGGAGGTCGGTAGGGACGAGTGCGCGGCGCGGACCGGGCAACCGTTGCGTTCGACGTCCAGGCGCCGACCGTGCGGCATCAGCGGAAGATCGGCGGCCGACGCGATACTCAGCACGCGCACCTCTTCGGGCAGTCTCTCGCCGAGAACGGCCTGTGCGCTGCCCGCGTCCCCGAGCAGCTGCCGCGCCGCGGGAGTGTCGGGGTCGAAGGGGAAGAACGCGAACTCGATCGCGGGCACCGCCCAGCGCAACAGGTCGCCGAACACCCGCCCCGGTCGGTCGACTTGCGGCGGCGGAAATCCGAGCGGGGTATCCGGGAACACACCCACCAGGATCAGTACGTCCACCTGTGCCCGACCCGTGGCGACCGCTTCCCACGCGATCCAGCCGGCGTGGGAATGCGCGGCAACGGTCAACGGCCGCTGCAGGTTCGCCGCCTGCTCGGCGAACAGGGCGACCTGTTCTTCGACGGGCCGCTGGGTGTCGACCGGCTCGTAGGGGGCGCCCGTTCGGATCGGGCACGTGGACTCGCCTCGGGGCTGCCCACCACCGGTTCCGGCGTAGGAAAAGTAGTACACCTGTTCGCATTCGTACCCCAGCCGCTGCACGTCGGCCTGGAAAATCACCCCCTCACCCGAACGCGAGTTGATACCGGACATGAGGAGCAGCGAACCAGCCTGTCGTGGTCCGGGTTCCGGATCGTCGTATGCGCGGGTCCGAACGAAGATCACCGACACGACCGTCGACGCGACGAGCACCGCGGCAAGTACCGCGGCGGGTCGCCTCAGCGGCGCACGGCCCATCGCCCACACCGTCAGCCCCGTCACCGCTGCAGAAACCGGGACGAGCATCACGGTGAGGGCCGGCACGCGGTCCGCCAAGGCGCCCAGTGCGAGAATCGCCGCGCAGTACGGCAGCATCACCTCGATTCGCAGGCCGCGGCGCCACGTCCGCCCCATCGCCGCGCGCAGGGTGACACTGCCCTGCCACGGCACCGGCCCGAGTATCGACACCAGCACCGCGACGAGCGCTACCGCCGGCCAGAACGCCCGCGAGTACAGCATCGCGTAGGCGGTCGCGTCAGCGCACGACGCCAGCAGAACGGGGCCGAACGCAGTCGCGTAGAACGCTGTCGCGAAGCGGATACGCCTCGTGTCGAGTCCACCGAGCAGCCAGGCCATCAGCATGATCCGCACCGCCGACACGACGGCCAGCAACACCAGGAACTGCGGCCACGAGTCGGTGCGTACCAGCAGAAGTCGCAGGTCCGCGAACTGGTCCAGCGGCGGCAGCGCGACGAGGTGCAACAGTCCCGGCCACACCGGAACCACCCTGCACAGCGCGAGCACGACGACCAGCACGGCGGCGACCACCAACGGCCACCACCGCGCCCCGCGCCGCTCCCACCGACTCATACCCTTGGCTGTACTCGCTGTCGGTGGTCGTGCACAACCCGGCCCGGTCCATCACGCAGGACTTCGTGCCGGACAACACGATTCCAGGGTGAGGCAGCTCTGTCACTGCGGCAGGATCATCCCGGCGGAAGAATGAACATGACATAGCCGGGGCGTATCGGGGAGGATGATCACCTGATGGACGGTGCGGAGGTCGGAAGCCACGGGTCGCTCATGACGTTCGACCAGTTCGAGGACATCTTCCGGGTGGCCGCCAGTATCGGCGTCGTGAGGGACGACTTTCACCGATTCGACGACGTCGTCACCGGGAAGCTGTACGACCTGCTCGTCGTCGCCCAGTCGGATGCCGCGGCTCAGCACCGCGACGTCATCGAACTCACCGACCTGCCGATCACCAGAGGCCTGCAAGAGAACATCGGATTGTTCCGGGAACTCGGACCACACCTCCGGGTCGGCCCGATCCTCGAGCGACTGACCGGCTACCCGCCGCTCGACGGCGTCCTCGCCACCGACACCCGATCCGGGCTCCCGGACATCACCGGCGGGCTGAGCGTCGCCCTCGCGCGAACCTTCCGCATCGTCTACCCCGAGCTGAGGACCCTGCGGGCCCGGGCCACGCACTGGTCGCTGGTCAGCACCCTCGTCGACCTCTATCTCTGACGCCACCGACGACGGGTCACTGCCCACTCACAGCTTTGGGAACACCCCTGGGGGTGCAAACATCCACCCCCGGATGGAGGGTCGACCACCCCTCTGGGGGGAGTTGGCGGGGCCCCGTAACGGCGAAGACTGGTGTTCGTCCACAAGGGACACGGAAACCCACCCACACCAGACTCAGGAGCAACGCCATGAATTCGACCAAGACACGCATCGCCGCAGCAGCCGCAACGGGCGCCGCCCTCGGACTCGGAATGTTCCTGAGCCAGAGCGCCACTGCCATCGCCGCGCCCGCGCAGTCGACGTCGCCTCAGGTCGTCTCTCCGGATTCCGGGCTCTCCCCGTACAAGGTCGAGGTCAGGGACCGTATCGGTTGCGCCAATGCATGGCCCATGGTCTCCTGCGACGCCCCCGATGAGGACGTGCCGCCGCAGGTCACCCTCGTCGAACCCGGCACCACCCTGGTCGAGCCCGGTGGCACATCCCTCTACGGTCCGGCCTCCGCGACCATCCATCAGGTCAACTACCCCCTCGAGCCCGACGACGGGGTGATCTCCCACCCGCTCGATCCCGACATGCCCTGGATGTGATGTGACGACTACCTGAAATAGACGACTCGGCCGCCGGAGCCCATGGCCCCGGCGGCCGAGGTGTGTGTGAAGACGACTGTCCTGCGCAGCCGAAATATTTAGAAAGACGAACCATCGCTGACATTCGCACGCGCGAGGAGGACGATAAAACAGACCGGTCTCGCTCTGATCGTGGAACGGGTCCCGTTGTCGCGGGTCTTTTCGAAGCGATTCACCTTCTCCGCAGTTCCCGATCGAACGTGAGGCGGCCGAGATGACGGCAGAAAACGTGTTGGGCTCGCAGAGCGCCGATCAGGAATGTGAGGACTGCGGCTACAAACCGGAACTGAAGCGAACTCTCGGCTCCTTTCAAGTGTTCGCTGTGTCGTTCGCGTTCATCTCGGTGGCGGTCGGGATCTTCGGCACCTACGACGACGTCCTTCGAGACGCCGGGCCGGTGGGGATCTGGCTCTGGGTCGTCGTGGCGTTGGGGCAGACCCTGGTGGCGCTGGTGATCGCGCAATTCGCGGCCCGCATCCCTCTCAGCGGTTCCTCCTACCAGTGGGCCTCACGGCTGGCGAACCCGAAGATAGGCTGGCTGTTCGGTTGGCTGACCTTCTGTTACCTGGCGCTCGGCGTGGTGACGGTCGACAATGCGATGGCAAGCTCCGCCCTCATGCCGCTTTTCGGTATGGAGCCAGACGAGGGCACTGCGCGCGTGATCACGCTCGTCGTGGTGCTTGTCCAAGCAGTGCTCGTCGTGTTCTCCACGCGCCTCGTCGGCTTGATCACGTCGGGCGCGGTAGGACTCGAACTGGTGATCGTCGTGGTGCTGGCGGTCGGGCTCTTCGTCGCCGTGGCGGTCACGGGCGACGGCTCGGTCGGCAATCTCACTTCCCGCGGTGTCGCCGAGGGCGCCCCCAACTATTTCGCCGTCGGCGGCGGTTTGATGGCTGCCATGATCATGGGGCTCGCCACGCTCGTCGGCTTCGATTCCGCGGCGAACATGGCAGAGGAGGCCAAGGATCCGTTTCGCAGCGTCCCGCGCGCGATCGTGGGATCGGTCGTGGCGGCGGCGGTGCTGGGACTGGTGTTTCTGATCGCGCTCACGATCGCGATCAAAGACGTTCCCCGGATCAGCGGCAGTGACACGCCGGTGGCGGCGATCCTGCGCGATCAACTGGGTCCGGTGATGGAGCGGACACTGCTGGTCGCGATCGCGTTTGCCTTCTTCGGCGCGGGGATGGTGACGTTGGCGACCTGCTCGCGGATGGTGTTCGCGATGTCCCGCGACGCACGTTTCCCTGCTCACCGGGTGATGCGCCGGGTCAATCCGCGCACGCAGACCCCCATTCCGGCGACCATCTTGATCGTCGTCATAGGGGTCGTCCTGATGGCTGCCCTGCCCGGAGGCGCACTGCTGGAGTTGCTCACGGTGGGGACAGTCATCTCGGCGGTCCTCTACGGCGGCATAATCGTCCTCTATCTTGCGGTCCGCAAACGATTGGAACGTAAGTCGGGCGCGTTCGATCTCGGGCGCTTCGAACTGCCGATCGCAATCGGTGCACTGGTGTGGTCGGCCTTCGTGGTGTTCGTGATCGTGTCGCCCTCGAGTGCGTTGACCTCGATTCTGATTGCGATCGGGTTGCTCCTAGCAGGCGGAGTGTATTTCGCCTACCTGTTGATATTCCAACGTGTGGTACTCGAAACCGAGCCCGGAGACGCCGATGTCTTCTCGCACTGACCGACTGACAACGCCCCTCACCGCCACCACCATGCTCACCGGTGACGTGGTGCGTCCGGGCGATTCCGGGTACGAGGAGGCGCGGGTCGGATGGAACCGCCTGTATTCCCGCTACCCTGAGGCGATCGTGTTCTGCTGCGACACGCAGGACGTGGTCAACGCGGTCCGCTGGGCGCGAGAAGAAGGCATCGCCCTGCGTGCCCGCAGCGGACGCCACAGTCTCGAGGGCTGGTCGTCACTCGACGGCGGCCTCGTTGTCGACGTCAGCCGGATGAAGAACATCGTGATCGACGAATCGGCGGGCACGGCGACCGTGGGAACGGGTCTGACGCAGATGGAGACGGTCGCGGCGCTCGGGCAACACGGCTTCGTCGTTCCTACCGGCTCGGAGGGCGGTGTCGGGCTCGGTGGTGTGATTCTCGGGGGCGGCTTCGGACTACTGACCCGCAGCATGGGCATGGCCTGCGACAACCTGCTCGCCGCGGACGTCGTGGTCGCCGACGGCGCACGCTCGGCGAAGGTCGTGGAGGCCTCCGCGGACAGCAACTCCGACCTGCTCTGGGCGTGCCGCGGTGGAGGCGGCGGCAACTTCGGGATCGCGACGTCCTACACATTGAAGCTGCACGAGCTGTCGAACGTCACCTTCCTGGTCGCGAGGTGGACCGGACACGGCGATCTCGGAGATCTGCTTCGAGCATGGCAGCGCGAGGCACCGGTCGCCGACGAGCGGCTGACGAGCGCACTCGAGGCGGATTCCACCGCGGTCGAGCTGTCTGCGCTGCTGCACGGTGGTTCGCGGCGAGAACTCGAGGACCAATTGCGCTCGCTGTTGACGATCGGCAGTCCCGACGTGACGGTGACGGAGGGTTCCTGGCCGACCGTGTACGGCGGCGTGGACAGGGGTCCGAACGACGTCGCCCTCTGGAAGTTCTACTCCCAGTTCGTCACCCGTCCGTTCCCCGACGAGGCGATCGATCTGATCGTCCGCTTCATGGGCAACACCCCCAGCCCGCCGAGCAACTTCTTCTGCTCGAGCTTCGGCGGGGCCGTGCGGCACGCGCCGCCGGGGGGATCCGCGTTCCCGCATCGCGACGCGCTGTTCTACTGCGAGCCGGGCGCAGCGTGGAACGACCCCGCACTGAACTCGGCGGCGCTGGGCTGGGCCGCCGACTTCTGGCGCGCGCTGCGCCCCTACGGCGACGGCGCCTACGTCAACGTGCCCAACGCCGCCGCGTCGGACTGGGAGCGCGAGTACTACGGCTCCCACCGCGAGCGCCTACGGCAGGTCAAGGCCACCTACGACCCGGAGAACGTGTTCAACTTCGAGCAGAGCGTGCCCCCGTCGCCGGCTGACCCGTCCCGAGCCCTACGCTGGGGCGATGGCGGTCAACCGAAGTCGCAAGGCCAGGCGGGCCCGTAAACGCAAGCGTCGGATGGACAGTGTCGAGCACGACCTCACCGACGAGCAGTGGAATGCGCTCACCGAGGCGTGGGGCGGCTGCGCGTATTGCGGTGCGACCGACAAGCCGCTGCAACGCGACTGCGTCCAGGCGCTGTCCCGCGGCGGGCGGTACACCCTCGACAACATTGCCCCGGCCTGTGGCTCCTGCAACGCCAGCAAATGCAACGACGAGGTCACCGGCTGGCTGCGGCGCAAGCGGCTCGACGAGCGCGCATTCCTCCTGCGTCACATCGAGATCAAAACAGCGCTCGCGTTGCGGTTCCCCGCGTAACCACCGGCAACGTGCTATTTGGTGCCGAAGATGCGGTCGCCTGCGTCGCCGATGCCGGGCAGGATGTAGCCGTGCTCGTCGAGTTGGCGGTCGACGGCGGCGGTGTAGATCGGCACATCGGGATGGGCCTTATCCAGCGCGGCAACGCCTTCCGGGCAGGTCAGCAGGCAGACGAACTTGATGGATTTGGGACCGCACTCCTTCAGCCGCTCCACCGCCGCCACCGCGGAATTGCCGGTCGCCAGTAGCGGATCGACCACGACCACGTCGCGCTCGTGCAGGTCGCCGGGCATCTTGAAGTAGTACTCGACCGCGCCGAGGGTCTTGGGATCGCGGTACAGACCGATATGCCCCACCCGCGCACCCGGCACGATCGTCAGCATGCCGTCCAGGATGCCGGTACCCGCGCGCAGGATGGAGACGAAGACCAGCTTCTTCCCGTCGATGACCCTGCCGGTCGTGACCTCGAGCGGCGTCTCGATCTCGACCTCCTGCATCGGGATGTCGCGCAGCACCTCGTACGTCATCAGCGCGGAGATCTCGTTCGCCAGTCGCCGAAAACTGTTGGTGGAGGCATCCTTACGGCGCATCATCGTGAGCTTGTGCTGCACCAGAGGGTGGTCGATCAGGTGTACTGTCCCCATGTGTTCGTCCTCGTTTCGTTCTAGAAGACCGTGCCGTCGCTGACGACGGAGAGCGGAGGCAGCCCGCCACGCGTGCGCTGTGCCAGCGCGCGGCCCGCCGCCCAGGTGCCGCCCTCCAGGACGCAGGCCAGCGGCATCGCCCGGGCATCGACACCCAGGCCTGCGCGCACCAGCGGGGCCAGTTCGTCCAGCAGCGCGACCGTCAATGCGCGCCACTCGACGATCAATTCGTCGCCCGCCGTCCAGCTGCGCGCAGCCCAGTCGGGGTCGCGCAGGCGCAGCACGCCGGTGTCCAGAAGCAGGCCGCCGTTGCGGTATTCGGGCAGGCCCGTCAACGCGTCCAGTCCCACCACCCGCACACCGGCCCATTGGAAGGGCTCGAGCAGCGAATAGGTCAGCCACTGCGACAGTTTGTGGAACGGCACCCAGCCCCGGGTCAGGCCTGGACCGTCCACTGCCTCGTGAGGCCAGCAGTCGCCCAACGGCTCAATGCCGATGGCGTTGCCCGCCGGCCAGATGCCCGACAGCGACGTCAGAAGCTGCGACAGGATGTCGTGGGCCGCTACCGTCGATGCAGCCGAACCCTGCGGATCGACCAGCAGGTCGAACAGACCACCCGGCCGGCCGTGCGGACCGAACACGTCGGGCTGCGCAGCGAGCGCCTCGCCCAACCGGCGCAGCAGCAGCACCCGACCGTCGAGTCCCACCAACGGATTCGACGGACCCACCTGGAACGCCTCGGCCAGCAGGTCCGCGTCCAGGCCCCGCAGTCCCGCCGCGTCGACCTGCAGCGGCTGCGCCGCATCGCTCGAGAACAATCCGCCCAGGAAGGCGTGCCAACTCGCGACGCCCAGACCCTCGGAACGGGCGAAGTGCTGCCCGCTCGCGGCCTCGCGGTACTGCCAATCGGGACCGGCGCCGGCATCGAGCAGCACGCTGACCACCGCGAGGTCGATCATGGCGCGGGCGCGGCCCGGCGCGTCCAGAGCGGCCAGCCGTCCATCCAACTCGGCCTTTCGATCCACTCCACCGGCCTCGAAATGGCGCCACCGGCTGTGGAACGGAATCTTCAGGTCCGGATAGCGAGCACGCGTGACGTCGACGACCTCGCCCGCGGCAGTCTGCAGCGCGTCGTCGTCCACGCCGAACCAGTGTGAACCGGCCTCGCGCGCGCGACGCAGCAGAAGTTGCGCACGTTCCCGCACGGCGGACGTGGTGCGCAGGGCCGCGGCCGCACCCTCGGCCTGCCCGACGTCCAGGGCGGGACCGACGCCGGTCATGCTCATTCGTCCAACTCCCGGCCCTTGATCTTCGCCAATTCTTCGGCGTCCGGCACCGCGCCCGGGGTGAAGTAGCCGGCCGCCATCTTCGCGTCGATCTCCACGCGCGCGTCGGCCGGAATCAGGTCGGCGGGCAGATCGACCCGCTCCCCGACCTCGATGCCCGAGCCGGTGATGGCGTCGTACTTCATGTTGCTCATGGAGACCAAGCGGTGGATCTTTCTGACGCCCAGCCAGTGCAGCACGTCGGGCATCATTTCCTGGAAGCGCATGTCCTGCACTCCGGCCACGCATTCGGTGCGGGCGAAGTACTGATCGGCGGTGTCTCCGCCCACCTGACGCTTACGGGCGTTGTAGACCAGGAACTTGGTCACCTCGCCCAGCGCGCGGCCCTCTTTGCGGGAGTAGGACACCAGCCCGACACCGCCACGCTGCGCACCCCGGATGCATTCCTCGATCGCATGTGTCAGGTACGGGCGGCACGTACAGATGTCGGAGCCGAACACGTCCGAACCGTTGCACTCGTCGTGCACCCGGGCGGTCAGCTCCACCCCGGGATCGGCCAGGTCTCGAGCGTCACCGAATATGTACACGGTCTGCCCGCCGATCGGGGGCAGGAACACCTCGAGGTCCGAGCGCGTCACGAGCTCCGGGTACATGCCGCCGGTCTCCTCGAACAGCACGCGGCGCAGATCCGTCTCGCTACAGTGGAAACGTTCCGCCACACCAGGCAGATGCCAGACCGGCTCGATCGCCGCCTTGGTGACCAGCGCAGCACCGCTGGGCAGCAGGAAACGGCCGTCCGGGTGCAGGCGGCCCTTCTGGATGGCCTCCATGATCTCCGGCAGGATCACGTGCGCCTTCGTCACGGCGATGCTGGGCCGGATGTCGTGACCGGCCGCCAGCTCGGCCGCGAAGACCTCGGCCACCGTGGCGCCCCACGGGTCCAGGCTCACGATCTTGCCGGGCTCGCTCCACTGCGGATACGGGCCGATGGCGTTGGTGGGCGCGGTGTTGGTGAGGTCGGCCTTGTGGTGCCGCGACAGTGCACCCGACGCGACCGCCAACGCCCGGTAGATGCTGTACGAGCCGCTGTGCGTGCCGATCACGTTGCGGTGGGCGCGATTGGTGGTGGTGCCGACCACCGGACCGCGCTCGGACGCCGTGGGTGCGCCCCAGTGGACCGGAATAGCCCCGACACCGCCGCTGTGGGACGTCAATCGGATGTGGCCGGCGGGGTTTTCGGGCGTCGCGGCAACGGGTTCAGCGGACATGACGTTCCTCCGTCAAGGAAGGCCCGGCGGCACGGCATGCCTCCGGAACGTGTCTCCGGCGCCGGATGCTGCCCGCCACCGGAAACCGAAGCATAACCACCTTTCAGCCACAATGTCGTGCGGCGAAGACGCGGAGCGTTCAGGCCGCGCAAATGCCTCCGATAGTGTCGCCGTGGTGACGAAGAATCGAGCGCGCGCCGTGGACCTGCGAACCCAGGATGACGCGGACGACGTCGTCGCGCGTGGGAACACGTTGCAGGCAACCGTGCCGTCCCGTGCACACGATCACGCCGCGACCGGCGCCGACAGACCGGATGTGCTCGACTTCGTCGAGGCCGACAACGAGGGCAGGCTGGCACATCTCGTCCCGCTGCGGATCGGTCGGATGATCGCCTCACCGTTCGCCTTCTTCCGCGGCGCCGCCGGTCTGATGGCTGCCGACCTCTCCGCTACTCCGGTCACCGGATTGACAGCGCAGCTGTGCGGTGACGCGCATGCCGCGAACTTCGGCCTGTACGGGACACCGGACGGTCACATCGTCATGGACATCAATGATTTCGACGAGACCATCCCCGGTCCGTGGGAATGGGATCTCAAACGCCTCGCCGCCAGCCTGGTCCTCGCCGGACGCGAGGGCGGAGTGTCCGAGAGCGGGTGCGTCGAGGCCGCCGACGACGCCGTCAAGTCGTATCGGCGCACCATCCGCGAACTCGCCGAACTTCCGTTCCTCCAGTCCTGGAATGCGCTGCCGGACAAGTCGGTGCTCGCGCGGGCGAAGGCCGACGCCCTGCTCGACGACTTCGACAAGGCCGCGCAGAAGGCGCGACGCAACACCAGCGAGAAGGTGGCGGCGAAATGGACCGCCCACATCGAGAACCACGAGACGGGGATCCGCAGGCGACGGTTCATCGACGATCCGCCGATCCTCACCCACGTGGATCGCGCGACCGCCGATGCGGTGACCGACGGGCTGGAACGCTATGTCGAGTCACTTCGGGAGTCTCGACGGAATCTAATCACCCGATTCGCCGTGTCCGACGTCGCCTTCCGGATCGTCGGAACCGGCAGCGTGGGTCTGCGCAGCTATATCGCCCTACTGCACGGCAATCGGGACGAGGTGCTCGTACTTCAACTGAAACAGGCCCGGCCGTCCGCACTGGCGGCATACCTGCCGGTCGACGAACCGAAGCACGAGGGCAAGCGGATCGTGCACGGCGCCCGGCTGGTGCAGGCGGAATCGGACATCCTCCTGGGCTGGACGACCATCGACGGCCTCCCCTATATCGTGCGGCAGTTCCGAAACCTCAAAGGCGACATCGATCCGACCGGTCTGGAGCAGGACCATCTCGACGACTACGGCCGCCTGGCCGGCGCCCTGCTCGCGCGTGCACACACCCGCTCCCTCGATCCGCGGGCGCTCGCCGGATACTTCGCCGGCGACACGGAACTCGACGAGGCGATCGGACGGTATGCCGTCCGCTACGCCGATCAGACCGAAGCCGACCACGCAGAACTGGTGGCCGCAGTGAAGTCGGGGCGGATCGCCGCCGCACCGGCCTGAATCGGCACGACTACCTGGATCGTCGGGGGCCGAGACAGGTCGCCACTCCCTTGAGATACGACGCGCGGTTGCGCCTCGTATCCACCCGAGCCGAACTGCCTCGGAGTCGTGAGTGTGAGTGGCGACCTGTTTCGTCGCAAGCAGAAACCTACCTCGCCCCACCGACACGAACCTCCCGGCCGGGCTCTGCTGCGGCGGACCGCCGCCGCCAGCTCAACCACCGGAGGGACAAGGCCAGCACTCGCGGCACGACGAAATACACCGCGGTGGGAACGACGACACCGGTCAGTGACAACGCCCGAAGCCAGGTCGGCCAGGTGCCAGTGATCGGACCCGACAGCGTCATGACGGTCATGCCCAGCGTGACGAGCGGAAAGATCGACACCCAGGTGACGGCAACCCGCAGGTGGATGGACGGCACCGGCACGACGTCCCCGACAGCCCGGCCCGTCCGTGTGCGGCGCGTCTTCCTTGCCGCCGGGGCGAGTTGCTCCAGCACTGCAGATGCGAGAGCGAGAGATTCCATCCTGAGAGTGCCTTTCCGAAATTCCAACTATTCAGTTGCACTCGGAGCGTAAAGCGTGGAGGAGCAACTTGCAACCAAACAGTTGGAGTTTGTTCTAGGATGCACCGGTGGCGTGGGATACCGAACGAACGAAGAGACTCCTGCTCGAGGCCGGCGCCGAGGAGTTCAGTGCGTTCGGACTGGCCGGCGGCAGAGTCGACCGGATCGCCGCGAAGGCAGGAGTGAACAAGGAGCGCATCTATCAGTACTTCGGCAAGAAGGAGGCGTTCTTCAGCGCCGTCGTCGAGAGTGAACTGACGGCGTCCCTCGCTGCCGTCGAACTGTCCGGAGACGGAGTGTCCGCCGTCGCCGACTACGCCGGCCGTCGATTCGACTACCAACGCACGCACCCGGCCTTCACCCGGCTGCTGTTCTGGGAAGGCCTCGAACTCGAGAAACCGGTAGCCGAGGAAACCCGCCGGAGGCACGCGCAGACGTTGGTCGGGGGAGCCCGGAAAGCCACCGGCCTGTCCGAGGCCGACGCCCAGGAACTTCTCATCACGGTGATCACCCTCGTCGACGGTTGGGTCACTCTCCAGACCGCGGACCGGCTGTTCTCGCCACCTCCTTCCCGCCGCGACGACCGGGACTCACGAAGACGCGAATTCATCGTGATGACCGTCGAAGCCGCCACCCGCGCCGCGATCGCCCGCAGCGATCGGACCTGACCCATTGCGGTGCACGGGAGCGGATCGAGCTGACAAGGTCCAGTCATCGCATTCGGGTGGTGGTCGGTCGCTGCGAAGTGGCCGCTGGTGATACCACCCGTCGCGGTTGCGGTGCTGGGCCTGACCTGGGGGCCGCCACATCGGCACGGTCCTGGCACTCGCCGTCGCGGTGGTGCTGGTCGGTGCGGTGCTCGCGGCGGTGGCATCACTCGCGACGTTGAGCTTGGTGCTCCCGACCTTCACGACGAGCCGGCAAGGCCCCGAATTCTCCTCGGCCCAATTGGTATTCGCGGCGGTGGCCTCGCTGGTGCTGCACGGGATGTTCGTCCTCACCCAGACCGGGCCGCACCGGCACTTCTTCCTGCCGGTCATCACCGATGAACCGGGAACCGGCGATCGGACCTCCGCACCCCCGACGGGCAGGATGGCCGGGATGAGCCTCGCCCTGCTGGTCGTGGCGCTGTGCGCAGTCGCAGGGTTGGCGAAGGTGGAATAACCCGCATGGATCGGCGATGGCCAGCATCGGCTCGACCGTCCCCGCAATCGCCGTCGCGTCCATCTGGCTGGACGGGCCGCTTCTGCTCGGCCTCGGTCCGACCCAGGTCGTGCTGCCGCCCGTGGAGGCGTCACCAGCGCGCCCGCCCGATTCGCGTTCGGGTAAGTTTCCGCGCATGAGAACCGCATCGTGGGTAAGCGCGGCGACTGCGGTGTTGCTCGGCGCCACCGCTGCCGCAGCATGGAGGAAAGCGTATCTTGCCGATCAGGCCAGGCGCGAAGCGAAGGCCGCGCTGAATGCGGCGCTCGAGCAACTCGAAGCGATGACCCGGATCGCCGACGCCGCGCAGCAAGCGCTCCCACGACCGCTCGAAGTCGAGTTCGACGTCCAGCGCATCCGTGGACCCGTCGACCGGTTCCGGCTCCACAACGTCGGAACGGGAATCGCCACCAACGTGCGGTTCGTCGTCGATCCCGCCGAGGAGCAGAATCGGCGGGTCCCGACGCCGCAGTGGCTGGACGAAGACGCGGTGACGCTGCTGCCGAAGGAGTGGGCCGATTTCTCCGCGAGCGCGCTGTCTCCCGTCGCCGGCTCCTGGCGAATCGTATTTCCGGCCTTCGTCACGGTGATCCACGACGAGGCCGGCACTCCGCGACGAGTGGACCTGCCGGCGAGCGTCGTCACCGAAGACGGCGTGATCGGCTGACTGCCCGACACCGGCGCCCGACGAGGCGCAACCGAATGTTCACTGCCCCAGCCGGTCCTCGACCAGGTCGAACCAGTCGAGCACAGCGCGCTCGTAGACGATCCCGAAGTCGAGGGTGGCCAGCGCGAATCGGTTGGATCCGTGCACGGCGGCGTCACGCTCGTACTCGGCGAGCTGACTCTCGTGGGCCGCGCGGTGCGCGTCCAGCATGGCGGCCAATCGCTCGGGCGGAAGGTGCGCCCCGAACGCGACGGTGAGAAGCAACGGATAGCGAATGTTCTCCTGGCCCGGTTCGCGCTCGATCCATTCCGCGAACGCCCGGCGACCCTCGTCGGTGAGCGTGTAGGGCTTGCGCTCGCGGGCACCACGCTCCCCCGCCTCGATCAAACCGGCACGCTCCATCGCCGCGAGCTCGCGGTAGACCTGGCTGGTCGTGATCGACCAGAACTTGCCGATGCGTTCCTGTGCGGTCACCACCAGATCCCATCCGGTCTTGGAACCCTCGTGCAGGAACCCGAGAAGCGATGCCGCGGTGGCATTGAGGGGGCGTTCGTCCATCTCGCGGTCCTTCACTCGGTCGGGGTTGACATTCCACTGTGGCATATCGATCATAGTGGTAGCGACATTCCACAGTGGAACGTCATCGCCGAGGAGGGTCCGATGCAGTACGCGGACAACATCCGGATATCCGATTCCGAACGCGACCAGGTCGTCGGTGAACTCGGGCGGCACCTCACCGCCGGGCGGCTGACCATCGGGGAGTTCGACCAGCGGGTGGCAGAGGTCTATCGATCGACCACCCGGCAGCAGGCGCATCAGGTGTTGCGTGACCTACCGTCCGCAGCACCGGCCGCTGCCCCGCTCACGACACCACCCACCCGTCCGGTGCGCCGCCGCATCCCGGGTCACCAGCAGATCGAGTGGCTCGCCTGGGCCGCCGCGGGCGGACTCAACATCGCGATCTGGGGCATCATCTCGCTCGCTACCGGCGCGATGATCTACCCCTGGCCGGTGTGGGTGATAGGCCCGTGGGGGTTGGTGCTATTGGGCAGGACCCTGCTCGGTCGCGAAAGCGGGTGCGGCAAGCTCGCCGACGCGCTGCGCGACGACCGGGCGAGAGCCGTCGCGAGTCGCTGAAATGCTGCCGGCACCCGTTCCGCCCAGCCGGGCTGCGTCACCCGGTGAAACGCGTGGTCCAGAGTCGGATCGTCTCCTCGGTGGCACCGCGCTCCCGTAGCCACGCGTGGACTCCACCCGGGTGAGCGTCCCAACGGGCGAGGACACCCTCGATTGCCTCGGGGACGGCACCGCGCAGATCGCGGTCGTTGGGATGCGTCTGACCGAGTTCGGGGGCGAAGCGGGTGATGCGCGCCAGGACGGCGCCCATGTGTTCGTTGGTCGACTCGTAGTCGGCGACGATGTGCTCTGGCTCGACTCCGGCGGTGCGCAACAGCAAGGCCACGGCGACCCCGGTGCGGTCCTTGCCCGCCGCGCAGTGCAGCAGCACCGGGCCGGGCGCGGTGGCCGCCAAGTCGAGGATGCCCACGAGCCGCTGCCCCGCATTCGCGAGGATGCCCTGGTAAATGTCGGCGAGCCGAGCCCCCTGATTCGGTGCGGTGACCTCCGCGTCGGACAGCAGGGAGATCAAGTGCACCACCGTCTCGTCCGACCGCAGCGGGTGCTCCCTGGTCGCGAACTCGCGGGGGCTGCGGAGATCGATGACGGTGCGGGCAGGCCACTCGTCGACCGCGGTAGGGCGGGCGTCGCCCGGCGCGGGCAGAGCGCTGCGGTACAGCACACCGCTCCGCGTCCGGCCGCCCTCGGCAATGGGAAGTCCGCCGAGGTCACGCAGGTGGGGAGTACGTCGAGGTCGGTCACTGTCATATGAGCTTCTTTCTGAGGTAGGCGGCGGCGCGGTCCAATGCGACCACGACCACCAGGACAACAAGGACGATCGTGAGGACGTTGCCGTACTCGAAGAGCCGGAGTTGCTGGGTCAGTTCCATGCCGATGCCGCCGGCGCCGACGATGCCGAGCAGCGACGCGGCCCGCACGTTCCCGTCGAGCACGAGCAGGGTGTAGCTGGCCACGGTCGGCACACTCTGCGGCAGCAGAACCCAGCTGATCCGCTGGGACCGAGTGGCACCGGCGGCGGCAGCCGATTCCCATGCCCGCATGTCCATGGTCTCGAAGATATCGGCGAACAGCCGCGCCATCCCCGCCGCGGATCCGATGACGATCGCCAATGTGCCCGCAAGTGGGCCCAACCCGACCGCGGAGACGAACAGCAGCGCCGACATCAGTTCCGGGATCGCGCGGGTGACGTTGATCGACGCCCGCGCCGCGTGGTGGAGCCAGGCCTGGTCGAACACCGACCGGGCCGCGAGCAGCGCCCACGGCAGCGCGAGCAGCACGCCGATCGCGGTACCGATGACAGCGATGGCCAGGGTCTCGCCCATCAGCGAGACGGCGGTCGGGAGAACGGAGAGATCGGGCGGAAACATGCGGCCGACGAAATCGGCGATGTGGGGCAGGCCGTCGACGAGGGCGTCCAGGGAGAATTCGGTGGTCTGCGCCGACCACAGGACGATGGCGAGTACGACCACCACCCCGGTGCCCGTCTGCCAGGAGGGCCGGCGCAGAGCCGCGAGATCGGCGGTCGAGAGCGTGCGCTCGGCAGGCTTCGAGTCGAGTGTCATGGTCACTGCACTCCTGCGAGGGGGCGGGCCGGATCGGCATACAGGAGATCGAGATCGGTGTCGGAAATAGAAGCGGTCGGTCGGTCGAACACCAACCGTCCCGCTCGCAGGCCCACGAGCCGGTCCGCGACGTGCCGCGCCAACTCGACGTCGTGGAGATTCAGCACAGCGGTGAGTCCCTCGACACGGGCCAGCCGGACGATGTCGTCGACGACTCCGCGAGCCAGGACGGGGTCGAGGTTGGCGACAGGCTCGTCGGCCAGCAGCATGTCGGGCTGCTGCGCGAGCGCACGGGCGATCGCCACACGCTGACGCTGCCCACCCGAGAGCGCGTCGGCACGCTTGCGGAGTTGTTCCTCGAGACCGAGCCGGCAGACGGCCTCGACGGCAATCTCGCGGTCACGGCTCCGCACGAAATGCACGAGGCTCGGCAAGAGTGGCTGACAGGCGAGCCGCCCGATCAGAGCATTCGACAGCACCGTCGCCCGTTCGACGAGCTGAAACTCCTGAAACACCAACCCCACTCGCGCGTGCGCCCGCCGCCTGGCGCGGCCCCGCAACCCGCTGCGGTCGACACCGTCGTGCAGCACCCGGCCCGATGTCGGCGCCTCCAGCCCCGCAAGACAGCGCATGAGCGTCGACTTCCCCGCGCCACTGCGACCGAGCACCGCGACGATCTCGCCGGGCGCCACCCGCACCGACACCTCGTGCAGTGCCGTGGTGCCGTCGGGATATCGGTAGCTCACCGCATCGGCTTGCACGCGGGGAATTCCGTTTCGCGTCGTTGTCATTTCCGCGACAACTCCTCGAGATCCACCCCGAGTTCGGACGCCGCGTCACGGAAGATCGTGAAATCGCTGTCCTGCGCCTTCTCGAAGCTGGTTGCCCCGACCACTCCCAGTGCCGCCGCATTGTCTCCGTTCACGAATGCATCCACGATTCCCTGCGAGATGGCCGGGTCGAGATCCTTGCGTGCGATGACCACCAGCGAGACCGGGATGGGGTCGGACTCGGCGACGATCGTCTGCGCTGCTCCGTCGAGGACGCCCTTGTCGACCATCGTCTGATACGACGACCGGGCGTCGGCGGCGCAGTCGACCGAACCCTGCTTCACGGCGAGTTCGGCGGTGTCGTGGCCACCGGCGTAGCTGCCCTCGATATCGGTCTCCGGATCGATCCCGGCCCGCTTCAGCAGGAGCTTGGGGATGTAGTTTCCGCTGGTCGATCCGGCATCGACGAACGCGATCCTGCGCCCGCGAAGATCGTCGAGCGAGTCGATGCCACGGTCCGTGCGGCACACGAACACAGAACTGTAGGCCGCGCCCTTCGCCACCACGAGCGGCTCGACACCGGCGACGGCTTCGGCGAGGGGCGTCGGGAAGGGGCTGAACGCAGCGACGTCGATGAGCCCGGACCGCATGGCCTCGACGATCGACAGGTAATCGCTCGTCGGCTTCACCTCGACCGACTTCCCCGTGCCCGCCGCGACCAGCGAGGTGACCGGCTCGAACTTCGCCTGCAGGTTCGCATTGGCCTCCGCCGGTGGTAACCCCACTTTCAGCACGTCGGGCGCGCCGCCTTCGGCGGAGGAGTCGCCGCAGGCGGCGGCACCACACAGGGCCACCGCACACACGGCGACAGCCAAGGTGCGGCGCAGGGTCGGGTTGATGCTCACGGGCGGGGCCTTTCCGAGATGTATCCGAAGTTGATATCCGAATATTCATCTAGACAAGTAGCCTAAACCACCACCTCGGATGACCGGTAAATGAATGCATCCTGAACTCGAAAGACACGTCGGCTACACCGTCCGACCCAGGTCGAAGTCCTCTAGACTTATGGGATGCCGAGCAAATCGCCCCCGGGTCGGGTGCCGCTCTACCGACAGGTGCAGGACGTCTTGTTGCAGCGACTCGACGGTGGCACGTTGCGGCCGGGAGACCGGTTGCCGCCCGAGACCGACCTCGCCGCCGAACTCCGCGTCAACCGGCTGACGGTGCGGCAGGCGATCGGCGAACTGACCCGGGCCGGGCGGCTGGTCGCCAAGCAGGGGTCCGGCACGTTCGTCGCCCCGCCGCCCCGCCACTTCCCCATCGAGCTCGCCGCCAGTTACATCAACGATGCGGACGGTCTCAGCGAGGCATTCCGGTCCGTGGGCCGCACACTGACCGAGTCACTCGTCTCGAGTGAGATCGTCCTCGGCGGTAGTGCAGCGCAGGCAGAGGAGTATTTGCCCGGATGCCGGTTGCGCCGCATCGACACGGTGCTCGCAGTGGACGGTGAGCCGTGGTTCGCGAATTCGGTCTGGATGGACAACCGCCGCTTCGCCGACATCGACCGGCACCTGCGAGACGGCGTCCCGCTGTACACCGTGTGGCGCGACGTCTACGGCGTGCGACTGAAGGCGTCGTGGCGTTCATTCGCTGCGGGCGCGGCGTCTCCGCGGGTAGCTGCACTGCTCGGAGTGCCTCCGGGTGCAGCGGTCCTCTTTCGCGACGGCCTGAATCTCGACGCGGACGAGACCCCCACCGTGTACATCCACCGCGCGTGCCGCAGCGACCGGGTGCGGTTCGTCGCGAACTACGCCGCGAAAGACTGACCGGGTATATCCGGAGCGTGTGTCGGCCCACCCTCGAGGCTGTGAGCAGGCCAAACACTCCCTGACTCCGACCGGGCCGGGGCTGCGCGGACCAGAAATAGGTATACCCCCCGGTGATTCGGCCGATGTGTCACGTATCCCGAATGGGCCATGATGTGAGCTGTCTCACTCATAAGCACGGAGTCGCCCGATGGTCCGACGCCGCCACTGACGGAGGATGCCCGCACCGATGAACGCACAACCGATGACCTGCGGTGACTACGTCACGGCCACCTTCGCTCGCGACTTCGTCGCCGAGGGATTCGACCACGACACAGTCGAGCGCATCCACCGCGGACTGTTCGACGAGTGGACACACGCCCTCGCCCAGTCGGGCCTGTTCAGCAACGGAACAGTCGCGGCCACCCTGGACTCCTGGCAGGACGACCCGCATTCCCTCCTCAGCGCCCTGCTCGCCAACGCGGACGAGATCACTCTCAAGCGCTACGACCTCGTCTGGGAAGCCCTGGAACGAAGCGCCCACGCCGGGGCCGACGCCGTCGTCGAATACGCATGACCCGCCCGCCGGCGGCGGTGTCACCGCGAAGTCCACCTTGCCCGGGACCGACCCCTCCGCTGCACCGACCACACCACCCACACCGACGAACGAGACCATGAGCACCAACACATATCCCACCATCGAAACCATCCGCATCGGGCAGTACGGTCACGAATGCCGCTACTGCGGGCACGCCGTCGCGAAGGACGGCCCGGGCTACCGGCACACCACGACCGGTCAGTACCGCTGCGATCCCACCAGTCGAGCGCTGCAGGAAGCGCGACTGTCCGACAGCCTGGTTCGGAGCTGAGCACGATGAACACACAAGCGATGCAGTTGCTCCCGCCCCGTGACGGTCTCGCCGACTACCGCGACGCGGTCGATGCGCTGCGCGCCCTCGAAACCCAGGGCAGCCTTCGGGCCGATCCCCGCACAGCACTGCTGTTCGACAGCCTCACCGACGACCTCATCGAGGCCGCTCAAACGAACGGCTCGAGCGACACGATGTCACAGCGCGACATCTTCGCCATGATCGATTCCGCGATATCCCGCCCGCGCCCCTCGCTGTGAGCTAGTCGCACCGCGACTTCCCTTCGTCAGCAACACCTCACCCGTCTACTACGATCCTTCGTAGATGGGACGCACGGTCCGGGCGCCCGGTGAGACGAAGGATCGGCGATGACGAACGACCGCAGCGAGAGCCCGCAATCCCAATCGAAGCCGGGCGGCCTGCGGCGTCCTCCCTGGCTGGTGGCTGCCGCGGTAGCGGTGGTGGGGGTTGTCGCCGTCGGTGCGTACGTGCTGACCGCCGGATCCGACGACACCGGTGAAGCCCACGACTTCGCACCCAGCGCGGACAACCCCGACCCGTCACTGGCAATCGAGGGGATCGTCACCGTCGACTATGGGCCCGCCGACCATGTGCAGGCACCACAACGGGTGGCCTACGACCAGAGTCCGCCGTTCGGTGGCGCACACGATCAGTACTGGGCGACGTGCACCGGAATTGTCTATCCCGATGCGATCCGCACCGAGAACGCCGTGCATTCCCTCGAGCACGGGGCCGTGTGGGTGACGTACGACCCGGATCGCCTGAGCGCCGACGACGTCACCGCACTGGCTGCGCACGTCGAGGGCGAACCGTACACGCTGATGTCGCCGTATCCGGGTCTCGGTTCGGCGGTGTCGCTGCAGTCGTGGGGACACCAACTCCGACTCGACGACGTCCACGATCAGCGGATCGCCGACTTCCTCGTAGCTTTGCGACAGAACCCGAACACCTACCCCGAGCCCGGAGCGACCTGCTCGACGGTGGGCGGCGGATTCGACCCCGCCGATCCGCCGCCGTTCGATCCCTCCGCACCGGGCGTGGACGCAGTTCCGGTGGACGGCAACTAACTCTGAAATTTCTTGCCGGGATTTCGGCGATCATGTCGATATCGCGCTTGCTCATTCGACTCATTGACAGAAGCACAATGAGGAGGTGAGAGCGATGTTGTCGGCACATCTGTTGTCCGGTCTGACCAGTGACGAAGTCGACCTGATCGTTGCGGAGGAGCTTCATCTGCTCGATGCCACCGTATGAGTGGCAATGCGAGCCGCGGCGCGCGTACCGTCAGTCGCTTCGGGACATGTCTGCGTCGAGGGTGGCGGCGATCCGGTCTCTGATCGAGCGGTAATCGACGTCGGTCACGAAACGGTGCACGCGCCCCTGCGTCGGAGTGACGCCCCAGACACTCGACCGCCCGTCCACCCGGTGCACCCGGGGTTGGGCGTCGGTGGCGGACAGCACAACCGTCGGGTCGAGCATCACAGCGGCTGCGACGGAATCGTGTGAGGTGTAGATCGGGTGCTCCGCGCGGTAGGTGCTGGTGCAGTGCCGGTGGTAGTCCTCGGTGATGTCGCGGACGAACGACGCGACTTTTCCCGATGCGGAGCGCGCGACCAGGTCGGCCCAGTCCAATTCGAGTCGGCCGGTGACATTCATTCCCACCCACGTGATCGGCCCCGGCGATGTGGCCACAACCGCTGCAGCGGCCGGATCGTAATTGGTGTTCGTGTCGCCTTTCCCGAGGAACTGTGGTTGCGATGCGGCCTCGGCGCCTCTCCGCGAGGCGAGTCCCATTCCGCCCATGATGGTGACGGACCGGAACCGCGTCAGGATCAGTGGATCGCATGCGACGGCGGCGGCGATGTTGGCCAGCGGTCCCAGGCACAGCAGGTCCACCGCCCCGGGCCGTTCTTCCGCGGCGCGGAATAGTTGCTCGACCGCGGAACCGGGCGCCGAACCAGTGTCCCGCGGTGGCCGATGGCCGCGGTCGCCGAGTCCGTCGAGACCGTGTGCAGACGGCGTTGCGGGCGGCGGCCCGGGACGTGGCCGTCCGATACACACCGGAACGTCGCGGAGACCGACGACAGAGAGGACCGTGAGGGCGTTCGACGCGGCCTGTGTTTCGGTGCAGTTGCCGAAGACGCTTCCGACACCGACGATCTCGGTGCCGGGGTCATGCGCGAGAGTGAGCAGGGCGAGGGCATCGTCGACGCCGGTATCGGTGTCGACGAGTACGTAGCGATCGATCACTGCCCGTCCCGTCCCCTGCGATCCTCGATCGGATTCGGACTCGAATGCACTCGCGCGCAGTGTAACCGAGTCAGCAGCGCTCGCGCCCCGTGCCGGTTCAGTAACTGAACGTGACCGCCCCTTCGTCACCGATCCACTGCCACATCGGCACCGTCCCGGCGAGTTCGGCATTGGATACCAGCGCGTCCTTGTCGAGGTGCTTGGCCTCGAAGCAGATCGGACACACCATGTACGTGCCGCCGGCGTTCTCGAATCGTGCCGCCAGGTCGGGGAGCGGCGGACAACCTTCGCAGGCGACGCCCTGAATCGTGCCGTCGAGCGCGAGCCGTACCGCTTCCTTCGTGAGAAACATCCGCGTCTGGCGCTGTTGTTCTGCCGCGCCGACCGCGACCAGAAACGCAACCGTCACCTTCTCTGCGTCCTCGAGACCGGTGGTGAGACTGACCACTGCTTTATTAGTCATGAACTCGAGTCTTCGCCGCGCGACAACTGCCGACAAGGGCCCGAGGGGACAGTATCGCGCCTAACCTGAGGAGGTGTTCGAAGAGCGTCCGTTACAGCAGATTTCGACGCGGCGGAATGGTGACGGTAGGGTCACCGTTCGCCTCGAAGTCCGTCGAGGTCGCTCCACCAGCGCAAACGTCGCCGAGCATGTCGGGATTCACCCGCGCCTAATGGCCCGGATGGGAGCAGAGCCCCGCCAGCAGGCGCGGGTGAGTCACCGGGGAACGACCGCGTTGTTCACACTGATACCGGACGCCGATGCAGCAAGGATCGACACCGTTTGGGTAACAGATGGTGGATGCAGTCGGATCGGCGCTGAGCCCGGACACGCGGTGGTCCTCGACCTTCGGTGTATCGACCCCACCATCTCCGAGGCAGCGGCCGAAGTGGAGGGCGAATTCATCGAGCGACTCGAAGACGACGGGCATCACCACCGCCTCGTGGTCCTCGCACCGCACGGCGGCGCCATCGAAAGCCACACGGATCAGCAGGCCGAACAGGTTTTTGCGGCGCTCGGATCGCGCGATTCGACCCTGTGGACGTGCAAAGGGTGGCGACCGGCAGGCAACGCGTACCGGGCATGGCACATTTCCTCGGGCGATCTCAGCGTGCGCAGCTTCCCGCTTCTACATTCGCTGGCTGCACGACGATTCCAGTGGGCCGTGTCCTTCCACGGCTACCGAGGACACGACGTCCTCATCGGGGGCCGCGCACCCGCACGACTCAAATCGGATGTCCTCAACGCAGTCGCGAAAGCACTCGACGGAACCGGAGTCCGTGTTCGCGTGGCCGATCCCGGAGAGCGGTACAGCGGTCAATCCGCGTCCAACCTGGTCAACCGCCTGACCGTCGACGGCGTGGGCGGAATTCAGATCGAACAGCCCCGGTCCGCGCGGACCCTGTACGGAGACGCCATCGCTGCCGCCGTCACCAAGGTGTGTGAATCCTGGATCGCCGCCGACGCAGGTCGGTGATCACCTCACCTGGTCGCCGATACCAACCTCGCCCGTGCGACTCACCCACCGGGCGCCCAGCACGGTCCGTCCGGAGGCGGAGTGTGCTCGTAGCCCGGGTAGCACGGCAGAACCTGAGGTGCGGGTGCGGGTGCGGGCGCGGGTGCGGGTGCGGGTGCGGGTGCGGGTGCCGGCGCCGGTGGCGAGCCGGGCGGGAGACACGGTCCGTCCGGAGGCGGAGTGTGCTCGTAGCCGGGGTAGCAGGGCAGCACCTGAGGTGCGGGCGCGGGTGCGGGAACGGGTGCCGGTGCCGGTGCCGGTGCGGGAACGGGTGCCGGCAGCACCTGCGGTGATTGCGGCGCCGGAGTCGCTGCCGGCGGGACCTCGTCCTGAACCGGAGCCTCCGCGGCCGGTGGCGCCTGCTCGGCGGCCGTCGGGTTCGCCCCAGCCGTCGGGTTCGCCCCGGCGGTCGGTGATGTGGCGGGTGCCGGCCCGGCCGCGCTGGACGCCGGCACGGGCACCACGACGTCGGGTGATGACGATTGCGACCCGATGATCACGCCCCCGACGATCGCGACGGCGATGATCGCGGCGAGCGCAAGCCCTGCGAGCAGGAGACGGCGGTTGCGGTCGTTCGGAGGGGTCGCGGGAGTAGGGTCCGCGGCAGGCTGCGGACCTGTCGCCGCGGCACGAGCGGCGGCCGCGGCCAGGTCGCTCGGCGACCGATAGCGCCGCGCGGGATCGGCTGCCGTTCCGCGTGCGATCACAGCCTGCATGCCGACGGGCAGCGTCGAGAACATCGACGACGGCAACTCCCGGCCGTTCGACGCGAACTGCCCGCCGGTCAGGCACTCGTACAAAACGGTGCTCAGACCGGGGACGCCCGCCGCGGCGCCGGGAGCTGCAGGGATCCCGACGTCCGTGAGCTGAACCAGTCCCCCGTCCAGCACGACGACGTTCGCCGACGACACTCCGTGCTCGACCAGCCCCGCGGCGTGCACGGCCTCCAGCCCCGACGCCAGCTGATCGACAACTCCGACCGCGCGAGATGCCACCATCGGTCCGCCCGACTGAAGGATCGTCCGCAGGTTCGTTCCCGCGATGAGCGGAGTTGCGAGGTAGAGCCGGTTTCCGATCTGCCCGAAGTCGTGGATCGGCACCACGTGCGGGTTCCGGACGAGTGCCGCGATACCGGCTTCGCGAACGAACCGATCGCAGTATTCGTCGTCCTCGGCCGCGTCCCGCGGCAACGCCCGCACCTCGACGTGCTGAGCGGTGACGGTGTCGAATGCAGCCCACACCTCGCCGTTCTCGTCCACCGACAGCGACCGGTCCAGCCGGTATCTGCCGAACAGTGCTCCACTTTCCATTGCCACTCTCCGCCGATCGAAATTACCGCGTCTGCGGGTCTGTGCACCTGGGACGGGCGACGTATCGGAGTGGGGCGCCCGCCTCCACCGAGATTCTAGGCGGTGGCGGCCGGCGGTTCGCGGTGGAGGCGATCAGGGCACGTCGAAGGTACCGAAGCCCGGAAGCAGCGCCTGTGGATACTCGGCCGGGGCCATCGTGCCGACGACGATTCGCCCGCTGCCGGTGGCCACGTCGATCTCGGGGCGAGGCGAATCCGTCGACCCGGCGGCTCCGATCGGGATCGTGGCCGCGCCGGTCGCCCCGGTGTTCACGTTCAGCCAGTGCACCCGCACGGCGTTCGCCTTCATGTTGTTACCCGGTCCGGGTATGCATGTGTCCGCACTGATCGGATTCAGGACGTAACACTCGCTCACGGTGCGCAACCGCACGACCCCGGGTACCCGGCCCGTGACTGCGTCGACGGTGAAGTAGGCGGCGAGAACCGGGCTCATCCCGATCGGTGGGACCTGCAGGGTCGTCACACTTTCCGTCGTGTCCTCGGGCGCCGCGGCGGCGATGCCCTGCCCGGTCGCCGCGATCACCGCCGAGATACCGATTCCGGCGAGAATCATTCCTGCTCTACGCATCTGCACTCCCCCTACCTGCGCCGAGCCGTTCATTGCGAAGGGCCCTTCCCGCATCCTAGTGGTGTGTCTCGCAAATAATTGACTGTCAATTCGATAGAATCCCTGCATGAGGAACCCGGTACCCGCTCTGGAGATATCCGATGGGCAGCGCGTTGTGCTCGAGTCGTTGGCGCGCTCGCAGTCCGGTGCT